>JBGQKY010000001.1:0-52540 GCA_041499745.1 Gaiellaceae bacterium
TCCAGCTCGAGAGCTCCGACGATCTGCGCATGGTATGCGCGCGCCTCGACAACCTCCCGCTCGCCCTCGAGCTGGCGGCGGCCCGCACCGCCGTCCTCAGCCCCGCGCAGCTGCTCGACCGGTTGGCGCGCGGCCTCGATCTGCTCAGGGCCGGCCGCGGTGTCGATGAACGGCAGGAGACGCTGCGGGCCACTATCGCCTGGAGCCACGACCTGCTCGACGCCGGCGAGCAGGCGCTGTTCCGTCGCCTGAGCTTCTTCGCGGGCGGCTGCAGCTTCGAGTCGGCCGAGAAGGTCGCCGGCGCCGACCTGGACGTGCTGCAGTCGCTGCTGGGCACTCGACGATGCGCTCGGCACAGATCCCGAGCTGGCGCTCGAGCTGGCAGTGAGCCTCGTGCCCTCCTGGAGGCAGCACGGCGAGTATCGGGAGGCGCGGGAGAGGCTGGCGGCCGCGCTTGCCTGCACACGCGACGCGGCCACTGCGGTGCGTGCCCGGGCACTCCGCACAGCCGCCTGGCTCGCAACCCAGCAGGGCGAGCACGATACCGCAGACAGACTGATGTCCGAGGCTTTCGTCGTCTCCCGCGAAGCCGGCGACCACCGCGAAGAAGGCTTGGCGCTCAAGGGCCTCGGCCAGAACGCCAACTGGCGCGGCGACTACGGGGAGGCGGCGCGATTGCTCGAGGATGCGGCGGTCGCACTCGGGGGTGTCGGCGACGAGTCGCTCAAGCTCGCGGCACTCGGGAACCTGGCCAACATCGTGTCCAACCAGGGGGACTACACCCGGGCCGTGGCGCTGCACCGAGACGTTGTCGCCGGTACTAGGAGACACGGGTCGACATTCCAGCTCGCCGTCGCACTCAACAACCTCGGCTGGGCCGAGGACGCAGCTGGAGAGACGGAGCGGGCGCGACGGTCGCTCGAGGAAAGCGTTGCGCTCAGCAGAGAGGACGCCCAGAAGGACACTCTTGCCCACGCGCTCCACAGCCTCGGCCACCTCGTGCAAACGAGTGCCCCGACCGAGGCACTCGCTCACTATCGTGAAAGCCTCCAACTCGTTCGAGAGATGGAGAACCCGCGCGGCATAGCCGAATGCCTCCAGGGAGGCGCGGCAATCTTCGCAGCACGCGGCAACCTGGCCCACGCCGCCGGCCTGCTCGCCGCCGCCACGGCCATTCGCGCACAGACCGGCATCGCCTTCACCGGGGACGACCAGGCCGAGGCAGACACGATCCGGGCGCAATGCCGCGAGGCACTCTCCGCGGAGGCGTTCGCCGAAGCGTGGGAACGGGGCGCCGCACTCGACGCCAACGCCGCCGCCGACTGGGCCCTGCGGTCCTGGGAGGCTGCGAACTAACAGCGCGTGTGGAAGGTTGTCATAACGCTGACACTCTCTCGTCGACCGCCTGAACGACATCTGACCTGCTCCTTCGTACCGTCTCCGCAACGGTCGTATCAACCAGCAGACGACCACCCAAAGGAGCGGACGATGAAGCGGATCAGGACACTGAGGCGGATGGTGGTGGTGGTGGCTCTGGCAGCCACGCTGGCCGCAGCAATGACGGGAACGGCAGCCGCCGCCGACGGCAACGTCGCCATGATCGATTGTGCTGTCCTCGACCAGGTCTACTACCACGTTCCGGCATACGCCTCCCCGGCGCACTACTCGGTGTTGTACGTGTCGCTCGACGGCGGAGACTGGCAGCAGGTCTGGTACTGGGTCAACGGCTTCACCAAGCTGAGGTGGGACCCGTCCTACGGCTGGGGCACCGTCTCCGGAACGAACGACCTGGTCTTCAACATCGGCGGAGGACACACGGTCGTGGCCTGGGAGTACCGCCTTTACCCCAGCGGCGCCGGGGAATGGAAGTACGCCGGCGACTGCACGACGCTCGGCATCGGCGGCGGCATCATCTACACCCAGGGCTAGGCCGCAGACGTTGCAGCAGGTGCCTCGAAGCCCGGCGCCTCTCGCGCCGGGCTTCGCGCGCGGCGAGCCGTCGGCCCGGACGGGAACACCTCACCGGGAACGGGCCGTTCGTCGTGCCTCCGCTCGAGGTGACCGTCATGGTGGTGACAAGTCTTCTTTGTCACGGGACATCGACATGTTCGTGCTGGCTTCATAGGTGGCGAAGTCAGCAGCGACCCGTCCAAAGGAGAACACCGTGCGCTGCCTTCTGTGCCCGTTCGCGATACTTAGCGAGCTCGCTTCTGCAGAGCCGCGAGGTCGACGATGCGGGTCTTGCCGCGCGCGAGCTCGATTGTGCCGCGCCTCTCTTCCTCACGCAGCACTTGATTGACCGTCGGACGCGCCGCGCCCGCGAGCTCCGCGAGCGCCTCCTGCGTCAGCGCGATCACGGGAACGCCGTCCGTGCCCGGGTACATCTCGGCGAGCTCGACCAGCCTCCGCAGCACACGTCGCTCGACCGGCACGTACAGCGCCTCCAGCAACCGCTCGTTCAGCATCCGCACCTCGCTGACGAGGAACCTGGTCAACACGTCGCCGACACCCGGATGCTGCCGGCGGACCCGCTCGAACTCGGGCTGGTAGATCGAGAACGTCTCGGCGTCCTCCAGTGCGAGCACCGTCGCCGAGCGCCGAGCCGCGCCCACCAGAGCCATCTCACCAAAGCTCTCGCCTGGCCCGCGAATCGCGATCGTCGCCGTCTCGCCGAGCGGTGTCATCACCTGGATCGCGAACCGGCCCTTGCTGATCAGGTGCAGCGAGTCACCCGGATCGTCACGGTGGAACACGACCTCATTGCGCGAGAACCGCCGCCGCCGCGCAACTCGCAGCAGTTCGCGCACCTCCTCGACGGGAACGTCTTCTAGCAGACGCCACTCCACGGAGCCGAACCCTATGCCGCGGCACGCACACCCGCCAATCGAGCCGCTGACCCCGAAGGTGCAGCGAAGGCACCGGTTCCCAGGCCCGAAGCGGCTTGATAATCACCAGGGCCGGCCCTGGCCGGCCCTCACAGTGTTGCCGTCAGGCCCGGATCAGCGGCTTGTACTTGATCCGATGTGGCTCGTGGGCCTCGGCGCCCCGGGTCTCGGTGACCCAGTCGGCGTACTCACCCCAGCTTCCCTCGAACCACGTCGTCTGCGAGTCGCCCTCGAACGCGAGGATGTGCGTCGCGACGCGGTCGAGGAACCAACGATCGTGCGTGATGACAACGGCGCAGCCTGCGAACTCGAGCAGCGCATCCTCGAGCGCACGCAACGTGTCGACGTCGAGGTCGTTGGTCGGCTCGTCGAGCAGCAGCACGTTGCCGCCGCTCGCGAGCAGCTTTGCGAGATGCACGCGGTTGCGCTCGCCGCCCGAGAGATCGGCGACGCGCTTCTGCTGGTCGCCGCCCTTGAAGTTGAACCACGAGACGTATTGCCGGGAGTTCACCTCGCGCTTGCCCAGGAGGATCACGTCCTGGTTGCCGCTGATCTCCTTCCAGACGGTGCTCGCGGGATCGAGATCGCCACGCGACTGGTCGACGTACGCGAGCTGCACCGTCTCGCCGACGCGGAGGACGCCGCTGTCCGGCGCCTCCTCCCCCGCGATCATCCGGAAGAGCGTCGTCTTGCCGGCGCCGTTCGGACCGACGACGCCGACGATGCCGGCGGGCGGCAAGGAGAACGTCAGATCCTCGACGAGCAGGCGATCGCCGAAGCCCTTCTGCACGCCCTCAGCCTCGATCACGATGTCGCCCAGCCGGGGTCCCGGCGGGATGTGGATCTCGACCTTGTCGAGCTTCACATTTTGCTCTCCCGCGAGCAGCTGCTCGTACGCGCCGAGACGCGCCTTCGACTTGTCGTGCCGCGCGCGCGGGCTCATGCGCACCCACTCGAGCTCGCGGGCGAGCGTGCGGCGGCGCGCCGACTCCTGTTTCTCCTCGACGGCCAGCCGCTCCTGCTTCTGCTCGAGCCACGACGAGTAGTTGCCCTGGAACGGAATGCCGCGGCCACGGTCGAGCTCGAGGATCCAGCCTGCCACGTTGTCGAGGAAGTACCGGTCGTGCGTGACCGCGACGACGGTGCCCTTGTACTCGGCCAGGAAGCGCTCGAGCCACGCGACCGACTCTGCGTCGAGGTGGTTCGTCGGCTCGTCGAGCAGCAACAGATCCGGCGACGCGAGGAGCAGCCGGCACAAGGCGACGCGGCGGCGCTCTCCACCTGAGAGCGTCGTGACGTCGCGGTCGCCTTCCGGCACGCGCAGCGCATCCATCGCGTGGTCGATGTGCTCGTCGAGCTGCCACGCATCCGCACGGTCGATCGCGTCCTGCACCTTCGCCTGCTCGACGAGCAGCGTGTCGTAGTCGGCATCGGGCTCGGCGAACTTCGCGGAGACCTCGTTGAAGCGGTCGAGCAGGTCGCGCAGCGGGCGGACGCCGTCCTCGACGTTGCCGCGTACGTCCTTCTCGGGATCGAGCCAGGGCTCCTGCTCGAGCAGCCCGACCGTCGCGCCTGGGGCAAGCTCGGCAACGCCCGACGACGGCTCCTCCTTCCCGGCCATGATCCGTAGGAGGGTCGACTTGCCGGCACCGTTCGGGCCGAGAACTCCGATCTTCGCACCGGGGAAGAACGAGAGCGAGATGTTCGCCAGCACCTGACGGTCGGAGCCGTAGAACTTGTCGGCCCGGTACATGGTGAAGATGTATTCGCTGCTCATCGGGCGCCCACGGTACCCGAATGTCCGTTCGGCATTGCGAGCGCGCGCACAGGTCGTAAGCTGCTTGCGAATGGCCAACTGCTGCTCGACCGACTACGGCAGGCTCTTCAACCGCAGGTACGCCTCGCGCGACGCCGGGCGCTATCGCAAGCGGGGACTGACCGGCAGCTCAAGGGCACTCGTCGAGCTCGCCGGCGACGTCCGTGGTGCGAGCGTCCTCGACATCGGCGGCGGTGTTGGCGCGATCGAGCTCGAGCTGCTCGCCGCCGGTGCGGTGCGCGCGACGAGCGTCGAGATCTCCGGCGAGTACGAGGAAGCGGCTGCGGCGCTCCTTGCCGACCGCGGCCTCGCGGAGCGGGTCGAGCGCCGCGTCGGCGACTTCGTCGCGGACGCCGACGCGATCGAGCCGCACGACGTGGTGGTGATGCACCGCGTCATTTGCTGCTATCCGGACGTCGACGGGCTCGTCGGCACCGCCGCGTCGCATGCAACGCGCCGGCTGCTCGTCACCTATCCGCAGGACCGCGTCTGGATGAGCACCGGGATGCGGATCATCAACCTCTGGCTACGTCTCTCGCGGTGCGGCTTCCGCACATACGCGCACCCGGTGGCGCGAATCGTCGGCGCAGCCGAGACGCGGGGGCTCCGGCTCGAGCGCCGCGAGCGCCACGGCCTGCTCTGGGAGTCGGCCGCCTTCGCGCGGTAGGAGGGCCGCCGATGCGCCTGCTCGCCGCCTGCCTCGCAGCGCTGGCCGTCGCGCCCGCCGCGTCGGCCTGGAAGACGCTCGCCACCGGGGTGCAGAGCGCGGTCATCCCGTCGATGATCGTCACGCAGGCGGGCACAGAACTCGTCGCATTCGATTCGCCGGTGGGAGGCACGATCTCAGTGTCGCGCAACCGTGCGGCACCGAGAGTCGTCGTCGCAAGTGATCCCGCGGCCAATCGAACCCAGCTCATCCAGCAGCCGAACGGTGCGATCCAGCTCTACTTCCCAAACGCGCAGGGCGTCGGACGCCTGACGTCGACCGACGACGGCCAGACGTGGACCGGCCCACTGCAAACGCAGTCGAACATCGCCGGCGGCGTCATGGCTGCCGCTGTCGCGACGGACGGAACACCGTACTTCGCACAGGACGCCGGCGGACTCAACGTGTTCCGTGGACTCAACGGTGAAGCGTCCAAGAACCTCTCTTGCTGCGCCGAGGCGGAGTCGCTTGCAGTCGATACGTCCGGTCTTGTCCAGATTGCGTTCTTCTCGACAGCGGATCCCGACGGCGCGTTCGTCCACGAACGCATCGCCTCCGACCTCAGTGTCACCGGCCCGACGTCGCTCAAGCCGACCGCAACCACCGACCGAGTGCCACTGACCGCAGACCACTCAGGGTTCACGTTCCTCGCGTGGGCTCCGGGAAAGCCGCCGACGGGCGTGACGGTGGTTCCCTTTCGCGAAGGCCAGCCGGCGGGCGACGGGTTCTATTTCGCCGTTGTCTTCGGCGACCAGAGACCGCACATGGCGCTCGCCGTCGACAGCCGGGACCGGCTCTGGACGATCTGGACGAACGGCAATCGCGTCAGCGTCGCCCGCTCACGTAGTCACGGAGAGCACTTCGGCGCGGTGGTGACCACAGGCATTCCGGCAACCGCCGCCGGGATCTCGGCTACCGCCCTTCCCGGCGAGCCCGGGAGCCTCGATGTCGTCGTCAACACCGGTTCGACGCTCATCGAGCAGCAACTCCGGCCGGGGCTGAGGGTGCTCGTCCGCAAGACGACGAAGAAGACGGTCGTGACCCGCTGGGCGCAGGCACTCGATGACGGCATCCCTGTCCCGTCGGCGAGCTTCCGGATCGCGGGGAGGACGATCCACGCGAATGCGCAGGGCAAGGGAAAGGTGCCGCGAGGCTCAGGGAAGGTTGCGGCGCCCGGCTATGCCGGCGCGTCGTTCCACGTGCGATAGCCCGTACCATGGCTGAGTGGCGGTAACTACAAGCCGGAAGAAGCTCGACGCCCGCGCAATCCGCGCCGACTTCCCCATCTTCGAGCAGTTGATCCACGGCAAGCCGCTCGCCTTCCTGGACTCGGCGGCAAGCTCGCAGAAGCCGCGCCAGATGCTCGAGGCGATGGACGACTTCTACTCGACCTCGTACGCGAACGTGCACCGAGGCGTCTACGTCCTCGCCGAGCGCGCGACTGCGGCGCTCGAGGACGCGCGCGAGAAAGTGCGGGCCCTCGTCAACGCACCCGACGTCCGAGAGATCATCTTCGTCCGCAACGCGACCGAGGCGATCAATCTCGTCGCCTACTCGTGGGGCATGAGCAACCTCGGCCCCGGCGACGTGGTCGTCGTCACCGAGCTCGAGCACCACTCGAACTTCGTTCCGTGGCAGTTCATCGCGGGCAAGACCGGGGCGGAGCTCGCGATGATCCCCCTCACCGAGGAGGGCGAGCTCGAGCTCTCGAGGCTCGACGAGATCGCGGCGAAGGGAAACGTGAAGGTCGTCGCGACGGGGCTCGTGTCGAACTCGCTCGGCACGATCAACCCGATCGAGCGCGTGGTCGCCTGGGCGCACGACCAGGGCGCGATCTTCGTCTGCGACGCAGCACAGGCGGCGCCGCACATGGCGCTCGACGTGCAGGCGCTCGACGTCGACTTCCTCGCGATCTCCGCGCACAAGATGTGCGGCCCGAGCGGGGTCGGCGCGCTCTGGGGCCGGAGCGAGCTCCTGCTCGCGATGGAGCCCTTCCTCACCGGGGGCCACATGATCAGCTCGGTGCGCTTCGACCGGACGACGTGGGGCGAGCTGCCGCACAAGTTCGAGGCCGGCACCGCGCCGATGGCGGAGGCCGTCGGCTTCGCAGCGGCGATCGACTATCTGCGAGGTGTCGGCTTCGACGCGATCGAGGCGTACGAGCACGAGCTCGCCGCATACGCGCTCGGCCGGCTCGGCGAGGTGGAAGGCATCACGCTGTACGGTCCGCCCGCGGATCGCCGCACGGGCATCGTCTCGTTCAACATCGACGGGATCCATCCGCACGACGTGGCGCAGATCCTCGACATGCAGGGCGTCGCGATCCGCGCGGGGCACCACTGCTGCCAGCCGCTCATGCAGAAGCTCGGCGTCGCCGCGACGAACCGGGCGAGCTTCTACCTCTACACCTTGCCGGAGGAGATCGACCAGCTCGTCGACGGCCTCCACACCGTGCGTAAGGTGTTCGCATGAACGAGTTCGACCAGATGTATCGCGAGGTAATCCTGGACCACTACAAGAACCCGCGCGGCCACGGCGTCATGGAGGACGCGGACGCCGAGGCCGAGGGCCAGAACCCGCTCTGCGGCGACGAGGTGTCGATCTACGTTGCGTTCGCGGAGGACGGCGAGACGATCGACGAGGTGAAGTTCTCGGGCCGTGGCTGCGCGATCTCGCAGGCGGCCACGTCGATGCTCACCGAGATGGTGAAAGGGAGGACGGCGACCGAGATCGGAGTCCTCGCCAAGGAAGAGCTCCTCGAGGAGATCGGCATTCCGCTCACTCCGGTGCGGCTCAAGTGCGCGATGCTCGGGCTGACGACGCTCAAGGTCGCGCTCCACAAGGCGAAGGGCACGCCGCTGCCCGACGGCCTCGCAGGCTTCGACGAGCTCGAACTCTCGTAGTGGCGGTGGTGGAGGTCGCACCGGCGGACGCGTTTCCGCCGGGCTCGATGAAGCTCGTGACCGTGAGCCCGGGCGTTTACGTCGGCGTCTACAACTGCCGCGGACAGCTCTACGCGATCGAGGACCGCTGCTCGCACGACGACGGGCCGCTCTGCGAAGGCGACTGGGACCAGGAGACCTGCACGGTCGTGTGCCCGCGTCACGGCTCCGCGTTCGAGCTCGCGTCCGGGCAGCCGCGGTCGCTGCCGGCCTTCCAGCCCGTCGAGACGTATCCCGTGAAGATCGTCGACGGCGTCGTGGTCCTTGAGCTCCCCGCCTGAGCGCTGCTGGCCGGCGACGGACCCGCTCTACGCCGCCTACCACGACGAGGAGTGGGGACGGCCGGTGATCGACGAGCGCGGGCTGTACGAGCGCTTCTGCCTCGAGGGCTTCCAGGCAGGTCTCTCGTGGTTGACGATCCTGCGCAAGCGAGAGAGCTTCCGCGGCGGCTTCGCAGGCTTCGACCCCGATCTCGTGGCGCGGTTCGGTGAGCGTGACGTGAAGAGGCTGCTGGGCGACGCCGGGATCGTCCGGCACCGCGGCAAGATCGAGGCGACGATCGCGAACGCGCGCGGCGTGCTCGAGTTGCGAGACGCGGGAACGCCCCTCCACGAGCTCGTATGGTCGTTCGCCCCCGAGAGCTACGGCGTGCCGCAGACGGCGGCCGACTGGCACGCGCAGACGCCGGAGTCGAAGGAGCTCTCGAAGCGCCTGAAGGCTGCGGGCTTCCGCTTCGTCGGCCCCACGACGGTCTGGGCCGCGATGCAGGCGTGCGGCATCGTCAACGACCACCTGAGCACTTGCTGGGTCCGGGATGACGTGGAGCAGGTCAGGACTCGAGCAACCGCTTCAGCCGCTCGAAGTCCGTCTGGAGCTGCCGCTGGGCCCGGCGGGCCATGATTCCGGCGGCGAAGCCGGGCAGCAGGCCTGCGTCGCCCTCGCCGGTCACGGTCAATCTCGTCCCGCCGCCGCTCGGCTCGAGCTCATGCCGCACGGTGAACGGCACGGGGCTGTCGAGCGCTCGGAGCGTGAAGAGCCGCGAAGGCTCGTACTCCTCGATCTCGAGCATCGTCTGGAGCTCCCGGCCGAGCATGTGGCGCGACTCGCGGATACGCGCACCGGCGTGCGGCTCCCCCTCGAGCTCGGCGGAGTGGACGCCCGACTGCCACATGGGCAGGTTCGCGACGTCGATCAGGTAGGCGAACACCTCCTCGGGGCTCCGCGCAATCTCGACGACGACCTCGGTGCGCACACGGCCAGGATAAAGCGCGGTACCCTCTCCAGGTGCGCCGGATCGCAGTCGCAGCGGGCGCTCTGCTCGCAGTCGCCGCATCGCTCGGGCTCGTGACGCGCGGCGGCAGCGGCGGCGAGGCGCGCGCAGCCGCGGCTCCGACGTGGAACGACGTCGCGCCGGTGTTCGCCGCGAAATGCGCGGGCTGCCACACGCCCGGCGGCGTCGCCCCCTTCTCGATCAGATCGCCCGGCACAGCCCATGCGTTCGCGCCGTTCATCCTCCGGCGGACTCAGAACGGCACGATGCCGCCGTGGATGCCAGGCACCGATTCGCCGGCGTTCACCGGCACCTCCGTCCGGATCCTGACACCGGCGGAGAAGGACCTGATCGCGCGGTGGGCACGCGGCGGCGCGAAGCTCGGCAACGCACATCCGATTCCGGCTTCGACCGCCGCCGGCACCGCTCCGGGAACGACCCTGATCCTGACGCCGGCACGCTCGTACACGCCGCATGCCACCGCGGAATCGACGGACGACTACCACTGCACGCTGCTCGACCCGAAGCTCTCGCAGGACATGTTCGTCACGTCCGCCGCGGTGCAGCCGCAGCAGGGAGCGATGGTGCACCACGTCATCCTCTTCGAGGCCGCGGGCGACAACGCCGCCGAGGCGCGGCGCCTGAACGCCGCGTCGGGCGGCAAGGGCTGGACGTGCTTCGGCGGTCCGGGACTGACGGAGACCCGAGCGTCGGCCGGCAACCTCGCGAGCGACCGGCTCGGCTCCCCGCAGTGGATCAGCGCCTGGGTGCCGGGCCATACGACGAACGACCTGCCACAGGGCACGGGCGTCCTGCTCCACAAGGATGCGGTCGTGGTGATGCAGGTGCACTACAACCTGATGAACTCGATGCAGGGCATGCGCATGGACGATCGCTCGCGCGCGGTGCTCAAGGTCGTGCCGGCCGCGGGGTCGCAGCTGACGCCGCTCGACACGTTCCTGGCGCCCGCGCCGGTTGAGCTCCCGTGCCCGGCCGGGGTTCGCTCGGCACTCTGCTCGCGCGACGCGGCGTTCCGCGACGAGGTGCGCAAGTACGGCCAGGATGCGGCGGTCATTCCCATCGGCCTCCTCTTTCTCTGCAAGAAGACTCTGGCCGACTATCCGCAGCAGGTCGGCGCCGCGACGGACGTGTCAACGTCGTGCGACCGCCCCGTCAACCGGCCGATCCGCATCTTCGGGGTCGCGGGCCACATGCACCTGCGCGGCTTCGACATCCGCATCGAGTTGAACCCCGGCACGACGCGGGCGCAGACGCTGCTGCACATCCCGAAGTGGGACTTCCGCTGGCAGGACGCGTATTACTTCGAACAGCCTGTCGATGCGGAGCCGGGTGACACGATCCGCGTCACGTGCCGCTTCGGCAACTCGCGCGCCGCGCAGCCCGTCGTGCAGGGCAAGCGCCTCGCGCCGCGCTACGTGCTCTGGGGCGAGGGCACGACCGACGAGATGTGCCTCGGTCTGCTCCAGGTCGCGACGCGCGGGTAGCCGACCCAGGGAGCCATGGGTTCCCCACGGTTCACACGGCCTCCGCGGCTTTCGGTATCGTGCGGCTACCGCGGAAAGGAGGTGGTCCGGCAGTGATTTCAGACAGTACGGGCAGTGGAGGTACCAGCGGGTAGAGGCGCGTGTCCCCGGGACCACGGGGAATCGCCTAGCCAGCGTAGGGGACGACGCGTTTCGCGCCGCCCGGCCTAGCCGGAGCAGGAAGCGCCTCTACCGAATGCAACGCTGGTAACCGGATCGGGGGCCGCGAAAGCGGCCCCCTTTCTATGCGGCCACCTTCACCGGAAACGACTCCGCCGCGAGGGTCTCGAGCAGCAGCCGCAACCGCTCGGAGAGCTCGCCGTCGAGCAGGCGGCCGGCGTCGTCGAAGCGCTCGTGCGCGCGGGTCACGGGAAGCTCGTCCCCGATGACGCGGGCGCCCGCGATCCCGAGGATCCTGCGCAGGTCGGCCTGCGCCCACATCGCCCCGAACTGGCCCGGGCTGGCGCCGATCACGGCGACGTTCTTGTTCGTCAGCGCCGCCTCGAGCCGCGGGCGGGATGCCCAGTCGATCGCGTTCTTCAGCCCACCGGGGATGGAGCCGTTGTACTCGGGCGTCGCGAACAGGATCGCGTCCGCGCCGTCCCACTCCGCCCGGAGCCGTGCAACCGACTCGGGGACCGTGCTCTGATCGAGATCCTGGTCGTAGATCGGCAGATCGCCGGTGGCGGCCGGATCGAACAGCTCGACCTCGACGCCCTCCGGCGCGGCGTCAGCCGCGACGCGGAGGAGCTTCGTGTTGAACGAGTCGTTCCGGAGGCTGCCGGAGACGGCCAGGATCCGCATGACTAGCCCTCCTGCCTGACGAGCGCGAGCTCGGCGATGAGCTTCACGTCGTTGCCGAGGTAGTCGCCGCCGCTCTGGTTCGGCGCGTTCCAGCTGACGCCGAACTGGGTGCGGTCGACGGCGGCCTCGAGGTTGAGGCCGAGGCGCTCGCGGCCGAACGGGTCGGTCGTCGGCGCGTCGGCGATCAGGCCGGTGAGCTCGATCGGCTTCGAGACGCCCTTGATCGTGAGCTCGCCCTTGCCCTCGACGCGATTGCCCGCGAGTCGGTTCAGCTCGGTGGCCTTGAACTCGATCTCCGGATAGCGCTCGGCGTCGAAGAAGTCCGGGGTCTGGAGATGGCCGTTGAGCTGCTCGTCCTTGACGTCGACGCTCGCGACCTTCGCCGCTCCGTCGAGGGACTCGCCGGTCAGGGTGGCAGTGAAGTCGTTGAAGCTGCCGCGGAACGTGTTCACGCCCGCGTAGGCGACCTCGAAGGAAACGCTTGAATGGACGGTGTCCGCTGCCCAGGTGCCTGCGGGCGCGAACTGCTTGGTGTTCTCGATGACTGACATTGGCTGTTGCCTCCTAGGGCAGATGCTGTATACTTGACCTGTCAACTATATTAGCGAGAAAAACTTGTCTAGTCAAGTATTGAGCGCACAACTTACCCGGGAGCCGAAAGTCCAGGGCTGGATCAGCTTCCTGCGCGCGCACGCAGCGGTCACGCGCGAGCTCTCGGCCCGCCTGGAGGCCCAGCATGGGCTGACCCTGAGCGACTTCGACGTTCTCGCCCAGCTCTACCACGCGCCCCAGAACTCGCTCCGCCGGGTCGACCTCTCCCGCCAGGTGCTCCTGACCGCCTCGGGGATCACCCGCCTCCTCGACGGGCTCGAGCGGGCCGGCTGGGTCGAGAAGGGACGCTGCCAGAGCGACGCGCGCGTGACCTACGCGGTCCTCACGAAGGTCGGCCTCGCGAAGTTCGAGGAGGCGCGAACCTCGCACCTCGCCGACATCGAGGCGCTCTTCGGCTCGCGGTTCAGCGACGAGGAGCGGGCGACGCTCGCGGAGTTGCTCGGACGCCTGCCGCTCGCAGATACTGCGTGCTCAGAGTGAGCCACGCGTTCTCTTCTCTCGACGAGCTCGGCGAGGGCTACGGCTTCCGCAAGGTGCGGGCGCCGCTCGGGGTGACGGCCTTCGGCGTGAACGCGCTCGTCTACCCGCCGGGCTACGACGGCTTCCACCACTACCACGACACCCAGGACGAGCTGTACTTCGTCCACCGCGGCCGCGTCCGCGTGGAGGTCGAGGACGAGACTCGCGACCTCGAGGCCGGCGGCCTCTTCCACTGCGAATCCACCACGCCCCGCAAGATCTCGAACCCGTTCGACGAGGAGGCGGTCCTCTTCGTCGTCGGCGGCAAGGGCGGCTACGTGGAGCGCGACGGGCATCTGGTCGACCCGGCCGACGCCGAGCGCCGCGCCTCGTTCGGCAAGTCGTAAGCCTAGAGCCGCACCACGGTTCGGATGCCCCTCGAGCCGTGGAGCTCGTCGAGTGCGTCAGGCACGTCCTCGAGCGCGATCGTCTTGGTCACGAAGCGGGCGAGGTCGATCTTCCCGGCGAGCGCCGCCTGCGCGAGGAACGGGAAGTCCTGCTGCGGGATCGTGTCGCCGCCGTGCGTCACCGCGATCGCGACCTTCGGATGGAACAGGTCGCGCTCGAGATCGACGGTGAGGGTGCTCCCCGGCGGCGGGACGCCGACGAGCGTCGCAGTGCCGCCGTACGCACACATCCGCACCGCGTCGGCGAGGCCCGAGGGCGGCGTGATCGCCGTGAACGCGTGGTCGACACCATCGGTGAGAGCACGCACCTCCGCGACAGCGTCGCTCGACGACGCGTCGACGGCGTGCGTCGCGCCGAGCTCGAGCGCGAGCGCCAGCTTCTCCGGCAGCACGTCGACCGCCACGATCGACGACGCTCCCGCGAGCCGTGCTCCCTGCATCACTGCCAGGCCGACCCCGCCGCAGCCGATAACGGCGACCGCGGAGCCCGGCTGCACCGGTGACGACCACAACGCCGCGCCGGCACCCGTCGAGAAGCCGCACGCGAGCAGGCATGCCTGCTCCACGGGCAGGGCGTCGGGCACCTTCACGGCGACGGCTTCGTGGACGATCACCCGGTCGGCAAACGTGCCGCACCGCAGCACCGCGCTCAGCAGCGCGCCGTCCGCCGCGCGGTGCATCCGCCGCTTCGCGCGCCGGTTGTTCGAGCAGCGGCGCAGGTCGCCGCGCCGGCACGCGCGGCACGAATCGCCGCACGGCGCGCGCCACGCGATCACGACGCGGTCGCCCGGCACGACCGTGGTGACGCCGTCGCCGACCTCCTCGACGACTCCGGCGCCCTCATGCCCGAGCAGGATCGGGAACGCCATCCCCCAGCCGTCCGTGTCGATCACATGCCGGTCGGTGTGGCAGACGCCGCAGGCCTCCACTCGCACCTGAACCTCGTTCGCCCCGGGCGGGTCGAGCGTGATCTCCTCGACCGCCGGCCGCGTGCCGGGCTCCGCGTACACGACGCCGCGCGTCACGACGCCGCTCTGCGCAACTGCTCGTCGAGCGGGACGAGCGGTAGCTTGAACGTCTCCACGGCGGCTGGGTCGGTGACGATGTTGTCGCCGAGCTCGAGCATCTTGAGCTGGTCGCGGGTGACGGGCGCGCCGGGGAGCTTCTCGAGGAGCATCGCCTGCACCCGCATCACCCCGAACGGGACGTGAAGGGACGGCCGCCGGGCGCCGAGCACCCGCTTCAGCAGGTCCCAGAACTCGTTCCAGGTCGACGCTTCGGGGCCGCCGGCCTCGAACGTGCGGTTCGCCGCCGCCGGAAGCTCGACCGACTGCGCGTAGTACTCGGCCACGTCCTCGACCCAGATCGGCTGGAGCCGCTGCGTCCCCGGCCCGATGATCGGCGTGACCGGCGCGAAGCGCGCGAGCCTGACAAAGGTCGGCAGCACGCCGCCATCCTTGCCGAAGACGAAGCTCGGACGCAGGATCACGTACTCGAGCCCGGACTCCTTCACCGCCCGCTCCATCTCCCACTTCGCGGCGAAGTACGGCACCACGTCCTTGGAGCGCTCGTCGAGCCCGAGCGCGCTCGCGAGCACGAAGCGCCGCACGCCGGCCTCAGTGGCGGCCGCGACGAGGTCGCGCGTGCCCTGCGTCATGATCCGCTCGAACTCTGCGCGCGAGCCCTTGATGATCGCGACGAGATGGACGACCGAATCGACACCGGTCGCGGCGGCGCGCAGGCTGACGGGATCGGTGACGTCCCCGACCACGAGCTCGGCGCCCCACGACGCGAGACGGGCGCCGCTGCGCAGGTTGCGAACGAGCGCACGGACCGGAACATCGCGGGCCCGCAGCGCGTGCACGACATGAGGGCCGACGAAGCCGGTGGCTCCTGTGACGAGAACGGGTGCAGGCCTGGACGCGTTCATTCGAAGTTCTTGAAGTAGCGGCTCGGTGTCGGGCCCTTCTGGCCATTGTACTTCGAGCCGAGCTCCGCCGCGCCGTACGGCGTGGTGGCGGGCTCGGTCATCTGCATGAAGGAGATCTGCCCGATCTTCATGCCAGGGTAGATCGTGATCGGCAGGTTCGCGACGTTCGAGAGCTCGAGCGTGACGTGCCCGTCCCAGCCCGGGTCGATGAAGCCGGCGGTCGAGTGAATCAGCAGGCCGAGACGGCCTAATGAACTCTTGCCTTCTAAGCGGGCAACGAGGTCGTCCGGCAGCCGGATGCGCTCGAGCGTCGAGCCGAGGACGAACTCTCCCGGGTGGAGCACGAACGGATGCTCGCCGTCCACCTCGACGAGCTCGGTCAGCTCCGCCTGCTCGACCTTGACGTCGATGAACGGGTAGCGGTTGTTGTGGAAGACACGGAAGAGGGCGTCGACGCGCACGTCGACGCTCGAGGGCTGGAGGAGCGACTCGTCGTAGGGGTCGATCTCGATGCGCCCCTCGGCGAGGCAGCGGGCGATCGTCGCGTCCGAGAGGACCACGGGGGCGATCTTAGGGGTTACCATCCGTGACCCTCGTGGCAATTGCCTCGGACATCGACCACACCGAGCTGCGCCGGCAGCAGCGGGAGGCGCGGAGACGCCAGATCCGCCGTCGGCGCCTGGCGGCGCTCGGCCTGCTCGTGGCGCTCGGCGCAGCCGCCCTGTTCGGGTTGACGCGCCTTCTCGCCGGGTCTGCCGGGGCGGCTGCCGTCGTGCTCGAGCCGGTGCGCTCGGCCGCGCCCGCGAGCAGGTTCCACGCGACGCTGCCGGAGGAGATCCGCGGCGTGCACGTGACCGGGCCGCTCATGAGCCTTCCCGGCAGGTTCAGGCAGTACCTCGCCCTGCGCTCGTACGGCCTGAACACGGTGGAGGTCGACGTGAAGGACGAGAACGGCAACATCTCGTTCGTGAAGGGTGCGCCGACGATCGCGCGCAGGGACGGCGCCGACCGCGCCTACTTCAACCTGAAGAACGCCGCCCGCCAGGCGCACGAGGCCGGCGTCTACCTGATCGGGCGGGTGGTCGCTTTCGAGGATCCGATCACGTCGGTCGCCCATCCGGAGCTCGCGATCCACAAAGCGGACGGATCGATCTGGCGCTCGAACGGCGGGCTCGGCTGGCTGAACCCGTACAGCCGCGCCGCCTGGCGCTACGACGTCGATGTCGCGGTCGCGGCGGCAAAGGCCGGATTCGACGAGATCCAGTTCGACTACGTCCGCTTCCCGAGCGACGGCGACCTCTCGCGGATCCGCTACCCGGGCCGGCACCCACAACCGATGCGCGAGACGATCGCTGCGTTTCTGCGCTACGCCGCCTCGCGGCTGCACCCGCTCGGCGTGCGCGTCTCGGCCGACGTCTTCGGGCTCTCGGCCACGCACGACCTCGGCGTCGGACAGCATCCCTGGGAGATCGCGAAGGTTGTCGACGCGATCTATCCGATGACCTACCCGTCCCACTACCGCTCGGGGGAGTACAACCTCGACAACCCCGACGCGGCGCCGGGTGCGACCGTCAGGTACTCGCTCCGCGACTTCCGCAAGCAGCTCGAGGGCGGCAAAGCGCTACTCGTGCCGTGGCTTCAGGACTTCTCGCTCGGCCGGTCGTACTCGCCCGCCGACGTCGCCGCGCAGATCACCTCGGCCCGGGCGGCGAACACCGGCGGCTTCATGCTCTGGAACGCCGGCGGGATCTACACGCGCAAGGTGCTCCGCGGTGGGGCACCGCCGCCGCTGCCGAGCCTCGAGGTGCCGCAGCTATAGACCGGCCGTGCGAAGGGATGGCGGCTATGGTGAGAGCCGGTGGCCATTACGCGCGCAATCAGCCTACGGACAGAGATTCCGGGCCCGAAGTCCCGTGAGATCCTCGCACGGAAGGCCCGCGTCGTCGCCGATCCTCTCGAGGTCTACCTGCCGATCGTCGCCGCCGAGGGCCGCGGCTCGACGCTGACCGACGTCGACGGGAACACGTTCCTCGACTTCGCCGGCGGCGTCGGCTGCCTGAACGTCGGCCACGCTCACCCGCGGGTGGTCGACGCCGTCCAGGAGCAGGCCGCGCGTTTCCTCCACACCGACTTCACGATCGTCCCGTACGAGGTGTACGTGACGCTCGCCGAGCGCCTGCTCGCCGTCGCGCCGTTCACCGGCCCCGCCAAGGCGGCGTTCTTCAACGCCGGCACGGAAGCGGTCGAGAACGCGATCAAGTTCGCGCGCGCGTACACGAAGCGGCCGGCCGTGATCGCGTTCGAGGGCGGCTTCCACGGCCGCACGCTGCTGTCGCTGACGCTCACGTCGAAGACCGTGCCCTACAAGGCCGGCTTCGGGCCGTTCGCGCCCGAGGTCTACCGCGTGCCGTTCCCGAACGAGTACCGCGGGATCTTCGCGGGCGACGCGCTCGCGGCGCTCGAGCGCGCGTTCCATACGCAGGTTGCACGGGAGACGGTCGCGGCAATCGTCATGGAGCCCGTGCAGGGCGAGGGCGGCTTCATCGTCCCGCCGCGCGAGTTCGTGGAGGGCGTGCGGGAGATCTGCGACCGGGAGGGCATCGTCTTCGTCGTCGACGAGGTGCAGACGGGCTTTGGCCGCACCGGCCGGATGTTCGCGATCGAGCACTTCGGCGTCGAGCCGGACCTGATGACCGTCGCGAAGTCGATCGCCGCCGGGCTGCCGCTGTCAGGCGTCCTCGGCAAGGCCGAGATCATGGACGCCCCGGGCGAGAACGCCGTCGGCGGCACGTTCGTCGGCAACCCCGTCGCGCAGGCTGCCGCGCTCGCCGTCCTCGACATCTTCGAGGACGAAGGGCTCGTGGAGCGTGCCGAGCGCATCGGCGAGACCATCCTGGGCAGGATGACGGCGTGGCAGGAGCGTTTTTCGCTGATCGGCGACGTCCGCGGCCTGGGCGCGATGCTCGCGATCGAGCTCGTCCGCGATCCCGAGTCGAAGGAACCGGCCCCGGAGCTGGCCTCCCGCGTGGCCGAGGAGGCTGTCCGGCGAGGGCTCCTGCTGCTGAAGGCCGGCGTCCACTCGAACTGCATCCGCGTCCTCTGCCCGCTCGTGATCACGGACTCCGAGCTGGACGAGGCTCTCGGGGTCTGGGACGAGGCACTCGAAGCGGTTCTCGCGTAGCCCCGACGAGGGCTCGCGCGTTCTACGCACGTGGCTTCCCGCCCGATTTCAGCCCCTGCGCGCACCGTGACCGATGAGGTGATCGCCGACCGCTACGAGCTCGAGAAGCTCGTGGGACGGGGCGGCATGTCCAGCGTCTACAAAGCGCACGACCGCCTGCTCGAGCGGAACGTTGCGCTGAAGGTGCTCCATCCGCACTACACCGAGGACGAGGAGTACGTCGCGCGCTTCCGCCACGAGGCCCGCGCTGTCGCGCAGCTCTCGCACCCGCACATCGTCACCGTGATCGACCGCGGCGAGGACGACGGGCAGCAGTTCATCGTCTTCGAATACATCGACGGCGGGAACCTGAAGCAGCTCGTCGAGCGCACCGGTCCGCTGCCGGCCCGCCAAGCGGTCGAGCTCGCGCTCGAGATCGCCGACGCCCTCGCGTTCGCGCACGCGAACGGAATCGTGCACCGCGACGTGAAGCCGCAGAACGTGATGCTGACGCCGGACGGCAACGCGAAGGTCACCGACTTCGGCATCGCGCGCTCGCTCGACGTCGACCGGGGCGTCACGCAGACGGGAACGGTCCTCGGAACGAGCAACTACCTCTCGCCCGAGCAGGCCGGCGGCAAGCCGACGACGCCGTCCACCGACGTCTACTCGCTCGGGATCGTGCTCTACGAGCTGCTGACCGGTGAAGTGCCGTTCCCCGGCGAGAACTTCGTCGCCGTCGCGATGAGGCACATCAACGAGCCGCCGCCGGACCTGCTCGAGAAGCGTCCGGACGTCCCACTGCGGCTCGCCGCCGCAGTCGAGCGCGCGCTTGCGAAAGACCCGGCAGATCGCTTCGACTCGATGGACGAGTTCGCCTGGGAGCTGCGGCAGTGCCTCGCGGAGCTCGGCAGCGCCGACACACAGCCCACATTCATCGCGCCGAGCCCGGTGCTCAGGCAGAGTCGCCCCGACCGCGCGCGCCCGCCGCTGCGCCGCTGGCCGCTCTACGTGTCGCTCGTCGCGCTGCTCGCGGCGGGGGCGATCGTCGCCGGGATCGTCGGGCTGGGCGGCTCGGACGGCAAGAAGGCGGAGGGTACCCCGGCAGCCGGCGGGTCGATCGCGTTGAGTGGAGTCGGCGCCTACGACCCGCAGGGAGGCGACGGTGAGCACGACTCGAAGGCGCCACTCGCAACGGACGGCAACCCCGCGACGTACTGGGACACCGAGCACTACCGGACGTTCTCGAAGCCGGGAGTCGGCGTCGTCGTCGACGCCGGCAAGAGTGTCGTCCCGAAGCAGGTGACCGTCGCCTCGGATACGCCGGGGTTTACCGCGCAGATCCAGGCCGGCAGCTCGGCGACGGGCCCGTTCGCACCCGCCTCGGCGAGCAAGACCGCCGGGAGCCACACGACGTTCACGCTGAACGGCACGCCCGCGCGCTACTACGTCGTCTGGATCACCAAGCTCGGGCCGAACAGCTCCGTGCACGTGAACGAGGTCAAGGCCCGCTCCTAATATTCAAGCGACGAGCGGCGCTCGTGCCGCTCGAGCGCGAGCTGGATCAGCCGGTCGACGAGCTCGCGGTAGGGCACGCCGGAGGCCGCGAAGAGCTTCGCGTAGACACTCGTCGAGGTGAACCCCGGCATCGTGTTCAGCTCGTTCACGACCACCTCGCCGTCGCTTTCGCGGACGAAGAAGTCGACGCGTGCCAGTCCCTCGCACTCGCACGCGACGAACGCGTCGACCGATCGCTGCTGCACGAGCTCGATCGTCTCCTGCGGCAGCTCGGGCGGAATGATCAGCTCCATCCCGTCCTCGTCGTACTTGGACGCGAAGTCGTACCACTCGTGGTCGAGTGTGTCGATGCGGCCCGGTAGCGACGCGATCGGCGGCGGCACGCGGTTGCCGAGCACGCCGCACTCGACCTCCATGCCGGCGACGAATTCCTCGACGAGCACCTTCTCGTCGTGGCGGCGCGCGAGCGCGACCGCCGGCTCGAGCTCCGGCTCGTCGTGCACCTTCGAGATGCCGACGGACGAGCCGAGGCGCGCCGGCTTCACGAACACCGGATAGCCGAACGGGTTCTCGACCGGATCGCCGAGCCGGATCGCGTGATGGCGGGCGACGGGGACGCCGCTGTCGCGCAGAACCTTCTTGAAGAGGTCCTTGTCCATCGCGAGCGCGGAGGCCGCGACCCCGGCGCCCACATACGGAATGTCGGCGAGCTCGAGCAGTCCCTGCACCGTCCCGTCCTCGCCGAACGGCCCGTGCAGGATCGGCAGGACGACGTCGACAGCGCCGAGCGCCGCAAGCGTTCCGCTCTCGGCCGGAACCGGCAGCGTCTCCGCAGCACCCTTCTCCTCGCTAGTGACAAGTTGTTGCAAGGCGGGGTCCGGGGCTGGCTCGAGCGCCCAGCGGCCGTCGCGCGCGATCGCGACGCTCACGACTTCGTACCGCTCCGGGTCGAGCGCCTCGAGCACCGAGCGGGCGGACGCAAGCGAGATGTCGTGCTCGCTCGAGCGGCCGCCGGCAAGCAGGGCGACGCGTAAGCGGCGGGTCACTGGGTCGGGGCCGTCGTCGTCGTCGGCGCGGTGGTCGTGCCGGCGTTGCGGCCGACCGTGAGCGTGATCGTGCTCTTCGGCGGCGCCTGGGTCCCGCCAAGCGGGGTCTGCTGGAGGACGACGCCGTCCGAGTTCGGGTCGGTGACGTCCTGGAAGATGACGGCATAGCGGAAGCCGGACGCGCGCAGCTGGTCCTCTGCCGACGTGAGATCGATGCTGCTCACGTCCGGCACGGTCGAGGTCTTCGGCCCCTTCGAGACGGTGATGCTCACCGTCGTGCCCTTGCCGGCCGACTCGCCGCCGGCCGGGGTCTGGTCGATCACCGTGTTCGCCGGCTCGTTGCTTTCGACGAAGCGCGGGCTGACCTTGAAGCCGGCCGCCTGGAGCACCGAGGTCGCCTGCTCGTTCGCCTCGCCGACGACGCTCGGCACGAGGACCGGCTGCGGGCCCTTCGAGACGTTGATGCGCACCTTCTCGCCGACGGTCAGCTTCGTGCCCTGCGGCGGATCCTGGGCGGTGACCTCGCCGGCCGGCTTGGACGACGGCACCTCGTGCAGGTCGGGCTTAAGCCGGAGGCGCGTGAGCGCGGCGACTGCATCGGTCGAGCTCTGGCCGACGAGGCTCGGCACCTCGGCCTTCGGCAGGCCCGTCGAGACCCAGATGTGTACGTCGCTCCCCTTGGGCCGGCGCTCGCCTGCCGTCGGCGACTGCCGGTACACGAGACCTGCATCGGTCGTGCGGCTCGAGTGATGGTCGACGACCGGCGCGAAGCCGTCGGCGGTGATCTTGTTGCGCGCCTCGCGCTCGGGCATGTTCACGTAGAACTCGACGGCGACCGGCTTCGTCGAGTTGAGCTTGTCGGAGATCTGGCTGTAGAGGAGCCAGCCGCCGATGCCGGCCGCGAGCACGAAGATCAGCGCCGCAACCCACGGCCAGACGGGCCGCCGGCGAATCGGCTCCTCGAGGTCGTAGTAGACCGGCGGCGGCGGCGGCGGCAGGTGCGCCGATCGCCTCGGCGGCGAGATCATGGTCGCCGCAGTGGCGGCGAACGGCTGCGCCGGCGCGCGCATGATCTGCGTCGCGGACTCCTCCGTCTCGGGCGACACCGCCGCGCCGCGAGCGAAGCGCTCGAGATCCGCGTCCATCTCTTCCGCGTTCTGGTAGCGCTCGGCCGGATCCTTCGCGAGGGCACGCGTCACGATCAGGTCGAGGTCGCGCGGAATCTCGGGCCGCTTGGCCGACGGAGCCTCGGGCACGGTCGAGAGATGCTTCATCGCGATCTCGACCGGCGTGTCGCCGGTGAACGGCAGCGTTCCCGTCAGGAGCTCGTACAGGACGATGCCGAGCGAGTAGAGGTCGGAACGCTGGTCGACGTCGGTGCCGCGCGCCTGCTCGGGCGAGAGGTATTGCGCAGTGCCGACGATCGAGCCGGCCTCGGTCATCTCCGACGTACCGGCGCGCGCGATGCCGAAGTCCGTCACCTTGACCCGGCCCTCCGAGTCGAC
The DNA here is from genome assembly GCA_041499745.1 of Gaiellaceae bacterium. Taxonomy (GTDB): domain Bacteria; phylum Actinomycetota; class Thermoleophilia; order Gaiellales; family Gaiellaceae; genus Palsa-739. Next base: position 22,665 of record JBGQKY010000001.1, read on the forward strand.
GAGCACGTTGTGCGGCTTGATGTCGCGATGCACGATGCCGTGCCGGTGGGCGAAGCGGAGCGCACCGAGGATCTGCCGCGCATACTCGACCGAGACGGCGATCGGCGCCGGTCCGCGCTGGACGATCAGCTCCTTCAACGACCGGCCCTCGAGGAACTCCATCGCGATGTAGTAGGTGCCCTCGGCCTCGCCGCGGTCGTAGATCGAGACGATGTTCGGGTGCGAGAGCGCCGCCGCATTCTTCGCCTCGCGCCGGAAGCGCTCGACGAACTGCTCGTCGTTCGCATGACGGTCGTTCAGGATCTTGATCGCGACCCGCCGGCCGAGCTCCTGGTCCTCGGCGAGGTAGACGTTCGCCATCCCGCCGGCGCCGAGCTTGCGCACGACCTGGTAGCGACCGTCGAAAAGCGTTCCGATGAGCGTGTCCGAGACGGCCACTTGGGGTCCTTAAGGGTAGTCCGCGCCTCAGCGGGCCAGCAGGGCCTCCATGACCTGCTTGGCGATCGGAGCCGAAACGACGCCGCCGAAGCCGTTCAGCTGCTTCTCCAGCACGACGGCGATCGCGACTTGCGGATTGTCGGCGGGCGCGAAGCAGACGAACCAGGCGGTGTACACGCCGTTGACCCCGGTCTCTGCCGTGCCCGTCTTCCCGGCGACCTGGATGCCCGGGATCTGCGCTGCGGTGCCGGTACCGCTCTGGACGGCGGCGACCATCATCGTCGTCAGGTCGGCGGCAGTCTGCGGCTTGATCGCGCGACGGAGATTCGCCGGCTTCGTGGAGCGCACGGTCGATCCGTCGGGCGCGAGGATCTTCTGCACGAGGTACGGTTTCGGCACGACGCCCCCGTTGCCTACCGCCGAGGCGACCATCGCCATCTGGAGCGGCGTCGCGAGCATCGTCCACTGGCCGAACGCGAGCCGGCCCGGATCCGCCTTCGAGGCGTTGTCGTCGAGCTTGTGGGTCTTCTGGGTGTACATCCCGCTCGGTGCGCGTTCGTTCGCGGGCGTCTCGAGCGGCGGCGTCCGGTAGAAGCCGAACTTCTTCGCGTAGGCGATGATCGTCTTCGCACCGATCTTCTGGCCGATGTTGCAGAAGACCGAGTTGATCGAGTGCTCGAACCCCGTGACGAAGTCGACCTTCCCGAACGTCTCAGGGCCGGTTTCGGGGTTACCCGCGTTCGACACCTTCTGGCCGTACTCGGTGCAGTAACCCGGATCGATGAACGTGGACGTCGGCTTGAACGCGCCGGTGTCGAGCGCGGCGGCGGCGGTGATGATCTTGAAGGTCGACCCCGGCGTGAAGAGCCCCTGCGTCGCGCGATTCAGGAGCGCCGAAGCGCCCCCGCACACGCCTCGGATCTTCAGCACCTTCGCGAAGCCGCCCGGCTTGTCGATCAGATTCGGGTCGTAGGTCGGTGACGACGCCATCACGTAGACGGCGCCGGTGTGCGGATTCATCGCGACGACCGCGCCGCAACGGTCGCCGAGCAGCTGCTGCGCAAGACGCTGCGCCTTCGGGCGGATCGTGAGCACGAGGTTGTTCCCGTGCACCGTGGCGCTGCCGAGCCGGTCGATGATCGACTTGAAGGCGTTCGAGAGGCTCGTGTTGGCGCCGGTCAGGTAGTCGTTCATCGAGCGCTCGAGCCCCGCCTGCGAGCGGGATGCCGTCGAGTAGCCGACGGTCTGGGCGGCGAGGCCATGCTGCGGGTAGCGGCGGTAGTAGAGCGTCTGGCCGCCGCGGTGCCGTTTGACGTTCGTCGCCAACACCGGCTTCTTGCCGAACCCCTCGATGAGACCGCGCGCGATCGAGAACTGGACGACGCGTTCGATCGCGTTGTCCTGGCGGTCCTGGAGCCCGGCCGCCGCCCAGGTCTGCCAGTACGTCGTCGCAACGACGAGCACCCCCATCAGAGCCATCGCGACGAGCGCGAGCCGGGTCAACTGCCGGTTCATCGCGCGCCCTCGAGCTCCGCGTTCGCGCGATTGGAGACGAGCATCAGCCCGGACAGCACCAGGAAGTTCGCAACGATGCTCGAGCCGCCGTACGACACGAGCGGAAGCGTGATGCCGGTGAGCGGGATCACGCGCAGGATGCCGCCGACGATGATGAACGTCTGGAGCGCGAAACCGAACGTCAGTCCCGCGGCGAGCAGCTTCGAGAAGCCGTCACCCGCGAAGAGCGAGATGCGGAAGCCGCGCAGGACGAACACCATGTAGAGCAGCAGGAGCCCGGCCGCGCCGATCAGCCCGAGCTCCTGCGCAAGCGCGGAGTAGATGAAGTCGGTATTGAGGAACGGGATGATCTGGTGGCCCGACGCGGTCGTGAAGACGCCCTTGCCGAGGCCCGTCCCGCCCATCTGCCCGTGGGCGATCGAGTAGAGGGATTGCACCTCCTGGTAGCTCTGGCAGTCCTGACGAAACGCGGGCTGCCCGGAGAGCGGACAGAAGACCTTGTGATCGGTCCACGGCTGGATCCAGTTCTGCACGCGCTCCCGCACGTGCGGCGTCCCCTGGTACACCGCGACGGCGCCGGCGAGGAAGAGGCCGAGCCCGGCGGCGACGAACGCGATTCGCGCGGTCGCCGCATACAGCATCCCGAGAAAGATCCCGTAGAAGAGGAGGCCGCTGCCGAGATCGTCGGTGACGAACAGGATCATCATCGCCGCGCCCCAGATGACGAGCAGCGGTCCCCAGTCCTTCACGCGACCGGCGGCGAGCACCTCGCGCTTCTCGCGCAGGTATGCGGCGAGAAAGACGATCAGCGCGATCTTGCCGAGCTCGCCCGGCTGGAAGCGCAGCGAGCCGAAGTGCACCCACAGCCGCGCGCCGTTCACGCGCAGGCCGATCACGGGCAGCAGCGGCATGAAGAGCAGCCCGAGCGCACCGAGACCGAACAGGTACTTGTAGTTCTCGAGCAGGCGATAGTCGCGGCGGAGCGCAAGAAGTGTGAAGGCAAACACGGCGACGCCGACGACGATCCACGTCGCCTGCCTGAACGCGTCGCTCGGCCCGAGCCGGTAGATCTCCGTCAGGCCGATCGCCGTCAGCAGCGCCGCGATCGGAAGCACGTACGGATCTGCGTGCGGCACGGTGAGCCGCGCGACGACGTGCGCTGCGACGTAAAGCGCGAAGAAGAACCCTGCATATGTGAGCGAGGCGCCGGAGATGTGACTGCTGCCGGCGATGTAGACGGCGGCGAAGCCGATCGCCGTCAGGAGGCCGACGGCGAGAAGATACGCGAGCTCGCGGTTCCGGTTGCTCAGCCTCAGCGAAGAAGCCCCCAGACGAGCAGCACCGCCGCGATCCCCAACAGGGCGAGCATCGTCAGGACGAGCCGGACACGCGCCGCCGGGCTGATCGGCTCACGCCGCGTCACGGCCTCCGCCTCGGGAGAGCCCGGCTCGACGAACACGTGCTCGACCTCTTCGGGCCGGACGACCATCGTGTCGACGGTGGGCGCCGGCACGAGCACGCCTTCGAGCGTGTCCTCGTCGGGGTCCTGAGCGGGCATGCTGAGCGTCTCGTCGCCACCGGCCGCGATCGTGAACGCGATGACCGTGATGTTGTCCTCGCCGCCGCCGCGGTTCGCGGCGGAGATGAGCGACTTCGTCGCGCGGTCGAGATCGTCGCGATGGCGCTCCACGGTGTCGAGAATGTCGTCGTCGCGCACCATGTCCGTCAGGCCGTCCGAGCAGAGCAGGAAGACGTCGCCCTCGCGCGCACTGACGATGAACGCGTCGACGTCGACGTCGGGGTCCGTTCCCACCGCGCGGGTGATGACCGAGCGCTGCGGGTGCGTCTCGGCCTCCTGCGCCGAGAGCTTTCCGGTCTTCAGCAGCTCGTTCACCAGCGAGTGATCCTCGGTCAGCTGCTCGAGGGTCCCGTCGCGCACGAGATACGCGCGCGAGTCGCCGACGTGGCCGATCGTCACCTCGGTGCCCTCCACGAGCGCGACGGTCATCGTCGTGCCCATCCCCGACGTCGAGGGGTCGGCATGGGCGCGCTCGTAGACGCGGCGGTTCGCCTCCTGGATGAGCGACGTCACCTTCTCGGGCCCCGAGAGCGCGCCGGGATCGGTCTCCTCGAGCGCGGCAGCGGCGAGCTTCGACGCGACCTCGCCTGCCTGCGCGCCGCCCATCCCGTCGGCGACGGCGAAGAGCGGCGGCGCGACGACGTACGAGTCCTCGTTCCGGCGGCGCTTCTTGCCGGTGTCGCTCGCCCGGGCGTAGGCTCCGACCGTCATTCCTCGTACCTCAGCTCCGTCTCGCCGACGCGCACGACGTCGCCCGGGACGAGCTTGTGCGGACGGTCGATCCGAGCGCCGTTCACGTGGGTGCCGTTCGTGGAGCCGAGATCGTGCACCCACACGCCGTCGCGGCGAGGCTCGATGCGAACGTGGCGCGCCGACGCGAACTCGTCGCCTTCGATCGAGACGTCGTTTCTCCCGCCCCGCCCGATCGTGAGTGCCGACGAGTCGAGCTCGTACTCCTCACCCACGACGAGCACGGCACTCTGCACCACGACGAGGCGGCCGGGATGGACCGCCTGGGCGATCCCGCCGCCGGCGAGCGCGGGGCGAAGGACGAAGCTCTCTTGCGGCAGGCGCAGCTCGTGCGCCGCGGTGCGCACGATGCGCCAGATGAAGAGATAGAGCAGGACGAGGAACGCGAGCTTCAGCGCGAGGAGCGTGGTCTCGTACGTCGTGCTCGCGAGCGTCATGCCCGCTCCAGCGCCGGCAAAGCCGGCGCCTCCGCTACTTGACGTGCTACGTCGAGCCTACACACGTTCGAGCTCCGTCGAGAAGGTGAGATCGGTGGAGCCGACGGTGAAGATGTCGCCGGGGTCGAGCTTCGCGCGCTTGACGCGGCGTCCGTTCACCTCGATGCCGTTCGTCGAGTCGAGGTCGACGATCCAGTAGGTCGAGCCCTCCTGCCGGAGCTCCGCGTGCCGCCGCGAGACGTTCGGATCCTCGACCTGGATGTCGCACTCGCGTGACCGGCCGAGCACCACGCGGCGCTTGTCGACACGCAGCGTCTTCCCCTCCCAGGAGAGGACGGCGACCTCACGGTCGACGCCGGGCTCCTCGTCCGATCCGATGTCGGTCGCCGGCGGCGGCGTTTTCGGCTTGTAGATCATCGTCGCGCCCGGCTCGACCTGTTCTGCCGGCTCGTCGGCGACTTTGCCGCGCCGCGGTTGCACCATCCGCGTCGCGATGCCGAACTCTCCGACCGCGAGGTCGTCGTCGGTCTCGAGCAGGACGTTCGGCGGCGTCAGCAGTGCGTAGCTCTCACGCCTCGCATGTTCCGACAGGTACTCCGCGAGCTCGGAGATGAGAGAATCCTCATAGTCTGCGAACTGCTCACGGTCGGCGCCGGAGAGGTACAGCGTGTACTCGTTCGGGACGTAGACGCGCGAGACGGAGACCGTACGATGGTCGTCCATTTCCTTCGCGAGCTTGCGCGCGAGCTCGACAGGCTGCACGTTCGTGCGGAATGCGCGCCCGAAGACGCCCTCGAACAACGCTTCGATCTTCTGCTCGATTGCCCTGAGGACCATAGGTGCGGGAGGACATTACCCCCGGGCGGCTGCTATGCAACGGGGTCGCCGCGCAGAGCGACGACCACTGCGGTCACCCAGGCGGCGGCAACGAGCGGAGCGGCTGCCGCGGCGGGCACGGCGAGCAGGGAGAGGGCGATCATCGCGCCTCCGGCCCAGGCGGCTCCCCAGCGCCCGCGGGCCCGCGCAAAAGGCAATGCGAGGGCGAGCGCAGCGAAGACGCAGGCCTCGACGGGAAGCGCCGGGTGGGCCGCCGCAGCCCGCGCGAGGGTGCCGGCGACGTCGAGCGGGTCGTTCGAGCCGGCGACTCCGAGCCCGAGCGGGGGTAGCGCGCCTGTAAACGGGAGCGAGACCCCACGGATGCCGGCAACGAGCCCGGCGACGAGGACGGCCGCCGCCGCCTGGGCGGCGCGGCGCGGGCCTGCGCGAAGCCCGGACGCCGCGAGCGGGACGAGCCCGAGCGCACCGAACGGGGCGAGCAACGGCCCGATAGCGAAGAGGAGCCCGCCACGAGGCTCGCGCCAGCTGAGGACGACCCAGGCCGCGGCGACGAGGGTGTAGAGCACGGCGAGCCCGAGCGACACGTTCCCGAGCGGCAGCACGGGGACGGCGAGGGCGACCACGAGGCCGAGCCGCTCGCGCAGCACCGTGACGACCGCCGCCGCGAGCCCGAGCCCGACGGCCCAGCCGCTCGGATAGAACGGCAGCTCGGCCGCCGTCCAGCCGGCGTAGCCGGCCGCAAGGAGCGCAGCGCCGGCGCGGCTCGCCTGCGCGGGCATCGCGAGCCCGCCGATGCGCGATCGCCTTTTCCGGCTCGGAGCCGCGGCACCGCGAAGCGCGTACGCAAGCTCGGCGGCTGCCGGCCGCCGACCCGGGCTCAGCGAGAGCGTGCGGTCGACGAGGTGGAGCAGCCCTTTCGGCAGGTCCGGCCGCAGCTCCGCGAGCGAGACGGCGCCCTGCTCGATCGCACGCGCCGTGTCGAGCATCGAGGTCTGCCAGAACGGGTGGCGGCCCGCGAGCGACTCCCAAAGCATCACGCCGACCGCCCAGACGTCCGACGCCTCACTCGCGTCGTCGCCTGCGAGCCGCTCGGGAGCGATGTACGCGAGCGTCCCGGGCACGTCGCCCTGCGCCGTCAGCGTCTCGGCCTCGGCCATGCGCGCGAGCCCGAAGTCGAGCAGCCGCACGGATACACGCTCGCCGTCTGCGAGGAGCACGTTCGACGGTTTCACGTCGCGGTGGAGGATCCCGGCCGCGTGCGCATGCGCGAGGCCTTCGCAGATCTGGGCGCAGGCCTCGATCGCGGCGGCGTCGTTCAGCTCCCCCGCGCGAATCGCTTCTCGAAAGGTGCGCCCCGGCACGAACTCGTAGGCGATGTAGACGTGGCGGGAGTCACGGGCGAACGAGTACGCGCGCAGGCAGCTCGGGTGCCGCAGGCGGGCCGCAGCGGCCGCCTCCCGCTCCGCGCGCGCGGCGGCCTTCCCTTCGCGGGCGACGATCTTGAGCGCGACGTCCAGCCCGGTCCGTTCGTCGCGGGCGAGCCAGACCGACCCCGAGCCGCCGCTTCCGAGCGGGCGCAAGGGGCGGTATCGATCGAGGACGAGCCCGGCGCCTTCGAGCGCGAGAGCAGCATCGGACATGGGTCAGAACTGGTTGGCGGCCGGAGGGTTGTTTCCTCTCTGGGCGAAGCCCCGCAGTACAGTCTGCGGTGCCCCCCGGCTATCGGATCGTGTGACGGCATGAGTACCCACGACGACGACCACATCGAGTTCGACTTCTTCGACGAGCCCGAGACGGCCGAGGCGACGCAGCGGCGGCGCCTTCCCCGGCTCGACCGTTCCGGGACTCGCGGCGGCGGCGGCGACGAGCGGCCGCCGAGACCGCCGCTGCGCGCGCCGACCGGCCTCGTTCCGCTCGCCCGCCTCGTCGGCCTGATCGCGCTTGCAATCGCGATCGTCCTCGGCCTCGTCTTCTGGGTCGGGTCTTGCCGGGGAAAGAGCAAGCACGACGAGTACCAGGCGTACGCCGCCAAGGTGAAGGCGATCGCCTCCGCAGACGACGCTCTCGGAGCCAAGTTCGCGAGCAAGCTCGTCTCGTCCGTGAAGCAATCCGATCTCGTGACGACGCTCCAGCAGTACGCGCAGCGGGAGCAGCAGGCGTACCTCCAGGCACAGCAGATCCGCGCGCCGGGCCCGCTGCGCACGCTCCACCTGAACCTGGTCGACGCAATCGAGCTGCGGGCGAAGGGCCTTACCGGTCTCGCCGACGAGCTCGCCCGCGCGAGCGCGTCGAAGAACAAGACGGACACGGCCGCGAACCTCACGACGCAGGCTCAGCTCCTGACGGCGAGCGACGTCGTCTGGGAGCAGCTCTATCGGCTCCCCGCAAAGGATCGCTTGACGGAGAAGGCCGTCACCGGAGTTGTGATCCCGGGGTCGATCTTCGTCAAGAACCCCGACCTCGTGAGCGCGCGCTCGTTCACGCTGGCGATGCAGCGACTGTCCGGCGTCGCGTCGACGGGCGGCACGCCGAGCGGAAAGCACGGTGACGGCGTCGTCTCCGTGAAGGTCCTGCCGCAGGGCGACGTGCTGTCCGCGACCTCGGCCACGACGATCAAAGTGTCCGCCGACCTCGCCTTCGCCGTGACGGTCGAGGACTCCGGCGATTTCCAGGAGGTCAACGTCCCGGTGACGCTGACGATCACCGCGGGCGGCAAGCCGATCAAGAAGCGCGAGACCGTCCAGCTCATCCAGCCGGCCGAGCAGAGGACTGTGACCTTCAAGAAGTTCGACGTCCCGCCGTCGGCGTTCGGCAACCAGGCGAAGGTGACGGTGTTCGTGGCGCCCGTGAACGGCGAGGTCAACATGTCGAACAACACGGCGACCTACACGGTCTTCTTCACCCTGAGTTAGGGCCGGGTGCACTAAATGCACCTGAGCGCCTCGGCCGCCGGCTGGATCGCGATCGGCGCCGCCGCGCTCGCGGCCGGCGCGCTCCTGCTCGCGCTCGGCCACTGGCTCGCCCTCCGGCGCGTCCGGCGCGCACAGCTCGTGCTTCTCGGCAGCGGGGCCTCCGACATCGTGGACTTCGCCGTCTCGCTCCAGGGCCGGATCGACGATCTGCACCGCGCCGTCGACGGCGCGATCGCGGGTCTCGAACGGGTCGACCGGCGCGTCGACGACACGGTCTCGAAGACCGCGATCGTCCGCTACGACGCCTACGAGAACTCCGGCGGCCACCAGTCGGCTTCGGTCGCGATGCTCGACGCCTCGCGCAGCGGCGTCGTCCTGAGCGCCATCCAGGGCCGGGACTACGCCCGGATCTACGTGAAGGAGATCGACCGGGGCCATGCCTCGATCGCCCTCTCTCCCGAGGAGCTCGAGGCCGTAGAGCGCGCGATGGCCTCTTGATCGAGGTTGAAAATCAGGTGCTGCTGCTATTTTCTGTCCCAAGGTGCAGCAGGTTCTCGTCCTGAACGCCAGTTACGAGCCGCTGAATGTGTGCACGGTTCGGCGTGCCCACGTGCTGCTCTACAAGGGAAAAGCGGAGGTGGTCGAGAAGCTTGACCAGCCCCTCCGGTCGGCCACGGGCAGCTTCGTCTGGCCCCACGTGATCCGGCTCGTCCACTACGTCCGGGTGCCCCGGGCGATCCAGCGGAAGATCTCGCGCCGGGCTCTCTTCGCCCGCGACGGGTGGCGCTGCGTCTACTGCGGCACCTCGAACGGGCGGCTGACCCTCGACCACGTCGTGCCCCGCTCGAAGGGCGGCGAGTCGATCTGGGAGAACGTCGTCACCGCCTGTGCCCCGTGCAACCTCCGGAAGGGCGACCGTGCGCTCGAGCAGGTCGGCATGGTCTTACGGACCCAGCCGCGGCCGCCGCAGCCGGTGCTCTTCATCAAGCTCGCCGCGCCCCGGATCCCGCACGGCTGGACGCCGTACCTCCGCGACATCGGCACCGCCACCGCCACCGCATAGCCAAAGTCATGTGACGATCCGGCCGGTCGGCGCCGTATCACTTGCATGATGCGACTCCGTTGGATCCTCCTCCTTGCCGCCCTGCTGCTCGCCGCCTCCGCAATCGCGGGCGTCGCCCAGCCGCGGTTCGGCCACGCTGCCGATACATCCTCGAAGAAGACGATCACGGTCACCGGCTCCGGCAAGGTGATCACCGTCCCCGACCGGGCCTCGTTCGACTTCACCGTCGAGACGCGCGCCGACACCGCCAAGGCGGCCCTGGCGAGAAACGCCGCCGAGGCGGCCGCCGTCATCGCCGCCGTGAAGGCCACCGGCGTCCCCGCCGCGGACGTCCAGACGAGCCAGGTCTACCTCTCGCCGCAGACGAACCCCGACGGCACCCAGATCGTGGGCTACATCGCCTCGAACTCGATCTCCGTGAAGACGACAATCGCCAAGGCCGGCGGGCTCGTCGACGCCGCCGTCGGCGCCGGAGCCGGCGGGGTATCCGGCCCGATGCTCTCACGCTCCGACGAGGACGCTCTCTACCGGGACGCGCTGAAGAACGCTGTCGCGGACGCCAAGAGCAAGGCAGAGGCGCTGGCCTCGGCGGCCGGGCTCAGCCTCGGCGGTGCGCAGGTGATCGTCGAGGGGTCGCAGTCCTCCCCGCCGATCATGTACGCCCAGAAGGCCGACGCTGCCGCCTCGGTGCCGATCGAGCCGGGGACGCAGACGACCGAGGCCACGGTCACGGTCACCTACAACGCGGGCTAGCCGCGCTCGAGCGGTAGTCCGCGCGAGCTCCACTCGCTCCACGAGCCGGGATAGAGCTTTCCCTCCCGGCCGTGGAGCGAAGCGCGGTGGAGCACGACGCAGGCGGTGATGCCCGAGCCGCAGTAGGCGACGAGCTCGCCCGCCGGCAGGTCCCGCAGCGGCTCGGCCCACGGCGCGTTCAGCGCGCCCGGGATGCGGCCCGGCGGGTCGTCCAGTGGGTTCGGCTCGCCTCGCCAGCGGCTCGGTGTCCGCGCGTCGACGAGCACGCGCGGCGCTCCGTCGAGGAGCTGCTCCGCCGAGACGACGTCGTCTGCCCGCTCGCGCGGGACGAGCTCCGCGCGCTCGATCTGCTCCTCGCCGCTTCGCAGCGGCCCTCCCCAGGCGTCGAGACCGCCGAGGAGCACGGCGCAGTCGTCGTGTCCGACGTGCCGCAGGAGCCACCACAGCCGCTCTGCGCCGCCCATCGTCCCGTAGGCGACCACGAACACGTCCTTGCCGATCCCCGCCCGGGAAGCGGCGCGCGCAAAGCGCTCCGCAGAGGGCAGGGGATGCCTTCCGGCGCCCTGCACCGAGAGATCCGACAGGTCCTCGTCCAGGTCGAGGAACGAGGCGCCGGGAATGTGGCCCGCGAGGTACTGCTCGCGGCCGTGCTCGGGGTGACCGAGCTCCCAACGGCAGTCGACGAACACGTAGCGCACGGGGCCCGAGCGTAGCCGGGGATTGCGCTCCGTGGTGCTTGGGGAGTACAAAGCGCAGAGGAATGGGTCGTCGCGTCTGGGTTGCAACCGGGATTCTCCTGGCCGTGGGTGGCACCGCCCTCTCGGCGGGCGGTGCATATGCGTACTTCTGGGACGGCTCGCATGCCCACGCGATCGCAGAGGGTGTGCAGATCGCGGGCGTGGACGTCGGTGGCCTCCCGGCCGGCCGGGCGAGCCGGCTCCTGACCGCCCGCCTCGAGGAGCGCCTTCGGCAACCTGTCCGCCTCGTGTACGGCGGTCACCGCTTCATCATCCAGCCGACGAAGGCCGGCGTCCGCGTCGAAGTCGCCCGGATGGTCGCCGCGGCGGTGCGCGCGAGCCGCGCGGGCGGGCTCATCCACCGCGTCGTGCGCGACGCCCGAGGTAAGCGGCTCGAGGAGTCGATCCCGATCAGTGCCGCGCTCTCTGCCGCGCGCGTCGAGACGCTCGTCGACAACGTCGCCCGTGTGATCGACCGTCCGGCGCGCAACGCGCGCATGGTGCCGAAGCCGCTGGCGACCGGACTGCGCGTCATTCCCTCGGAGCCGGGCCTCGCCGTGAAGCGTCCGCAACTCGAGCGCGCGCTCACGAGCGCGCTGCTTCGCGTCGACGGCTCGAGCACGCTCACAATCCCGACGCGCGCCGTGCATCCGCACTTGTGGACGTCGACGCTCGCGCGCCGTTACCACACGTACGTCCTCGTCAGCCGCGAGACGTTCACGCTGCGCCTGTACAAGCACCTGAAGCTCGTGAAGACGTACCGGATCGCGGTCGGTCAGGCGGGCCTCGAGACGCCGGCCGGCGAGTACACGATCAACGACAAGCAGGTGAACCCGTCGTGGTACGTGCCGAACAGCCCGTGGGCCGGCTCACTGGCGGGCCGGATCATCCCGCCGGGCCCCGCAGATCCGATCAAGGCGCGCTGGCTCGGCTTCTACGCCGGCGCCGGCATCCACGGAACCGACGCGACGTGGTCGATCGGAACCGCAGCATCGCACGGCTGCATCCGGATGCTGATCCCCGACGTCGAAGATCTCTACGAGCGAGTGCCGCTGAACAGCCCCATTTACGTCGGCTGACCTAGCGCGCCCGGACGTGGGCGACGACCGCCTCGGCCGTCGTCGCCACTCCAAGCTTGTCGCGTGCAGACGCGAGCCGCCGATCGGCCGTGCGACGCGACAGGTGCAAGTCCTCCGCGACCTCGCCGAGCGTCTTCCCCTCCGCGAGCCGGTCGAGTAGCCGGGCCTCGTCCACGGTCAGCGTGGGGCCCGGGTGCGGCTCGGCGGTGCGATGATCGACGGAGCCGAGACGACGAAGGTCGTCGACCAGCCGGTCGATCACGTCGCGCGATGCAAGCGCGTGCACGACGAGGCCTGCGCCCGCGACGGCCGCAAGCAGCGCCTCGGCCGCGTCGGCGGCGTCGCGAACGGCGCCGGTGCACACAACCGACGCGTCGTTCCGCCACCCTTGCACGACGTGCGCCCCCAGACGCTCGACCTCGCCCAACGCGGCTGCCAACGCACGACCGGACGCTTCGACGACGACGTAGGAGCGACTCACAGGCGCGCGGCGAGGGCCGCAGCCTGCGTGCGGTTCTTGGCCCCGAGCTTCTGCTGTGCCGAGCCGATGAGCCGGATGACCGTGGGACGCCCGAGCCCGAGCCGGCGCGCGATCTCCTGATTGGTCAGTCCCTTCGCGACGAGCTCGAGCACCTCCACCTCGCGGCCGGTCAGGTCACCGACGGTCGTCCTTTCGACCGCGCGGTGCACGCCCGTGAGGCGGAGCGACCTGCGGATCTTCCTGAGCAGAACGTTGAGCTGACGCTGCTCGACGTCTGCCTCGATCAGCAGCAATCGGCGCTGCGCTTCGTCGGGTTGTCCCGAACGCCTCAGCGATTCGGCGGCGGCCCAGCGACAGCGGGCCGCCCCGCGGTCATGCCGTCCGTCCCAGATCTCCGCCGCGCGATCGAACAACGACGCTGCTCCGACAGCGTCGTCGCTGAAGAGCGCGACGAGTGCATCGACCTCGATCGGCCCGGCCTCGACGAGCGCGAACTGCGTGCCGTACACCTCTGTCGGGACGACTCCCTGCTCGAACTGCGCCCAGGCGCGCACGACTCCGACGAAGGTCGACGCCCGGCCGAATCTCTCGAGATACGAGGCCGCGGCGTGCTCGGCCGCGTCGGGCCGGCCGGCGGCAAGATGGATGTCTGCGAGCGCCCACAGCGCGTCGCCGACTCCGTCGTTGTCTGCCGGAGCGTTCGCGACACGCGCCTCGACGTCCGAGCAGACCGCTTCGCCTCGACCGAGGTCGTTCATCGCCTGCCACCAGTAGAACTCGAGGAACTCGCGGTCCGCCGGCGCGATGGCTTCCGCGAGCACGGCCTCTGCCTCCGCGGCCGCGGTCGCGGGGTCGCCGAGGTGCCATGCGAAGCCCGCGTGGCTGGCGAGGAAGCCGCGCTCCCAGGCGAGCAGGCGCAGCGACCGCGCTCGCTCAACAGCCTCGAGGACGAGTTTGTCCGCCACTGCGGCTTCGCCTTCGAGCAGCAGTCCAAAGGTGAGGCTGCTCAAGACCGCGAACTCCAGCTCACTCGAACCCGCGCGGCGCGCGGCTGCCAGCGCGCGCTCCTGCGCCTCCCTCGCGCGCGGCTCGCCCGCGTACCTCCGCACGGATCCGAGCCTCGCATAGAGCTCCGCTATTTCCCGGCCGTCAGCCCCCGCCGAATCGGCGATGCGCGCGCCGTCCTCGGCGGCTGCGAGAGCAGCACGGTAGTCGCCGTCCCTGGCGGCGAGGCTCGCCTGCTGTGTAGCGATCCGGACCCTGAGGCGGACATCAGTGGTCCCGGCGTCAGCCGCGGCCGCGAGCTCTCGGCGGGCATCGTCGACGTGTATGAGCTCGAGGTGCGCCTGAGAGCGCAGGAGCGCGACCTCGGCAGCGAGGTCTGCGGCCGCAGGTCGCAGTGCCTCGACGAGGGCGAGCGCATCCGCGGGCTCACCGATTGCAATGAGCTCGCGGGCGGCGGCGGCGCGCAACGGTTCGCCGCGAGCACCGTCGACATTCGCGGCAGCCACGCCGAGGTGCGCGACCCGTTCGCCCGGAGTTGTGGCTCGTTCCGCGGCGAGCAGCGCCTTCTCGTGCGCGAGTGCACGCTCACCCGCGGCCGCGTGATGGCGCGCAGCTTCGCCGAGATCGTCCAGATCGGCCGCAACGCGCGAATGGATGCGACGACGCACCTCGTCCGTCAGCGTCTCGATCGTCGCTTCGGCGAGCAGCGCGTGTCGAATCGCCACGTCGCCGTTCGCCGTCGCGAGGCCGGCGTCGACGATCTCCGCGGCACCGGCACCGAGCAGCCCGGGTGCGGCCGGCCTTCCGATCAGCGCGAGCGCGGCAATCGCATCACGTCCTTCGGGTGTGAGCGCACGCACGCGTGCGGCTACCGTCAGGCGAAGGCTGTCGCTCGTTTCCCCGGTCGCTCCAAGCTGCTCGAGCAAGAACGGGTTGCCGCCTGATCGCTCGACCAGCCGTTGGGTCGCGAGATCCGAGAGTCCGGGGTGGAGAGAGCGCGCAAGTCCCGCCGCGTCGGCATCGGAAAGTGGCTCCAGCGGCAGCAGCTCGAGGCCCGCCGCCGTCGCCCACTCGAGCGCCTTCGCCGTCCCGGGATCGCCGCGCCTCAGTACCGCAACCAGAGGAACGCGCTCAGCGAGCAGTGGCAGCAGCGACGCCGTCTGCGCGTCTGCCCACTGGAGGTCGTCCATGAGGAGGACGGAATCGCCGAGCTCGACCTCGACGGCGACGCCGACATACGCGGCGTCGCCGTCGAACTCGTGGCCGAACGCACGCCGTAGCGGCAGGTACGGAAGCCACGACAGCGTGGCGAGCGCGCCGGCCTCGACGAGCGGCTTCCCTCTCTGCGCCGCCGCCGAGCGCACGAGCGTCGTCTTGCCGACTCCGGCCTCGCCGAGCACGGCGACCGGCCGTCCCTCGTCGAGCCGGCCAACGAGGAGCGCGATCTCGCTCTCGCGCCCTACGAGCACCGCCCGATTGTCATACGGCGAAGCGATTGGTGCAAATGAACGATGAGCGCCCGCCCTCACGCGGCGAATCTCGGCGCTGTGAAGAACGTGCAGTGCAGTTGCGGATACGTGGCGTCAGGCGAGACCGCCGACGAGCTTCTCGCCGACGTCGAGGCGCACATCGGCGCGGCACACAGCCGCCTGCGCATGACGCGGGACTCCTGCAAGGCGCGAGACGATCGGTCAACGAAGGCACCGTCGGCAGATCCGGTCACGGAGCCCCCGAACAGGAGGCGAGGACGATGTTGAAGCCGGCTTCCCGGGCGCACGTCTGGCGCACCGGGTTTCTCTTCGTTGTTGTCGCGGTGATCCTCGCCGCCGGGTTGCAAGGCGCCCGAGCCACTCTGCTGCGGGCCGCCACGACCACCTACGGACCCGCCGACTGCACGACGACCTGGACCGCTACAGCCGAAACGGCGTGGGACCCGGCTCACGGCGGGAGCTGGACGCCGCACGTCCCCGGACCGGAGGACGTCGCCTGCATCGACGGGCCGGTCGTGATCAACGGGTTCAACGTCAGCGTCGAAGGCGTCGTCGCCACCGGTGGGTCGGTCTTCCTGCGGTCGGGTGCCGGAGACGCATCGCTGGAGCTGATTGGAGCGCACGGGAACTCGAGCGTCGGCTACCTGAACATGGAGCCCGCAACCACCCTCAGAGGCGCGGCAGACCTCGAGGTCACGAAGAGGTTCGTCGGCAACGGTCCGGCCCTCGCGGGCCCGGCCGAGTCGAAGCTGGTCCTCAAGAGCTCGGTCGGCGCGAACGCCATGGCAGGCGGCTTCCAGCTCAGCCGGACGCTCGTGATCGAGCAGGGCGTCACGGTCACCGACATAGGGGGTGTGGTCACCACCGAAGGCGCCGTCGTCGACAACGCCGGGACCTGGAACATCACCGACTTCTGCTGTGCCACCGGCTACCGGATCACCAGCAGCGGCTTTCAGCCGCCTCTGAACCCGTTCCTCCGGTTCACGTTTGTGAACGAGCCAACCGGGATCCTGCTCAAGACGAGCGAAGCGCCGCTCGCCAAGCTGGACGGCAACGTCAGAAACGACGGCCTGATCGAGACCCTGTCCGGGACCCTGGCGATCGGAAGCGAGGACATCGCCGACGGCACCGTCGTCAGCATGTCCGCGCGCCCCGTCACCGTCTCCGGCAGCGGCACGTTCAAGCCGGCGCTCGTGCACAACCACGGCTGGCTCTCGCCCGGCGGCCCGCTCGAGCCGGGGGTGCTCCACGTGACACCGGGCGCCTACCAGCTGAAACCCAACAGCGCGGCCTCCGTCGACCCGCAGGCTCGTCTCGCGATCGACGTCGGCGGCACTGCCCCTGGGCATTCCGACCTGCTCGACGTCGCCGGAGCGTGCACGCTCGGAGGAACACTCAACGTGGCGATCCTCGGCGGCTACGTCCCGGCCGCCGGCGACACCATCGAGATCGTGCGCTGTGCAGGCGGCGTCTCGGGCACATTCGGAGACGTGAACCTTCCGCCGGTCGGCAGCGGCCTCGTGTTCGACGTCGTCTACAACCCTGCCAACGTCGTCTTGCACGTCAGCAGCGATGACGCTGGGGGCACCTCGGAGACGAGTCCGCCTACGATCGTCTGCGGCTCCGCAGACGGCGCCTGGCACGGGACCGATATCAGCATCCCCTGCACGGCGGCCGACAGCGGTGCCGGGCTCGCGAACGCCGACGATGCGAGCTTCTCGCTGTCCACGCATGTCACGGCCGGCAGCGAGACCGGCAACACGGCCACCGACAGCCGCTCGGTCTGCGACAAGGCGGGCAACTGCGCACTCGCAGGGCCGATCGGCGGCAACAAGGTGGACGAGAAGGCGCCGACATCTGCGTGCGACGCGCCCGACGCCGCCTGGCACGCCTCCGACGTCACGCTGCACTGCACCGCGGACGACGCAGGCTCAGGACTCGTGGGTGCGGCGAGCTTCTCTCTCTCCACGCAGGTTCCGGACGGCGTGGAGACGGCCGATGCGGTGACCGAGATCCACTCGATCTGCGACACGGCCGGTAACTGCAGCCTCGCAGGCGCGGCCGGCGGTAACAAGGTCGACAAGAAAGCGCCGACGATCGACTGCGACGCGCCCGACGGCGTCTGGCACGCCTCCCACGCAGTGCTCGGGTGCAGGGCCAGCGACGCAGGCTTCGGACTTATGGGGCCGCTCGACGTGAGGTTCCCGCTGTTCACACATGTCCCGGTCGGCGAGGAGATCGCCGCCGCGGCAACCGACACTCGCCTGGTCTGCGACCAGGGCGGCAACTGCACGACCGCCGGCCCGATCGGAGGGAACAAGGTGGACAACAAGGCGCCGACGACCGTCGCGACGCGTTCACCGGAACCGGATGCCGGGGGCGTGAACAGGCCGGCCGTGACCGTGACCCTTGCCGCCGCCGACGGCGGCTCCGGGGTCAAGGAGATCACCTACAGCGCCAGTGGTGCGCAGGCGATCGCCCAGACGACAGTCGCCGGCAACCAAGCGACCGTCCACCTCAGCGCCGACGGTGTCACGACGCTCACGTTCTCCGCGGTCGACAACGTCGGCAACAAGGCGGGTGCGAAGAACCTCGCCGTCGAGATCGCCCCGCTCGACTCGACCCCGCCGACGATCACTCCGACCATCGCCGGCACGCTCGGGGACAACGGCTGGTACACGTCCGGCGTCACCGTCTCCTGGGCAGTTGCGGATTCCGAGTCGACGCCGACCTTCACGTGTCCAGACCAGACGGTGCAGACCGACACGGTAGGTGTCACGTTCACGTGCACGGCGAGCTCCGCGGGCGGTAGCGCCTCGAAGAGCGTCACGATCAAGCGCGACGCGACGGCGCCGGTCGCGACGCCGTTCCTCGAGCCGGCCCCGAACGGCTACGGCTGGAACAACAGCGACGTCACCGTCTCCGCCCACGGCACCGACAAGACCTCCGGCATCTACTCGTGCGGTTCGTACAACGGGGGATTCGGTCCTCTCGCGCCGCACACGATCGATGTCGAGGTCGTCGGGCTGGTCGTTCAATCCCTCTGTCGCGACAACGCGGGCAACGAGAGCTTCGCCCCGGTCACGGTCAACATCGACAAAACGGAGCCGAGCCTGGTGTTCGGCGAGCCCACGCCGTCCGCCAACGACACCGGCTGGTACCACACGGACGTCGCCGTACCGTTTACCGCCACCGATGCCCTCTCCGGCGTCGACCCGGCCAATCCACCGAGCCCGATCGTGTTGTCCGAGGAAGGGTCGAGCACCGCTCACGTCACAATTCGTGACAGAGCGGGGAATCAGCAGACCTTCGCGACCGGAATTGGACCGTTCGCGTTCCGGATCGACAAGACGCCACCCGTGGTGCACACGTACACCGTTCCCGGAGCGAACGCTTACGGCTGGCACAACACGAACGTGTTCGTCGGCGCCACCGGCGAGGATGCGCTCTCCGGCATAGAAGGCTGCGACTACCGCGACCTCGACACCGAAGGCGGCGGCCAGCACGTGCGGCTTGCGTGCCGGGACCTCGCCGGCAATGTCGCCTACGCCTCGACCATCGTCAACATCGATCTGACAGCGCCGACCGTGACGGTTCACGATCCGATTCCGGCCGCGAACAATCTCGGATGGAACAACACGGACGTGTCGATCCCCTTCGAGGTCCACGATTCGACCTCCGGTCCCGATCCGGCGAACATGTCGAGCCCGATCGTGCTGAGCGGGGACGGACGCTACGGCATGGGTGAGTTCGGCCCGATCCTGTTCATCAGCGACAAGGCGGGTAACTCGACGCGGCTCCCCGAGTATCGCAAGGTGAAGATCGACAAGACGCCGCCGGTCGTCACGTTCAGCGGCAACGCGGGCACCTACACGGTCGAGCAGACGATCTCGATCAGCTGTGCAGCTTCCGATCCGACGCGCGCCGACGGTCTGGAGGGCTCCGGCCTTGCCTCGAAAAGCTGCACGAGCTCCAACGGCCCGGCCTACGGCTTCGGACTCGGCTCACACCGCGTCTTGGCGACGGCGATCGACAACGCCGGCAACAGCACGACGGCCACCACGACCTTCACCGTGACGGTGGCGGCGGGCAGCCTCGGCACGCTGACGACGCAATTCGTCCAGGGCTCGGCCAAGTACCAGGCACTTCCATCGTCCCTCCGCGTGGCCGTGGACACGCTTGCGGCGAATCTCAGCCGGCAGCTCAACTCCCTGGTGCCCAGCCTGACACCCACACAGAAGGCGGTGTTCATCACCGTGTACAAGAACAGCGTCTCCGCCTTGGCGTCACTCGGCTGGCTGACGCCGGCCCAGGCGGCAACCCTCAAGACCCTCGCAGGCGCGCTTTGAGACATCGCTCGATGAGCGTCCGTGGTCCCGCTGGGAAGCTCTGCCCGGTGAAGACAGTGAACTGCAAAGGAGGAACGGTGACACGGGCATTCGCACTGCTCGCCATCGCGGCGACCGTCGGGCTCACGCTCGCGACCGGCAGTCGGGCGGCGGCGGCCGACATCGTTCAGCAGACAGCGAAATTTACGTTCGATTGCTGTGGACGGACCCCCGTTCACCGCGAAGAAACGTTCACCGGCGAGCTCGCGGTGGAGGCCGAGCTGGATCCGGACGGTCGGATCACGACGCACGTCGTGGTGAACTCGTTCCACGCCACCGAGCATGCGGACTACACACCCTCGGGGCCATCGGGAATCGGAGCCCCTTTGAGCTGCCACTACGACGTGGCGTGGGACTTCAGCGGCGCGCCCGAACACGCCTCGATCAGTCCTGGGGATACGGCAGCGTCCCTCCAGGTGGATGTCCAGGCCCCACTCACCTCGTCCTCGGAGAAGCTGGAGGATCCGTTGTGCGTCAGCGCCCTGCCCTTCCCGCCTTCCGATAGTTTCAGCATCCAGGCGCTCGCGCAGATCACTCGCGATTCCCGCGGCGAGATCACCGGCCTCGACTTCGACTCGTTCGACCGAACGACCAGCTCTGGGACCGTCCGCCAGGTCGGCACCACCGGCCTTGTTCACGTTGCACTGAAGGACGCCGACGGCGACGGTCTGCCGGATAGCTGGGAGACGAACGGCGTCGACGTCGACGGCAACGGGACGATCGACCTCGACTTGCCCGCGATGGGAGCCGACCCTCGGCACAAGGACATCTTCGTGGAGCTCGACCATATGGTCGGGCACGAGATCTCCGACGCCGCACTCGAGGTCGTCGTACATTCCTTCGCCGCTGCGCCGGTCGCGAATCCGGACGGCACCACGGGAATCACGCTGCACGTGGACAACGGCTCCGGCTCGCTCATGGACCCTCGAACCGGGGCGGGGTGGGGCAGTCTCAGCCAGGCCGAAGCGATTCCGGAGGTGAACCCGCTTGGCGTCGTCGGCGCCAACGGCGACTACGACTGGACGGCGTTCCAGGCGCTCGAGACCTCGCACTTCTCCTCATTGCGCAGGCCGGCGTTCCACTACGCGGTCTCTGTGCACGACTTCGACCCGAGCCACCTCAGCGGCCTATCGCGGAACGCCGCAGCGACTCAGGAAGGAGCGAGCGACTTCCTGATCTCGCTCGGCGGCATCTGTTCCGCGGATCCGTGCACGCCGAAGCTCGGCGTACAGGCCGGCACGTTCATGCACGAGCTCGGTCACAACCTCGGCCTCGGTCACGGCGGCACGGACGACGACAACTACAAGCCGAACTACCTCTCGATCATGAACTACGCCTTCCAGCTCTCCGGGGTCCACACCGGCACGGGCAGCGGCCTCTTCGACTACTCCCGCTACGGCGCCGGTGCGCTGCCGCCGCTGGACGAGACCAACCTCGACGAAGCCTCCGGGCTGACTCCGGCCGACCCAGGGCTCGCAGGCTTCCTGACGCTCTGGCAGTGCCCAGTGAAAGGCGTAGTCCAACTCGGACCGATCGACTCGCCGATCGACTGGGATTGCAACCTCGAGCTCCATGCGCTCGGAAACACCGCCGCCGACGTCAACGGCGACGGCAAGTTCACGACGCTCCAGCCGGCCGAAGACTGGCACCGGCTCGTGTTCATGGGCGGCGGGATCGGCTCGCTCGGCGCTCCGGTGCTGCCGATGACGACGCCGAACATCGAGGCGCCGCTCGCCGAGCTGCTCGCCGACGCGCGCGCACTCGATCCAGCGGACTTCGGCGGTGGCGATACAACCCGTCCGGCCACGGCGGCGAATGGGTCGCCGGCTGCGAACGCGACCGGCTGGAACAACAGCGACGTCACCGTCTCCCTGTCTGCCTCCGACGAGGGCGGCAGCGGTGTGCAAGAGATCGTCTACTCGCTCGGTGGTACACAGACAGTCGTCGCAGGCTCCACTGCGTCTGTCCAGATCGGAGCCGAGGGCGTGACGACGCTCAGCTACTTCGCGCGCGACAACGCCGGCAACGAGGAGCAGGCGAAGACGCTCGACGTGAAGATCGACAAGACGAAGCCGACGGTCGCCTACTCCGGCAACCGTGGCAGCTACACCGTCGACCAGAGCATCTCGATCCGCTGCACCGCAGCCGACGGATTGTCGGGACTCGCCTCGCCGGGCTGCGCCGACATCGTCGGTCCTGCCTCCTCGTTTCCGGTCGGCCTCAGCACCGTCTCGGCGACGGTGGCCGACAGGGCCGGCAACACCGGCACCGGCTCGACGAGCTTCACGGTGGCGGTGACCCCGGGCGGCCTCTGCCTGCTGAGCAAGCAGTTCGTCCAGAGCTCGCTCAAGTACCTGGCCCTTCCGCCGGTCTTGCGCGCCGCGATCGACGCGCTCGCGACCGCGCTCTGCCGAAAGCTCGACGCCGTCGTGCCCCTCCTGAAGCCGGCGCAGAAGGCCGCGCTGATCGCCGCCTACAAGAGCAGCGTCGCCGCCTTGGCATCACTCGGCTGGCTGACCCCGGCCCAGGCCGCAACCCTCAACAGCCTGGCGAGCACGCTCTAAAGAGAATCACTCTCGCCCGAAAGGGGCGGCGCCGAAGCGCCGCCCCTTTTCGAGTGTGAGCTTGATCGGTAAGCCGCACTTCGCGCACTCGGTGCGCGCCGCCCCCTTGCGCGTCGCACGCTCGACCGGCACCGGCTTGGCGCACACACACGTCATGGCGAAGTCACCGGCTGCGCGGTCATCGCGTGCACCGGCGTGGGCGCGTGCGCGCTCCCGTGTCCGCCGCCGAGATGCCCGTGGCTCTCCGTGCCGTAGCCGCCGGGGACCGGGATGTAGAACTCCGGATAGCCCCACATGCCGTGCTCGTGCACGTCGAGGCCCTGCGTCTCGGCCACCGGCGCGACGCGGATCCCCCAGATCTTGTTCAGCACCCAGAGGCAGCCGAACGACGTCCCGAAGGTGAACGCGCCGACTGCGACGAGGCCGAGCGCCTGCACGCCGAGCTGGTGGAAGCCGCCGCCGTAGAAGAGGCCCTTGTGGCCGGTGGCCAGGTTGGACGACAGGATCGGTACGGCGAAGAGCCCGCACGCGAGCGTGCCCCAGACACCGGACATGCCGTGTACCGCGACCGCGCCGATCGGATCGTCGATGCCGATCCGCTCGACGAAGATGACGCCGAACACCGCGATCGCACCGGAGCCTGCGCCGATCACGATCGCCGCCCACGGCGCGACGAAGCCCGACGCAGCGGTGATCGCCACCAGCGCGCCGAGCGCGCCGTTCAGCATCATCGAGATGTCGGGCTTGCCGAGCTTGAGCCAGGCGATCAGCATCCCGGTGACCGCGCCCGTGGCCGCCGCGACGTTCGTCGTCAGCGCGACGTACGCGAAGTAGCCGAAGCCTCCGAAATCGACCGACAGGGTCGAGCCCGGATTGAACCCGAACCAGCCGAACCAGAGGATCAGCGTTCCGAGAACCGCGAACGGGATGTTGTGGCCGGGGATCGGATTCGCACGGCCGTCGTGGCCGAACTTGCCGAGGCGCGGGCCGAGGATCAGCGCACCGGCGAGGCCCGCGAGCGCTCCCTGGTAGTGCACGACGGTCGAGCCGGCGAAGTCCTGCATGCCGCGGGCGAAGAGCCAGCCGTGCGGGCTCCAGATCCAGTGCGACACGACCGAGTACGTGAGCGTGAACCAGATGCCGAAGACGAAGTAGACCCAGAGCTTCGCGCGCTCGGCCATCGCGCCCCAGACGATCGCGAGCGAGACGCCCGCAAACACGACCTCGAACAGGTAGCCGGCCGCACCCGGAATCTCCGTGAAGAAGTCGTACGGCTTCTGTCCCACGGCGATCATCGAGTTGACCGACGGGAAGAAGCCGGCGGTGCCGCTGAACCAGCCGCCGTCGCCGAACGCGATCCCGAACCCGACCGCCCAGTAGACGATCGAGCACAGCCCGAAGATCAGGACGTTCTTGCCGGCGATGTGGCCGGCGTTCTTCATCCGTGTCAGCCCGGCCTCGAGAAAGGCGAAGCCGGCCTGCATGAACATCACCAGGACTGCCGTGACGACGACCCAGATCGTGCTCGCCGCGATCAGGAGATCCTGGTTTCTGATTGCCGCTGCGATCATCCGACTTCCACCTCCTCCAGGCTGAGACCTGTTCTCGAGTGCAGGACGTTGAAGACGGGCGTCGTCCACACGAGCCCATCACCTGATTCGTTGCCGCTGCGCGCGGCGGCCGAGATCGCCGCGACGACCGCGTCGGCCTTCTCGTCGTCGACGACGAAGACGAGCAGCGCCTTCGGGAGGAAGCGCGACTCGAACACGCGGCCGCGGTACTCGTGCGTGACCCCACGCTGGCGCCCGTGCCCGACCGCCTCGATCACCGTGACCCCGACGTGACCCGTCTCCTCCTCGACGGCGTCGATCACGGTCTCGATCCTCTCGCGTATGACAACTGCCTCCACCTTCGTCATCAATTCACCTCCGAGCGTCGTTCCAGCAACAACACGTCACGCCAAGTGCCGTCGAGCTCGCCGATGCGCTCGCGCACGCCGACGAGCCGGAAGCCGCAGCCGAGATGCAGCCGCAGGCTCGCTTTGTTCTCCGGGAAGATTCCGGCCTGCAACGTCCAGATGCCCGCGGCCTCGGCCAGCGAGATCAGTGCTTCGAGCAACCCGCGCCCGACGCCCCGTCCCTGCGCCCACGAGGCGACGTAGACGCTGTCCTCGGCCACTCCTCTGTAGCAGCAGCGATCCGAGTAGGCCACCAGTGCCGCCCAGCCGGCCACCTTGCCGTCCAGCTCCGCGACCAGGCGGTGCTCCGAGTGCGTCGCGTCCCACCACTCCCACGACGGCACGCCGGTCTCGAACGTCGCGTTGCCTGTCCGGATCCCGTCCTCGTAGATCCCGGCAACCTCCGGCCAATCCAGTGACCGGAGGCTGCGGATCTCCATTCGCGTGAGTGTCGTCAACGCACTAGGCGTCGTAGTAGAGGGCGAACTCGATGGGATGCGGGCGCAGCCGCACCGGATCGACGTCGTGCTCGCGCTTCCAGCCGATCCAGGTCCTGATCAGCTCCTCGCTGAACACGCCGCCCTTCAGCAGGAACTCGTGGTCGGCCTCGAGCGCGTCGAGCGCCTCCGAGAGCGAGCCGGGCACCTGCTTCACGCCGCGGTCGTCCTCGAAGAGGTCGAAGTCCGACGGCTCGCCGGGATCGAGACCGCGCTCGATCCCGTCGAGACCCGCCATCAGCATCGCCGAGAACGCGAGGTAGGGGTTCGCGGTCGGGTCGGGGCAGCGGAACTCGATGCGCTTCGCCTTCGGCGACTCGCTGTACGTCGGGATGCGGATGCACGCGCTGCGGTTGCGCGACGAGTACGCGAGGTTGACCGGAGCCTCGTAGCCGGGAACGAGCCGGCGGTACGAGTTCGTCGTCGGCGCGCAGAGCGCGAGCAGCGCGGGCGCGTGCTCGAGCAGGCCGGCGATGTATCCGCGCGCGAGCTGCGACAGCCCGGCAGGGCCGGACTTGTCGGCGAAGAGCGGCGTGCCTTCCTTCCACAGCGACTGATGGCAGTGCATGCCCGAGCCGTTGTCGCCGAAGATCGGCTTCGGCATGAACGTCGCCGACTTCCCGGCGGCGCGCGCCTCGTTTCTGATCACGTACTTGTAGAGCAGCACCTGATCGGCCATGCGCGTGAGGCTCTGGTAGCGCAGGTCGATCTCGCACTGTCCGGCGGACGCGACCTCGTGGTGGTGGAACTCGCACTGCACGCCGAGCCGCTCGAGCGTCAGCACCATGCGCGTGCGCAGGTCGCTCAGCGTGTCGTGCGGCGCCGGCGGGAAGTACCCGTGCTTCTCGCGGATCGTGTAGCCGAGACCCGGATCGCCGGAGTTCCAGTGGCCCTCGGCGGAGTCGACCTTGTAGCGAGCCTCGTTCGGGCCGCTCGTGTACGAGACCTCGTCGAAGACGAAGAACTCGCACTCGGGGCCGACGTAGCACGTGTCGGCGATCCCGGTCGAGCGCAGGTACTCCTCGGCACGTTTGGCGACCCGGCGCGGATCCTTGTTGTACGGCGCGAGCGTCACGGGCTCGGCGATCTCGCACAGGAGCGAGAGCGTCGGCACCTCGGTGAACGGGTCGAGGATGGCCGACGAGGCGTCCGGCATCAGGATCATGTCGCTCTCCTCGATCCCCTGCCAGCCGCGGATCGACGAGCCGTCGAAGCCGAGCCCCTCGTCGAACGCGGACTCGTCGAGCGAGCCGACGGGCAGCGTCACGTGCTGCCAGGCGCCGAGCAGGTCGCAGAACTTCAAGTCGACCATCGCCGCGCTCGTCTCGCGCGACCACTCGAGCGCTGCGCGGGGCTCGACGTCCCCTTCAAGATAGTGCCGGAGCTCCTTCTCGATCTCTGTCATTGCCGCTTCCTCTCTCATGCCGGACCACAAAAAAAGACCCCACGACACGCACGTGAAACTGCGCGTCGTGAGGCCCCATTGCCTCGGCGCCCGCCGGCTTCGGCGGACGTCCTGAGCGAGACCTTAGCGGGGGCCGCGGACGAACCGCAACCCCCAGTTGTTCAGTTCGAGCGGTGGGGCGCGACGAGCGCCGCGGTGATCCCGAGCCCGATCAGCACGCTGCCGCCGAACCAGCGCTCCACCCTGTCGATGAGCGGCGTCCCGCGGAGCCGGTCGGCGACGGTGCCGGCGACGAAGGCGTACAGGCTGTCGCTCGCGAGGCCGAGCCCGGCGAACGTGAGGCCGAGCAGCATGATCTGGAGCGAGACGTGGCCGGCGCCCACGTCGACGAACTGCGGGATGAACGCGAAGATGAACACGATCGTCTTCGGGTTGAGCAGGTTGACGATGAGTCCCTGCCTGTAGAGCTCGCGTGCCGTTCGCGGAGGGCGCTCCTCGAGCCCGCCGCCGGCCTTCCGGGTGAGCAGCCGCCTGACGCCGAGATAGGCGAGATACGCGGCGCCGACGTAGCGGACGGCATCGAACGCGACGCGCGATGCGAGAATGAGCGACGAGAGCCCGATCGTCGCCATGGTGACGTGCACCACGGTGCCGGTCGTGATCCCGAGCACCGAAGCGAAGCCCGCCCGCTTGCCCTGGTCGATGCTTCGGCTGACGACATAGAGCACGGCCGGCCCCGGGATCGCGAGCAGCGCGAGGCACGTCACAATGAAGATCGCGTACGTCGAGAGCGACGGCATGACTCCTACGAACCGTACAGCGCTGCCAGATCTCGGCCCGTCGCTGCGACCCGCTCGCGCAACTCCGCGGGCTCGAGCACCTCGACATGCGAGCCGAAGCGAAGCAGCTCGCGGTACGCGTCGCCGAGGTGCGAGAACGCAACGACGGCGCGGCCGTCCTCCTCGATGCGCGGCTCACCGGGAAGGAAGCGCCGCACCTCGTCGTCCACCCGGACCGTCACCTCCACCCGGGGCAGGGTCTGCTCGAAGTTCCGCGACCATTCCTCCCAGAAGCCGGCGAGCTCGAACGCGGCAGGACGCTCGAACGACTCCTCGAGCTGCCGCACGGACGCGACGCGTGAGACACGGTAGACGCGCATCCCGGCCGAGCGCCGCGCGACGAGATACCAGGCACCGCCCTTCAGCACGAGCCCGAGCGGGTCGACCGTCCGCTGGACGATGCGGCGTCCCTCTCGATAGCGAAGCCGGGCGCGGCGACCGCCCCAGACGGCCGTCGAGAGGGCGGGCAGGTGCGGGACGCGGTCCTCGGCGCGAAACCAGCCGCGCGTGTCGAGGTGGAAGAGCCTCGAGGCGCGCGTCGCGCGCTCCTGGAGCTCCTGAGGGAGCGCCGCGAGCAGCTTCAGGCGTGCCGTCGCGAGCTCGCCGCCGAGCCCGAGCTCCGCTGCGGGCCCGGAGATGCCCGTGGCGAAGAGGACCTCCGCCTCGTCGGCCGTCAGCCCCGTGAGGCGGGTGCGGTAGCCGCCCGCGAGCCGGTAGCCGCCCGCGGGGCCGCGCACGGCCTCCACGGGCACACCCGCGGCGGTGAGCGACTCGACGTCCCGGTGGACGGTGCGGATGGAGACGCCGAGCCGCTCGGCAATCTCGGCGGCCGTGAGCTGCCCTCGCGTCTGGAGCAGCAAGAGGAGCGACACAAGCCTTGTCGCGCGCACTCCGTAAAGATGACAGAAGGTGTCCTCTTTGTCTGCGAGAGTCCCGGGCATGAACATCTGGGATGACGCCTGGGGCGACCAGGACGAGGACTGGTCGGGCGGCGGCGGCAGGTCGAAGCGGCTTCCCCGCGCGGGCGAGCGCCCGGGGTTCGGCGTGACGCTCTACGAGCTCGACCCGGGAAACTTCATCGTCTACCACTTCCACCACGCCTGGGAGGAGCTGCTGATCGCGCTCCGCGGGCGCCCGACCGTGCGCACGCCGGAGGGCGAACGGCAGCTCGAGGAGGGCGAGTCCGTCTACTTCCCGCTCGGCTCCGAGGGAGCGCACGGCGTGAAGAACGAGACCGGCGAGCCACTGCGGATCCTCATGGTCTCCACCCTGAGCTCACCGGAGGTGTGCGAGTACCCGGACCTCAAGCAGATCACGGCGCAGGCGCGTACGAGCTCCCTGACCGGCGCCCGTTTATGGCTGATCCACGACGTGCAGGAGGAAGCATGAGCGAACGGGATGAAGGGGCCACCATCGTCGAGTTGCTGCTCCGCGAGCCCGAGATCGTCGCGTGGCTCGAGCCCCAATCGGATGACGACCCCGACGACGACGAGCCGCTGCGGGCGGCCTGACGGCGGATGAGCAGGCTCAACGTCTACGCAGACGAGCCGTGGGACATGAACGCGGAGAAGATGAAGATCCGCGGGCGCTTCCTCGGCATGCCGTCAGGGGCGAAGGACCTCGGCGCCACGGTCTACGAGCTGCTGCCCGGCTCGAACGGCTTCAACCTCCACGCGCACTACGGCATGGAGGAGATGTTCGTCGTACTGAGCGGCACGCCGACGCTTCGAACAGGCGACGGCGAAGAGGAGCTCGCGCCGGGCGACTTCGTGTTCATGCCGCGCGGCCCGGAAGGCCTGCACACGTTCACGAACCCGACCGAGGAGCCGGCACGCATCCTCGCGTTCTCGACGCTTCCCATGCCCGAGGTCGTGCTCTACCCGGAGCTCGGCAAGGTCGGCGTCACCACCCGCAACCCGTTCGAGCCGGTGCCCGAAGGCGCGCACAAGGGGATCGTCGGGCTGTTCGACCTGCCCGCCGACGACTGATTTGACGTTGTGCGGTTAGACGCGTATCGTTCGGCGGCCATGTTGCGCTGGAACGTGATGGACAGGAAGAGCTTCCCGAGCGGCCGCTAGGGCCGTTCGCCGCCTCGCGCGAGCTCTCTCCCGTTCTCCGTTCCGCCTTTTCGTTCCAGAAGGAGCAGCATGTCCACTCTCGCAGCAGCCAATTCCCCAGACATCTCCGTCCGCCGCGACGTCCCGGCGGTCGAGGTGACGAACCTCCGCAAGGAGTTCCGCCGGCGTGACAGGCGTGCGGGCCGCTTCGCGCGGCGCCGCATGCCCGCACTCTCCGACGTTACGTTCACGATCGAGCGAGGCGAGTGCGTCGCGATCCTGGGCCAGAACGGCTCGGGGAAGTCGACGCTCGTCCGCCTGCTCTCGACGCTGCTGATCAACGACGGCGGCGAGGCCCGCATCTTCGGCCACGACGCGTTCCGCGAGTCGCGGGCGATCCGCAAGCTCGTGAACCGTGTCTCGGTCGAGGCGAGCTTCTTCAAGAAGATGTCGGCGTCCGAGAACCTCTCCTACGCCGCGCGCTTCTACGGCATGCCGCCGTCGGTGACCCGCAAGGCGATCCCTGAGATCCTCGCGAAGGTCGGCTTCCCGGCCGACCGCCGTAGCGAGGCGATGGAGAACCTCTCGCGCGGGATGCAGCAGAAGGTCGCACTCGCACGGGCGCTCTTGACGTCGCCCGTGTTGCTGCTGCTCGATGAGCCGACGACCGGCCTCGACCCGCGGTCGAAGCTCGAGGTGCAGGAGTTCATCAAGGACGTGCGCGCGACCCACGACGCGACGATCCTCCTCTGCACGCACGACATGGCAGAGGCAGAAGTGCTCGCCGATCGCGTCGGTCTGCTCGATCGCGGCGAGCTGCTCTTCCTCGAGCCGGTTGCCGATGTGAAGCAACGCTACGGCGTGCAGACGCTCGAGGAGGCGTTCTTCGCCGCGACCGGGCGCACCTTCGAGGAGGAGACCGACGAGGACGACGAGTACAGGGAGGTGTTCGCATGACTGCTACCGGCGTAGGCTCGACGGAGCCGGCACAGAGCGGCGGGGGCGCCGGGGTGGGGGGCCGCGCGCGGCGGAGCGGGGCCCGGGGGAGAAAACGGAGAGGGGGGGGGGGGGGGCGGGGGCGCGCCGGCCAAAA
>JBGQKY010000002.1:0-41703 GCA_041499745.1 Gaiellaceae bacterium
GCCGCGTCGCGCGCCGCCGCGCGTGCGTACAGCGCCTGCCGCTCGAGCTCCTCGGGCGAGGGCCCCGGGCGCGCGGCGTCCGCCTCCGCCTCGGCGAGCTCTGCGCGCAGGCGCACAATCAGCCGGTTCGCCGACTCGCCTTGCACGGCGAGGCGCGCGGCGCGGCTGCGCAGCTCGTACGACACGGCGAGCGCCGCCTCGCGCTCGCCTGCAGCCCCCGTCAAGTCCGCTTCGATCGTCGCGCGCCGCGCGAGCAGCTCGTCGAGCTTCACGTGTGCGGCGTCGCGCTGGACCTTCTCCGTGGCGAGCAGCCGCGCGAGCACCTGCCGGGCCCGCTCGGCCCGCGTCTCGCGCTCGACCGCCGCAACGCGCGCGGCCTCCGACGCGTCGAGCGCATCCCGCTCGAGACGCGCGACCTCGACGCTTGGGTCGCCTGCGTCAGACTCCGCGTCGGCGAGCTCGGCGCGCACCTGCTCGAGCATCGCCGTCGCCGACTCTCGCCGGAGCCCCAGGCGCTCGACTGCGCTGCGCAGGCGGTATAGCACCTGCATCGCCTGCTCGCGCATGCCGGCGGCATCGGCGAGCTCTTCCTCCGCACGGCCGCGCTCGGCGAGCACGGCTTCGAGGCGCTCCTCCGCGGCGCGGCGTGCGAGGCCGGCCGCCGTCTTGCGCTCACCCGCTTCGCCGAGACGCTCGTCGAGCGTCTCGAGGTCGAGCTCGGCGATGCGGGCACGCAGCTCGGCGATCTCACCGCGAAGCTTCTCGGCGCGCTCGGCGGCGGTCGCCTGGAGCGCGAGCGGGCGCAGCCGCTTCTTGACCTCTTCCTCCAGATCGCGGGCGCGCTCCACCTGCGTCGCGACGCGCGCGAGCTTCAGCTCCGCGCGGTGGCGCCGCGCCTTGAAGCGGCCGAGGCCCGCGGCCTCCTCGATCAGCGCGCGGCGCTCCTCGGGCCTCGAGGCGAGAATCGCCTCGACCTTGCCCTGGCCGATGATCGAGTGCATCCCCTGCCCGAGGCCGAGGTCGGCCAGCAGCTCGACGAGGTCGAGCCTCCGGACGGCGGTCTTGTTGACGAGGTACTGGCCCTCGCCGCCACGGTGGAGCCGCCGCGTGATCGAGAGCTCCGAGTAGTCGACCGGGCCGGCCCCATCCTGGTTGTCGAACAGCAGCTCGACCTCGCAGAAGTCGGCCGGGCCGCGATCTGCCGCGCCGGCGAAGAGCACGTCGTCGGGCTTCTCGGCGCGCAGTTCGTTCGGACTGAGCGAGCCGGCGGCCCAGCGGATCGCGTCCGCGACGTTCGACTTGCCGGACCCGTTCGGCCCGACGATCACGCCGACGCCCCGGTCGAGGCGGACCTCGACCGGGTCGGGAAACGACTTGAAGCCGCGAAGCTTTACGGCGCGGAGATGCACCGGGGCGCAGGCTACCGAGTCGCGCGGACGCCGCCGGACCGGGCGTCAGGCACGACCTACGCCGCCAACTCCGGGCCGAGCTTCTCGAGCGCCTCGCGGGCGGCCTCCTGCTCGGCCGCCTTCTTCGACCGGCCTTCGCCCACTCCGAGTTGCTCCCCGTCGACCACGGCGGCGCAGGTGAAGTGCCGCTCGTGCGGCGGCCCTACGGCCGAGAGCACGAGATAGGAGACCTGCTTGCCGCCCCGGGCGAGCGATTCCTGAAGCTCCGTCTTGTGATCGACGTACGTCGTCAGCGCGTAATCGATGCGCCCGGCGAACGCGTTGACGACCGCGTCCTCGATCGCGGGAAACCCGTGCTCGAGGAAGAGCGCGCCGAGGACGGCTTCGAGCAGCGCGGCGAGCACGTTGCGGTTCTTCGCGAGCCGCTCGAGCTCCTCGGCCTGGAGATCCGTGGTGTGCTGCCCGAGCCGGCGGCCGAGGTCGAGCTCGCGCGCCACGACCGCGCAGCTCGCGCGCGAGACGACATGCGAGCGGATCTTCGCGAGCCGCCCCTCCGAGAACTCGGGGTAGCGCGCGTAGAGCTCGTGTGCGATCGCGAGCTCCAGCACGCTGTCGCCGAGAAACTCGAGCCGCTCATAGGACTCCGTTCGATCGGACGCCCACGACGAGTGGGTGAACGCGGTCACCGCCCGACCGGGCGGGAGCGCGTCGATCAGCGGAGCGAGCTCGCCGTGACGCGTGTCAGCTACTGGTGCGACGAGACGTAGTCGACGGCCTGCCCGACGGTCGTGATCTTCTGGGCGTCCTCGTCCGAGATCTTGATCCCGAACTGGTCTTCGAGCTCCATGATCAGCTCGACGAGGTCGAGCGAGTCGGCGTCGAGATCCTCCTGGAACGACGCCTCCTCCGTGATGTCCGCCTCCTCGATCCCGAGCTGCTCGGTCAGAACTTCCTTGACCCGCTCGAAAACTTCCTCGCGCGACGCTGCCATGTCACCTCACCATGCGTTGGGGACCGTAAGCGCGCCGATCATACAACCTCCGTCCGCTGGGGAAGCCTCGACGCGAGGCGTCCGACGACGTCGTGGTCGACGCCGCGGGCCGCAAGGCGGATCGCGTTCGCGATCGCCGTGCGGGAGGAGTTGCCGTGCGCGATCACCGCGAGCCCGCGCAGGCCGAGCAGGTAGGCGCCGCCGAGCCTGTCCGGATCGAGGCGATGGCGGAGCCGCCGCGCCGCCGGACGGATGAGCAGGCCGCCGAGCTTGCCGGTGGGCGTCGCTGTGATCTCGGCCCGGAAGGCGTCGAGGATCGTGAGGATCGTCCCTTCGAGCAGCTTGAGCGTCACGTTGCCGGTGAAGCCGTCGGTGACGACGACGTCGGCGGCTCCGCGGAGGATGTCCCGCCCTTCGGTGTTCCCCTTGAAGTTGAGGTCGCTCGCGCGCAGGAGCTCGTGCGCCTCGAGGACGAGCTGGTTCCCCTTCTCGGCCTCCTCGCCGATCGAGAGGAGCCGCACTTCGGGGTTCGTCACTTCGAGCATCTCCTCTGCGAAGACGGAGCCCATCGCAGCGAACTGGAGCAGGTGCTCCGGGCGCGCGTCGGCGTTCGCCCCCGCGTCGAGCAGCACCGACGGGCCCCTCTGCGCCGGAATCGGCACGGCGATCGCGGGACGCATGACGCCCGGGATGCGGCGCAGCTCGAGCAGGCCGGCGGCGAGCATCGCGCCGGTGTTCCCGGCCGAGACGACGGCGTCCGCCGTGCCCTCGGCGACGGCGCGGACCGCGGCGACGAGCGAGCTGTCCGGCTTCGCCCGGACGGCCTCCGCCGGCTTCTCGTGCATCCCGATCACGTCGCTCGCCGGCCGCAGCTCGAGGCCGCGCGCGTCGATGGACGGATCGCCGAAGAGGACGATCTCGATCGTTTCGCTCTGCGCCTCGAGAGCGCCCGCGACGATCTCGGCGGGGCCCCGGTCTCCCCCCATC
This sequence comes from Gaiellaceae bacterium, assembly GCA_041499745.1. Lineage (GTDB taxonomy): Bacteria > Actinomycetota > Thermoleophilia > Gaiellales > Gaiellaceae > Palsa-739. The sequence goes on from JBGQKY010000002.1 coordinate 3,388, forward strand.
GCGTCGACCGCGATCCGGGCCATGGCACTAAGGCGCGTCGAAGCGGAGCGGCTCGACCTCGCGGCCCTTGTACGTGCCGCAGGTCGGGCAGACGTGGTGCGGCCGCTTCGGCTGCCCGCACTGGGGGCAGACGTTGACGCGGGGCGCACTGATCGCGTGTGTGGCGCGGCGCTTGTCGCGGCGCGACTTCGAGGTTTTCCGCTTGGGGACCGCCATGACCGGCGGCAACTATAGCCGAGAAGTACGCTGCCTCCATGGACACGCGCGCACTCGGACAAGGGCTCGTCGTCTCGGAGCAGGGCCTCGGCTGCATGGGCATGTCCGCGTGGTACGGCGAGACGGACGAGGAGGAGGCGATCGCGACGATCCACCGGGCGCTCGAGCTCGGAATCTTCTTTCTCGACACCGCCGACGTCTACGGCTTCGGCCGGAACGAGGAGCTCGTCGGCCGGGCGATCGCCGACCGGCGCGACGACGTGGTGCTCGCGACGAAGTTCGGCAACAGCTTCGGCGAGGACGGCTTCCGCGGCATCAACGGGCGGCCGGAGTACGTGCACGAGGCGATGAACCGCTCGCTCGCGCGGCTCGGCGTCGACCACGTCGATCTCTACTACCAGCACCGGGTGGACAAGACGGTGCCGATCGAGGAGACCGTCGGCGCGATGCAGGAGCTCGTCGAAGCGGGCAAGACGCGGCATATCGGCCTCTCCGAGGCGTCACCCGAGACGATCAGGCGCGCGCACGCGGTGCACCCGGTGGCGGCGCTCCAGACGGAGTACTCCCTCTGGACGCGCGACCCGGAGGACAACGAGGTGCTGGAGGCGGTCCGAGAGCTCGACATCGGCTTCGTCGCGTACAGCCCGCTCGGTCGCGGCTTCCTAACCGGCCGCTTTCGCTCGCCCGAGGACTTCGACGCAGACGATGTCCGCCGCTCCAACCCGCGCTTCACCGGCGAGAACTTCCAGCGGAACCTCGACCTCGTCAGGGAGGTCGAGGGGCTCGCGGGCGAGAAGGGCTGCACCCCCGCCCAGCTCGCGCTCGCCTGGGTGCTCTCCCGCGGCGAGGACGTCGTCCCGATCCCCGGGACGAAGCGGCGGAGCTACCTCGAGGAGAACGCGGGCGCGTCGGACATCGACCTGACCGACGCGGATCTCGCGCGGATCGAGGAGGCGTTCCCGAAGCACGCAACCGCCGGCGACCGCTACGCCAACATGTCGGCGATCGACGGCTAGAGCCGGTCGCGGAGCTCGTCGAGCGCGGCCCACCGCGGATCGACGGCGATGACCTCGTGGGTATGCGGCTCCTCGTTCAGGTCCTTGCCGCACACGGGGCAGAGGCCGGCGCAGTCGGGCGCGTGCAGGATCTTGTCCGGCAGCCCAAGGGCGAGCGAGTCGCGCGCCCACCGCGAGAGGTCGAGCGTGTCGTCGTCGATGTAGGGCGAGCGTAGCTCGTCGTCATCGCCCGGGTCGGTCGCCTGGTACTCGCGCGCGTCGACTGACTCGTCGATCGTCGCGTCGCGGAGACAGCGGAAGCAGGGGCCGTGCAGCCGAGCGCGGAACACGAGCTGGTAGACGCTCCCGGTCGCGGCCTTCGTGATCGTCAGCTCCGTGGGCACGCTCTCCGGCACCGGCAGGTACTGCTGGCCACCGAGGACGAGCGGCTCGAGCTGCACGTCGATCTCGTCCCGGAACTGCTCTCCGCTCCGAAGCTTCACGTGGCGGAGGTTGAACGTCGTCACGCTCTCCACCGTAGCTCGCTGACGCGTCCGTTCAGCCCCCGGCGGGAAGACCACGCAATCGTGCGACCTCACGCCAGGCCAGTCGGATGTCCGACAGCTCGGCAACGGCGATCTCGATCTTCGGCAGATGCTCGCGAACGGCCGAGATGGCCTGCGGATCGGTCGGATCCGCAAACGCGACGTGGACGGTCGCACCATTGACGCGCACCGGGATCGCGGCAGCCGCCGCGCCGACCTCCGCCGGGAGCAACCGGGCTGCGTAGGAGTCGAACCCGATCCGCATGATGCTCAGGTACGGAATCGACAGCTGCTCGGAGAGCGTCCGGGCCAGCTCGTCTTCGAAGATCATCCCGTCCCGGATCAGCACGAGTCCCAGCAGCTCCCTCGTCTCGCGCGCCTCGTTGAGCGCCAGTGTGAGCTGCTCCTCGGTGATGAAGCCCTTTCTGACGAGGAGCTCTCCGAGGCGCGGCGGCCCTGCCTCGGCAGGCGGAGCGAGCATCATCGCCGGCTCTTCGCCCTCCTCCTCGAAGCTCAACGGGACACCGTTGACCCTGGACCAATCCCTGACGTACGCCTCCAGCTCGTCGACCGGCTCATCGGTCTTCACGAAGACGAACGTCGGCCCTTCGACTTCGACCGGGAGGCCGAGGCGCCGGAAGTAATCCCGCAGCGCGAACACCAGATCTGCCCGGTCGTCGAGGCTGACACGCCAGCAGCGAGCGATCGTGTTGGACGGCGTAGCGACGTCCGTGATCATGTGCAACTCCGTTGTCCGCAGTAACAGGCCAGAAGTCAGGCTCGCTGGGGTTATCGGAATCACGGCCGGCAGCCTTGATCACCCCTTCGTGGCGCCTCTCGAGGGGACGGTCAGGCCGAGATCCGGTGCAGCTCGACGAGCCTCGGAGCCGGGCGGAACTCGACCGCCTGGGCGTCCTTCGCCCGGATGTAGAACGGCAGCGACTCGGGGATCGGCTCGTGCCCGGCGCGCGGCTCGCGCGCGAGGAGGAGCATCGCAACCGAGGAGAGGATCACGAGGCCCGCCGCGATCTCGCGGCCTCCGACGTGCTCGCCGACGAAGGCCCAGCCGAGAAAGACGGCGACCGCCGGATTCACATAGGCGTAGGTCGAGAGCAGGGGGGTCGGCGCGTTCTTCAGCAGCCAGCCATAGGCCGTGAACGCAATCAGCGAGCCGAAGACGATCAGGAAGAGCAAGGCGCCGAGCGACAGCGCGGATATCGCCGAGGGCTCGACCCGGCCGAGCTCGCCGGTCGAGATGCCGATCACGCCGAGCCCTGCGCCTGCGCAGAGCATCTGCATCGCCGCGGACAGGAAATGCCGTCGCGGAAGTGGTGCCACGCGGGCGTACGCCGAGCCTGCGGCCCAGGCGAGGGCAGCGACCAACAGCGCGATCGTGCCGAGGGGGTCGACCCCGCCGCTCGGATGCGCGAGGATCGCGACTCCGAGCAGCCCGGTGCCGATTCCCAAAACGGCGCCGAGCGTGAGCCGGATGCCGAAGAACGTGCGGTCGATCACGGCCATGAAGAGCGGAACGCTCGCGATCAGGAGCGCGGCGAAGCCCGTGGAGACCCGCTGGAGCGCCCAGGCCACGGCACCCGTGTCGACGACGAGCAGCAGCCCGCCGACGACCGCGGCGGCGGCCCACTGGCGCCGGCCCGGCCGCTCGCCGGCAGGCGCGCCGCGCCGCCGCTCCCAGGCGTAGAGGAGCGCGCCCGCGATCAGGAAGCGGACCGAGAGCATCAGCATCGGCGGCAGGGTCCGGTCGGCGAGGGCGATGCCGAGATAGGTCGATCCCCAGACGACGTAGACGATGCCGAGAGCGGCTGCGAGCTTCATGCATCCAGCGTGGCTGCGCCAGACGATTAGTGCAAATCGAGTTATGATTAGTTTCAATCATGGAACGTAATAGATTTCTCGGCATCGAGCTGCGTCACCTGGCCGCCCTGGAGGCTGTCTCCCGGACGCGCTCCTTCGGCGGTGCAGCCCGCGAGCTCGGCTATACGCAGTCCGCGGTCAGCCAGCAGATCGCGCGGCTGGAGCGCGCCGTCGGACAGAAGCTCGTCGAGCGGCCGGGTGGGCCCCGCCCCGTCGACCTGACCGACGCCGGCCGGCTCCTGCTCCGCCACGCCGACGCGATCGTCGCCCAGCTCGACGCCGCCGAGGCCGACATGGCCGCCTTCGCCCAGGGCGCCGCAGGCCCGCTCCGGGTCGGGATCTACCAGAGCGTCGGCGCCCGCATCCTCCCCGCACTCCTGCGCCGCTTCCGTGAGGAGTACCCGCGCGTGGAGGTGCGCATCAGCGAGGAGACCGACGCCGCCGACCTGCTCCGCCTGGTCGAGCACGGCGAGCTCGACCTCACGTTCGCCGACCTGCCCCTCCCCGAGGGGCCGTTCCAGTCGGAGGAGGTGCTGCGCGACCCGTACGTGCTCCTCGTCCAGGCGAGCTCGGAGCTCGCCGGGCGCGACTCGGCGCCGCCGCTGCGCGAGCTCGCAGGCGTCCCGCTCGTGACCTGGCGCCACATCAGCGATCCGGAGATGTACCTTCGCGGTCGCGTCCCTGACCTCAACATCGTCTTTCGCAGCGATGACAACGGCACCCTGATGGGCCTCGTCGCCGAAGGTCTCGGCGTTGCCGTCGTCCCGCAGCTCGTCGTCAACCCGCGCAACCCCGCGTTCGCGTCGCTCCCGTTCGGAAATCGCATCCCGGCACGGCACCTCGCGATCGTGTGGCATCGCGACCGCTACCGCTCGCCCTCGGCGGAGGCGTTCGTCGAGCTCGCCCGCGAGATGGGCGCCGACTATGCGCGGCGAATTTTCAGCGAACGGTCCAGCGGTTCGGCGGCCAGTACGTCGCCACGACCGGGCCGATGAACGAGGAGCGCGGCACCGGCCCCCATACGCGCGAGTCGCACGACCCGATCCGGTTGTCGCCCATCACGAAGTACTCGCCCTTGCCCAGCGCGCGCCATGTCTTCGTGACGGAGTCGCGGTCGTGCAGCGTCAGGTACGGCTCCTTCAGCGGCTTGCCGTCGACGTAGAAGAACCCGAGCCGCTCCGACACGACCTCGCCCGGCAGCCCGATCACCCGCTTGAGATACGTGCCGCCCTCGGTGCAGAGGCGGCGCGCACGTGCAGGAGCCTCGAAGACGGCGATCTCGCCGCGCTTCGGGTCGCGGAAGCGGTAGACGATCTTGGCGGCGAGCACGCGATCGTTCAGCCTCGCGGTGCAGCCCATCCCCGGCTCGGCGCAGTGGAGCGTGGGCTCCATCGAGGAGGTCGGAACGCGGAACGGCTGCGCGATCTCGACCTCGAAAGCGAGGATGAAGAGTCCCGCCACGGCGAGCGTGACGACCCACTCGACGACGGTCCGGCGCATGGCCGGAGGGTAGCGCGCCTAGTAGCCCAGCTCTTCGCCGGCGCCGTCGCCGCCCGCGCCGAGGCCGGCGCCGACGACGCTCTCCTGCGAGCGCTCGTGCAGCCGCTCTCGCCCGCGGCGCACCGCGGTGAGGAAGCGGTCGAGGTTGACCTCGAGCGAGGCGAGCATCGAGTCGGCCCAGTCCTCCATCTCGAGCCGCGCCTCCCGCGCCTCGCGGCGTGCCTCGTCGACGATGTCCTGCGCCTGCCGCTCGGCGATCTTGACGATCTCGGTCTGCGAGGCCTCCCGCACGGCCTGCTCGCGCGCCTCGGCGAGAAGCCGGTCGACCTCGCGCTTCGCCTCGGCGAGCATCTCCTGGCGCTCCTTGACGATCCAGCGGGCCTGCTTGATCTCCTCGGGGATCGTCGCGCGCATCTGGTCGAGGATGTCGTAGATCTCTTCGCGGTCGATCCTCACCTGGTCGGTGAGGGGGACGGCCTTCGCGTTGTGCACGAGGTCGTCGAGCTTGTCGATCAGAACCAGGACGTCCATGACGCGGAAGTCTAGCGTCGGCGCGGGACGGATCGACCCTCCAGGAGCCAGTCGTGGACGCCGGGGATGCCCGACTCGGAGAGCGAAAGGTGCCCGTGTGCGGGATCGAGGCGCTCCTCGGCGCCTGCGACGTTGGCGGCGAGCCACGCGAAGTGACTCCGCGGCACCATCGCGTCTTCCCCGCCGTGCACGAGGAGAACCGGCGCGCAGTTCCCTCCCGGGTCGAAGCCCCAATCGCCCACGAAGGCGAGATCGTCGTCGACCCAGCCGTCGATCCCGCCGCCAACGGCGATCTTCAGCTTCTCGAAGAGGAAAGTGCCGAACGGCCCGTCGACCACGGCCCCGTCGACCGGCGAGAGGAGCGACCCGAGGCCCGCCTTCAGCTCTTCGGTCCCCGCCTGGAGGCTCGCGCCGAGCTTCGTGACGAATGCGCGTAGGGGCTCCTCGCCCTCGAGCGCGGCGTGCAGCTCCTGGACGTTTTCCTCGCTCATGCCGTCCCAGTAGTCGTCGCCCGTGTACGGAGCCGGCCCGGCAAGGCAGACGGCGGCGGCGACGAGGTCCGGCGCGAGCACCGCGCAGGCGAGCACGTGCGGCCCACCACCGGAGATGCCCCAGGTGAAGAGCCGGTCGACACCGAGTGCGGCGGCGATCGCGCGCACGTCGGCAGCCGCGTCGGCCACCGTGCGGCCGGCCTGTCGCGTCGAGCCGCCGTAGCCCGGGCGGTCGTAACCGACGAGGCAGACCCCGCGTGCAGCTGCATCTTCGATCCAGCCGCCGTAGAGCATCCCGGAGCCGGGGGTGCCGTGGTGCACGACCACGGGCACTCCGCGCTCGTCGCCTCCGAGATAGACGCGCAGCGTCCGGCCGTCGGGCGTTGCGACGTTCATTCGCCCGGATTCTCGGGCGTTCCCGGCCTGCCGTCCGGGAAGAGCTCCTTGAACCGACGGGCGACGGGCTCCGGGACGAGGGCCGAGACGTCCCCGCCGAAGGCGGCGATCTCCTTCACGCCGCTCGAGGAGACGAAGCTCACAATCGTGCTCGCCATCACGTAGACCGTCTCGATGTCGGGAGCGAGGTGCCGGTTCAGCTGGTTCATCTGGAACTCCCACTCGAAGTCCGAGATGACACGCAGCCCCTTCACGATCACCTTCGCCTCCCAGCGGTGCGCGAAGTCGACGACGAGCTCGCGGAACGGGTCGATCTCGACGTTCTCGAGGTGCCCGAGCGCGTTGCGGAGGAACTCGACGCGCTCCTCGATCGTGAACATCGGCTGTTTGTGGTGGGGGTTGCCGACGACGCCGACGACGACGCGGTCGAAGATGTCCGCCGCACGCGTGATCACGTCGACGTGGCCGTTCGTCACCGGGTCGTACGAGCCCGGGCAGATCGCGGTGATCATGCCGGCGCCTCGAAGACGGTGATTCGCGCCTGCCCGTACCTGCGGGTCGTGCGCTGCGGCAGCGGCAGCTCGGGCTCGACGCGCGCGTCTGTCTCCACGACGACGACCCCGTCCTGGGAGAGCACGGACGGGAGATAGCGCGCGAGCTTGGCTTGAACGTCTGGGTACATGCCGTACGGCGGATCGACCAGCACGAGATCGTACTTCCTCCCCGCGCCTGCCTCGGCGGCGAGGGCCGTGACGGCGTCCTGCCGCAGGATCGTCCCGGAGAGCCGCAGCTTGTCGAGGTTCCGCTCGATCGTCCGCACCGCGTCGCGGTCGCGCTCGACGAAGACCGCGTGCGACGCGCCCCGCGAGAGCGCCTCGAGCCCCATCGCGCCCGAGCCTGCGTAGAGGTCGAGCACCGCCGCCCCTTCGAGCGGGCCGAGGATGTTGAAGACGTTCTCGCGCACCCGGTCGGACGTCGGCCGCGTGTCGAGGCCGCCCGGCGCATGGATCCTGTGGCCCTTGTGAGTGCCGGCGATGATCCGCACGGCGGAAAGCCTAAGAGGTTTTAGCTGAATGCCACGTGCCGACGGGGCGCGATGGGTGCGTGCGATGCGAGGACGCAGGGAGCCCCGATAGTCCAACTATCGGGGCGACCGAGGACGCGGCAGCGTGCGTGCCCAGCGCGTTCCGGCGGTGCGTGCTCATTCGGTTAGGGCCTCTTAAGCCGCGTCGTGCGACGACGAGGCGACGCGAACGCGCCGGAGCAGGCGGCCGCGCGCGTCCAGGACGCAGAGCGTCCCGGCGTTGAGCGACGGGGTGACGATGCGGCGGCCGACGAACTGCACGTTGTAGGACCCGACCGGCACGCGTGTCCGGCGGCCACCGAGCACCTGTAGCGTGCCGTCGTCGCCGCTCGTCACGAACACGCGGCCGCCGAGGAAGCTCACGTGCTGCGGAGCAGACCCAGCTGGCAGGACGCGCAGCGTCCGCGCGTAGACGCCGATCTGCGACGCCTCCCCGGCGGTGATCCACAGGCGTCCGTCCGGACCCCAGGCGACGTCGTGCGCGAGGTAGCCGGGTTTGATCGTGCTGCTGACGTGTGGGCGGCGGGGGTCCTTGACGTCCACCACGACGAGCTCTTCGGCCGCGGTACCGAGCGAGACGACGACGAAGCGCCCGTCCAACGACCGCGTGAGGTGTCTCGGCCATAGCCGCAGCTTCAGCCGGGTCACGACGACGCCGCGAACGACGTCGACGACGGCGAGGTCGGCGCGGCCCGAATCGGTGACGAATGCGTGGCGGCCGTCAGGCGCGGCGGCGGTGTAGCGGGGCTCCTCGAAGCCTTCGATCACGTGACGGCCGAGCACACTCACCTCGCCGATCGCCGTGTGCGCAACGACATACGACTCGCCGACGCGCTCGATGCTCCGCGGCCCCGGCCGGGTGGGGATCCGCCGCACGACGGCGCCGCGCTCGAGATCGACCACCACGACGTGCGATTCGAGATCGGCCGTCACGTAGGCGTATTGCGGTCTCGCACTGCGCAGCGCAACGGGCGCCGCAGCCGCGGCGAGGAGGAACTCGCGCCTGTCCATGCGAGGAGTACGTCAGCCGGACGGCAAGGGGTCCCGGCAGACGAACCAGAGCCGCCCGGAGTCGTCGGTCTCGTCGACCCGGCCGGGCCGCTCGGCGAGCCCGGCCCGCACCTGCTCGGCCGGGAACGACACTTCCGGAATCACCTCCTCGGCCAGCCGGTACTCGTCGCCGTCGACGTGCTCGAAGACGCGGAGCTCCCAGCGATCTCGAGCATCTGCGGCGAGAGATCGACGCCGACGACCTCGTACCCGCTTTGAAGCTCGGCGAGGATCGAGCCGGCTCCGCACGCACGCTCGAGCACCGTCTTGGCGCCGGCGAGGTGCGGGCGGACGAACAGGAGCGCCTCGGCGCGATCGCCCTGCACCGCGTCGTAGAAGCGCGCGAACGCCTCGTAGGACGCCATCAGGCGAGCGCGCCGGGGTCTGTCTTCGCGAAGAGCGCGTCGATCTCGTCGGCGAGCGGGCCGGTGGGGGCCCCGAGTTCGTGCGCGATCGTCCGCGCCCGCTCGAGCAGCGGGCGGTCGAGCCGCAGGTGCGCGAAGCGGAGGTCGCTGACGCCGTGCTGCCGCGTGCCGAGCAGCTGTCCGCCGCCGCGCAGGTCGAGATCCACCTCGGCGAGCTCGAAGCCGTCGGTCATCGCGACGAGCGACTCGAGCCGGCGCACGGCCGACTCGGTCAGCTCTTCCTTCGCTCGCGAGACGAGCAGGCAGTACGACTGCTCTCCCCCGCGCCCCACGCGGCCGCGCAGCTGGTGCAGCTGCGCGAGCCCGAAGCGGTCCGCCTCCTGGACGATCATCACCGTCGCGTTCGGAACGTCGACACCGACCTCGATCACCGTCGTCGCGACGAGCACGTCGAGCTCTCTCGCCTTGAAGCGCGCCATCACGTCGCGGCGCTCGTCCGTCTTCAGCCGCCCGTGCATGCAGCCGACCCTGAACTCGCGGAGCTCCGCACGGCGCAGGCGCTCGGCCTCCTCCTCCGCCGCACGCGCGAGCGTCGTCTCCGACGCCTCGACGAGCGGGCAGACGACGTAGGCCTGCCGGCCCTCGCGCAGCAGGCGCGCCAGCCTCGTGTACGCCTCTGAGGCGCGTCCTTCCTCGATCCAGCTCGTGACGATCGGCTTGCGCGACGCCGGCGGCTTCGCGATCTCAGAGACGGCGAGATCGCCGTATACCGTCAGGGCCAGCGTGCGCGGGATCGGCGTCGCCGTCATGTGCAGCACGTGCGGCGCGCGTCCCTGCGCAAGCGCCTTGCGCTGCTCGACGCCGAAGCGGTGCTGCTCGTCGACGACGGCAACGGCCAGGTCGCGCAGCTCCACGTCCGCCTGAATCAGCGCATGCGTCCCGACGACGACGTCCGCCGAGAGCGCCGCGGTGCGCACCTTCTTCGGCGACGCGCTCGTCAGCAGGCTGCACGAGACGCCGAGACGAGAGCAGAGAGGCTCAATGACCAGGAAGTGCTGCTCGGCGAGCGTTTCTGTCGGCGCCATCAGCGCGCCCTGGCGCCCGTGCTCGACCGCGCGGAGGATCGCGTAGAGGGCGACGACCGTCTTCCCCGAGCCGACGTCGCCCTGGAGCAGCCGCTGCATCGGGATCGTGCGCGCCAGGTCGGCGTCGATCTCGCGCACCGCCTGCTCCTGGTACGGCGTGAGCGAGAACGGCAGCACCTTGCGGTACCGCTCGATCAGCTCGCCGGGCTCGCCAAGCGACGCCGCGAGCGTGTTCTCCCGCTCGGCAGCGCGGCGCGCGATGCCGAGCTGGAGCACGAGCAGCTCCTCGAACGCGAGCCGCCGGCGTCCCGTCTCGGCCTCCTCGTTGGACTCGGGGCGGTGGATCGCGTGGAGCGCGTCCCGCTTCAGCGGCATCGCCTCGCGCTCGCGAAGCTCGGCGGGAAGAGGGTCGACGTAGTCGACGACGTGCCCGAGGGCGTGTCCGACGAGAGTGCGGAGCCGCTTGAGAGGAATCTCCTCGCTCGCGGGATAGACCGGCGCGAAGTCGGCGGTCGCCTCGCCGGCGCCGACGTCGTACGACTTCACGTCGAAGCCGTAGCGGCCCGGCTTGCCGCGGAGCCGCACGTGGACGCCCGGCCGTAGCTGCTCCTCGAGCCACGGCTGGTTGAACCACGTGGCCGCGACGGACGCCGTGCCGTCGGAGATCCGTGCGGTGACGATCTTCAGCCGCCCGCGGCGCCGCGAGCTGACGTTCAGCACCTCGCCCGCGATCGCGACCTCGTCGCTGCCGCCGAGTTCGGCGATCGGCACCTCGTCCACCGCCGACTCGTAGCGGCGCGGCCGGTGCTCGAGCAGGTCGCGGAGCGTCTCGAGCCCGAGCTTCGCGAGCTTGCGCTTCAGCGTCACGCCAACGCCCGGCAGCGCGTCGAGCGCGGTGTCGAGCCGCTCGGGCCGTGGCCGCCCACGCGTCGCCGGCCAGGCCGCGGGCGGGTCCAGGCTTGCGAAGACCGTCTGTCGGGCGGTTGCTGTCATCGTGCTCGGCGCCAGAGCGGAGCCGACGTTAGATCGCGGATCGGACGTTACGTGCCGCGGAGCCGCACGATCGCTTCGAGCCCGCCTCCCGCAGCCTCGACGAGCTCCACCTCGCCGCCGTCGGCCTCGACGAGGCGGCGAACGATCGCAAGACCGAGGCCCGAGCCGCCGGGGCTCGCACGCCAGAAGCGGTCGAACGCGCGGGCGCGCTGCTCGGCGGTCATCCCCGGCCCCTGATCGGCGACGCGCAACTCGACCCAGTCGCCCTCCGCCCGCGCCGAGACCTTGACGTCGGTGCTCGGCGGCGCGACCTCGAGCGCGTTCGAAAGGAGGTTGTCGAGCACCTCTACGAGCCGCTCCGGTCCGACGAATGCCGCCACCGGCCCGTTGGCGCCGGCGACGAGTTGCACGCGCTGCTCGTCGGCAAGCGGCCGCCAGTGCTCGACCCGCTCGCGCGCGACCGCGGCGACGTCGACGTCGAGCGCACGCGCGTCCTTCGTGTCGGCGCGGGCAAGCGCCAGCAGCCCTTCGACGCGCTCGTCGAGACGCTCCACCTCTGCGAGCGCTCCCTCGACGTCGCCGTTCTCGAGCCGGAGCCGGAGCGCGGTCAGCGGCGTGCGCAGCTCGTGGGAGGCGTCGGCGACGAACTCCTCCTGGGAGCGCAGGACGTGCGACAGCTTCGCGACGGTCTGGTTGAAGGCGCGGGCGAGCGAGCGCACCTCCGGCGGCCCTTCGCGCTCCGGCGCGCGCGCATCGAGCTCACCCTCCCCGACGGATGCCGCGGCATGCTCGAGACCGCGCAGCGGCCTCGTGACGAAGCGCGCCAGTCCGACGCCGAGCAGCGCCGCGCCGGCGAGGACGACGGCCGCGATCGCGGCCAGCATCAGCCAGTAGCGCGTGACCCGTGAGTCGACCGCGGAGGTGGAGAACGTCAGGCGGACGGCACCGTGCACCTTGCCACCCGAGGTGATGGGGACTGCGACGTACAGCAACGACGCGCCGAGTGTGCGCGAGTAGCGCGTGCCGGAGGCGAACCGTCCCGTCAGCGCGGCGACGATCTCCGGCCGCGATGCGAACGTCTCCGCGCCCTGAACTCGGTTCTCGGTGTCGATCAGCGCGCTGCCCCGCGCGTCGACGATCACGACGCGCGCGCCGCTCGAGCGCGCGTACGAGTACGCGTACCGCGCGATCGGAACGAGCTGCGCGCGCGACGGGGTCTGGACGGCGTCCTCCGCGACGGACGCGAGCGACGTCGCATCGTGCTCGAGCTTCACCTCGAGCGTCCGGCGCTCCGTGCGCTGGTTTTGCACGCCGAGCGGAACCTCGAGCGCGACGAGCACGAAGAGCGTCACGCCGAGGTAGCCGAGGAGAAGCCGGGCGGTCACGTGCGGAGGCGAAAGCCGATCCCGCGCACGGTCTCGATCCAGCCGGGGTCGCCGAGCTTCCGGCGCAGTGACGCGACGTGCACGTCGATCGTCTTCGACGAGCCGTACCAGCTGGTCTCCCAGACCTCCTCGAGCAGGCGCCGCCTGCTGATCGCGGCGCCCGGGTCGCCGGCGAGCGCCGTGAGCAGATCGAACTCCTTCGGCGTCAGCTCGAGCTCGCGACCCTCGAGCGTCGCGCGGCGCGCCCGCTCGTCGATCTCGAGCCCGCCGACGCGCAGCGTAGCCGCAGCGTCGCGCGGCGACGTGCGCCGGGTCACGGCCCGGATGCGGGCGATCAGCTCGCGGAGGCCGAACGGCTTCACGACGTAGTCGTCCGCGCCGAGCTCGAGGCCGACGACGCGGTCCGCCTCCTCGCCGCGCGCGGTCACGATGATGATCGGCACCTGCGACCGCTCGCGCAGCCGCCGGCAGACGTCGAGGCCGTCCATGTCGGGCAGCCGCAGGTCGAGTAGGACGAGGTCCGCCTCAGGCGCGGCGAGCGCGTCCGCGCCCGTTGCTGCGCGCTCGACTTCGAAACCCTCGCGCCGGAGACCCTCCGCGAGCGGCTCCGCAATCGTGTCCTCGTCCTCGACGAGCAGGATCTGCACTCCCTCATCCTCGCCGCGGTCGCGCCGCGCGGCATCGGTTCTTTACCGAATCTTTGCCGAGGCCTTCCCGAACGCTCGCCCCCGCGTAACTCGCAGCCTCCTAACGTCGAAGTATCGACCAGGAGGCACTCAGATGAGAAAGCTGCACATCACGATCGTCGCACTGCTCCTCGCCGGCGCGGCCGTGCTCGGCACGGTCGCGATGACGCGAACGGCGCGTGTCGGCGCCGCGACGACCCAGCGAAACGACGCGGCGTACCAGGCGCGGGTGAAACAGCTGAACGCAGCCGAGGCGAAGCTCCGGCGTGCCCTCGCGGCGAAACCGGCGGCACCGGCGGCACCGGCCGTCGCCTCCGCGCCGCGTGTCGTCTACCGCCGGCCGGCGCCGATCGTCGTGACGCTGCACAAGCGCCAGGGCGACGACGGCCACGAGCTCGAGCAGGGCGGCCGCGATGACTAACCACACCGGCCGCCTCTATGCCCTCGCCATCGCGCTCGCCGTCTTCTTCCTCGCGTGGGCGGTCGTCGCCGCGCGTCCGTGGGCGACGTCTGCCGCCGACCCGCGGATGCGGGCGCTCGTGGTACGGGAAGCGCAGCTCCGGCGCGAAGCGGCGCTCGTGAACCAGATCGTCGCGATGCGCCGGCAGAATGTGGTGCGGCACGTGGCCGTGGCCGCACCCGCGGCCCAGGTGCGGGTCGTGACGCTACCGCCGCTCACCATCACGAGGACGTCGTGATCCAGCGCCGCGACTTCCGTGCGATGGGCACCGAGATCGAGCTCCTCGTGGACGCCGGCGACGCCCTACGCGAGCTCGACGCCGCGGAGGCCGAGTTTCACCGGCTGGAGGCGATTCTCTCCCGGTTCCGGGAGGACTCTGAGCTCTCCCGCCTCAACCGGGAAGGCACGCTCCGGGCTGGGCCCGACCTCCTGCGCGTCGTCGAGCTCGCACTCGACGGGCGGGCCCGCACCGGCGGCCGCTTCGACCCCACAGTGCACGACGCGCTCGTCGCGGCGGGGTACGACCGGACGTTCGAGGAGATCGCCGGCGGCGACCCCCTGCCGGCGAGGCCCGCCGGGGGCGAGGTGCATGTCGACGGCGCGCGCATCTCACTCGCGCCCGGCGTGCGCCTCGACTTCGGCGGCATCGGCAAGGGCTATGCGGCCGAGCGTGCTGCCGAGCTGCTCGCGCTCGCCGGACCGTGCCTCGTGAACGCCGGCGGCGACATCGCCGTGCGCGGCGGCGCGTGGCCCGTCGGCGTCGAGGACGTGACGCTCGAGCTGTCGAGCGGCGGGATGGCCACGAGCGGCCGCGACCGGCGCCGCTGGGGCCGCGGGCAGCACCACCTGATCGACCCGCGGACCGGCGCCCCGGCGAAGACCGACCTGCTGCGCGTGACCGTGGTCGCCGCCGACGCTGTCGAGGCCGAGGTGCTGGCGAAATCCGTCTTCCTCGGCGGCCCGTCGGACGGTTGCACGTACGTGGTGGCGGTGGCGGCATGAGCCACGACCCGACGTTCTGGCTGCTCGCACGCGCGAGCGGGCTCACGGCGTACGCGCTGCTGACGATGTCCGTGCTCGCGGGCCTCGTCGTCAAGTCCCGTCCGTTCGGCCGCGCCGTGAAGACATCGGCCGTCACGGACGTACACCGCTTCCTCGCGCTGATGGGCCTCGCAATGCTCGGGTTGCACGGCGTCGCACTCGTGCTCGACAGCACGGTGCACATGTCGATCGCAGCGTTGTTCGTCCCGTTCCTCTCGTCGTACCGCCCGACGGCGGTTGCATTCGGCGTGCTCTCGATGGAGCTCGCCGCGCTCATCACGGCGTCGTTCTCGTTGCGCCGCTGGATCGGCGGCAAGAACTGGCGCCGCCTTCACTGGGCGACGTACCTCGTCTTCCTGCTCGGCACGGCGCACGGCCTCACCGCCGGCACAGACCGCTGGGCGTTTCCCCTCTACCTCGGCGCAGTAGGCGCGGTCGCGTTCGCGACGGCCTGGCGCGCTCTCAGCAGACCCCTGAAGAGCAGACCTCTACAAAGGAGCGCATGATGTTCCGGATCGTGATCGAGGAGAAAGCCGCGTGATCCGGATGGGGCTGCTCGTCGCCGCTGCGGCGGCAGCAGCCGTCCTCCTCAACGTGCTGCTGCTCGGCCGGGCGACCGGGGGCAACGACCCGGTCGGCCGGCTCCAGCCGCGCATGAACGCCCCCGGCACGACAACGACGACGAAGGCAACGACGATCCCGAAGTGGACGCTGCGACCCACGACGACGGACGAGGAGCAGAACGGCCCCGGGCTCGGCTCCGACGACTGAGAGCCGGAAACGCAGATCAGCCAGGCGCGCCCGTCGCGTTCTTCGCAGGAGCTGTGCACCCGAGGAAAGCAACGCGAGCGCCAGTAGCACCCACCACGAGACGTGAAAGCATCGCCTTCCGGCGCCCGATCGCGATCCCGCTTGTCCCTGCAGCAACGCGCATCCCCGCGCCGAGATCGTAGCCCCGTGCGGCGAGCAAACGCTCGACGTCGTCGAGACGAGCAGATCGGGGCTTGGTCGGATCGTTCTCCACCGGATGCCGGGCGATCAATCGTCGTCCATGAACCAGAAGAAGCCGACGGTTCCGGGCCCGGCGTGCGCGCCGATCACTGCGCCGAGCGATGTCTCCATGTCGATCGTCGAATGAGGACGCCGGTCGCGCACCATCTTCTCGAGCTCGGCCATGCGCTCGGGCGCGTCCGCATGCGCGATCCCGATCCGCAGCCCGGGCTCGTCGCGGGTCTGCGTGTCGAGCGCGTCGACGAACTCCTGGAACGCCTTCTTGTTGCCGCGCACGCGCTTCACCGGGACCACCTCGCCGTCGCGAATCGAGAGGATCGGCTTCACGTTCATCAGCTGGCCGGCGAAGGCCTTCGCACGGCCGATGCGGCCGCCGCGTGCGAGGAACTCGAGCGTGTCGACGGTGAAGAGCATCCCATGCTTGCTCTTGTAGCGCTCGAAGAGCGCGTCGACCTCGTCGTCCGTCGTGCCTCGCTCGAGCCGGCGCTGGATCGCGAGGCCGAGCAGCGACGTCGCGACCGACGCGCTCGCGGAGTCGATCGTGCGCACACGGCCGCCCCCGAGCTCTTCCGCCGCCGTACTCGCGCTCTGGAACGTGCCTGAGAGGGTCGACGCAAGATGCACCGAGAGGATCCGGTCGTAGGTCGCGGCGAGCTCCTCGTAGACGGCGAGGAAGTCCCCCGGTGTCGGCTGCGAGGTCGTCGGCAGCTCGCTCGAGGCGCGCAGGCGCTCGTAGAACTCGCCCGCCGTCAGATCGACGCCGTCCTTGTAGCTCTCGGTGCCGAAGTTCACGTAGAGCGGCACGACACGCCAGTTCGGGAAGCGCTCGTGCGCGTCGGGGAAGTCCGCCGTCGAGTCGACGACGATCGCCGTGTTCTCGGCGGTGAGGTTCACAACGCCGCCCGTTTCAAGGCGGCGACGATCTCGTCCAGCTCCTGATCCTTCGTCAGGCACACGGCCGCACCCGCCTCGTAGAGCGCCTCGATCTCGCGCGCGTTCGCCGAGGCCGTGAGACACACGACGGCGATCTCCGGGTGCGCCCGGCGCACGGCCGCGGTCGCCTGCACGCCGTCCATGCTCGGCAGCCGGTAGTCCATCAGCACGACATGCGGCCTGTACTTCGCGCATGCCGCCACCGCCTCGCTGCCATCGCCGACCGACGCGACGATCTCGAGCTCGGCGCGCATCCCGAGCAGCAGCTCGAGGGCCTCGCGGAAAACCTCGTTGTCCTCGACCAGGAGGATCCGGATCGGCCGCTCCATGCCGGAGCGGATGCTACTCGGCCGACAGAAGCAGGTGGTAGTGGGGCTGCCCGCCCTGCTGAACGTCGACCTCGACGCCCGGATGCTCGGCAGCGAGGCGCTCGAGGACGCCCTCCAGCTCGGCGCCGTCCTTTCCGACGAGCAGCGTCAGCAGGTCACGCGGCTCACTGAGCAACCGCTCGACGACGGCGTACGTCACGTCGTCGAAACCGCCGCCGCCCGCGACGGGATCGCCGTCGGCGAGGCCGAGCCAGTCGCCCTTCCGGATCGCTAGCCCGTTCATGTCGACGTCCCGCGAGGCGATCGTCACCTCGCCCGTCTTCACGGCGTTGACGGCCCGACGCATCGACTCGGCGTTCTCCGCCGCGCTGCGCGAGCCGTCGAAGGCGACCATCGCCGCGAGCCCCGCAGGGATCGAGTCGGCCGGCACGACCTCGACCGTGCGGTCGGCGTTCGCGGCCGCGTGCTCGGCTGCGAGCAGGATGTTCGAGTTGTTCGGGAGGATGATCGCTTCCTCCGCGTCGAGCGATTGCACGGCGCGCAGCAGGTCCGCCGTCGATGGATTCATCGTCTGACCGCCCTCGACGATCGTCAGCGGGCCGACGTTCTCCGCGAGGCTCTCGAAGAGCTTCCGGTTGCCGTCGCCCGCGACGACGGCGACGACGCCCGACGCCGCGGTCGGCGAGTCGGGGACGGCTGCGAGCAGTCGTTCCTCGCGTTGGTGCGTCTGCTCGTGCATGTTCGCGATCTCGATCCGGTCGATCGTGCCGACGCGGGTCCCGATCGAGAGCACG
Source organism: Gaiellaceae bacterium (assembly GCA_041499745.1). Lineage (GTDB taxonomy): Bacteria > Actinomycetota > Thermoleophilia > Gaiellales > Gaiellaceae > Palsa-739. Next base: position 21,153 of record JBGQKY010000002.1, read on the forward strand.
GCGCCGGGCTCGTCGGTGTGCACGTGCACCTTGATCGCGTTCTCGTCGCCGACGACGAGCAGCGAGTCGCCGAGCTGCTCGAGCTCCGTCTCGAGCGCCTCACGGTCGAGCTCCCTCCCCTCGATCAAGACGACCGTGCAGTACTTGTAGCGCGACAGCTCCTGGTGGATCGCGTCGAGGCTGAGATGCTCCTGCGCCGGCGGCGGCTCGGGGATCGGCTCGCCGCTGATCGCTGCGGCGACGCCGCGCACGAGCTCGACGAGTCCGGCGCCGCCGGCATCGACGACGCCGGCGTCCTTCAGCACCTGGAGCTGCTCGGGCGTGCGCGCGAGCGCGTCCTCGCCGCGGCGGACGAGGTCGAAGAGGAGCTCTTCGAGCGGTGGCCCGTCGCCGGCGCGGGCCTCGGCCTCCTCGGCGAGCTCACGGATGACGGACAGCATCGTCCCCTCGACCGGCCGCCTCACCGCCCGGTACGCCGCGTCCGTGGCGCCGCGCAGCGCGCGCGCCGCCGCCTCGGCGTCGACCGCCGAGCCGTCCGTCTCGCCGAGCACATCGGCGGCGCCGCGCACGATCTGCGAGAAGATCACGCCCGAGTTGCCGCGCGCGCCCATCAGCGCACCGCGGGCAACGTCGCGCGCGAGCGATTGACGGCTCGCCGCCGATGTATGGTCGACGGCGTCGGCCACCGCACGCATCGTCATCGTCAGGTTCGTTCCCGTGTCGCCGTCGGGGACCGGATACACGTTCTGGTCGTCGATGCGCGCGCGGTTCGCCTCGAGCGACGCGAGCGCCGCGTCGACGACCTTCTCCACCACCTCACGATCGCCGTTCAGGCTCACCCGGTCCTCCGCACATCCTCAATGTGAACCTCGACCGCCCGGACGGGAAGCCCCGTGAGCCGTTCGACCTCGTAGGCGACCCGATTCCGGATCGTCGATGCTACTTCCGCGAGGTTCAGGCCGTACTCGACCACCACGTGGAGGTCGACCGTCACGCCGTCCCCGTTGCGGGCGATCTCGATGCCGCGAGTCGGGCGCTCAGGAAGCCATTTCCGGCCCGCCATCGCGACGACGCCGTAGCACTCCCGTGCCGTCTCGCCGACGATGTGAGCGATCGCGTCGCTCGAGATCGTGATGCGCCCAAGCGGCGACGAGAGCGCGTGCCGGGCCTCCACACGAGCTTGGACGTCGACAAGCCGGTCAAGGTTGCGCCACGAGGAGCTGATTCGTGAAGATCGCGAGCCGCCCGCGCTCAGGGTCCAGGACGCGTCGCATCTCGCGGAGCGCGCCGACCGCGTCCGGGAAGAAGAAGAACGCGACGAGGCACGACGGCGGTGAACGCTCCGTCCGCGAACGGCAGCTTGTCCGTGCATGCCGTTGGGACGCCGCGCGATGCGGTCGGTCATCCGGTCGATCCGCCACTCGCGGACCGCGTGGACGAGCGGCATGCTGCCGAGCGTGACCCTGCGGGCCACGTCGCACCACGGTTAGATCGCTTTCTGGACCTTGCCGGCTTTGAGGCAGCGCGTGCAGACGTAGGCCCGCTGCGCCTTGCCCTTCAGGAAGACGCGGACGCGCTGGAGGTTCGGGTCGAAGCGCCGCTTCGTGGCAACCATCGAGTGGCTGCGGTGGTTGCCGAAACCGGGTTTCTTTCCACAGACTGCGCAGACTCTCGACATCGGCGCGCCAGTGTAGCCGAACCTACTTCGACGCCTGCGCGGTCGCGCGGAGCCGCTCGAAGAGGTCGGCCATCTCGAGGGCCGTGCGGACGGCCTCGGCCCCCGTGTCGGCGCGATCGAGGGCCTGTTGGACATCGTCCACCGCGAGCACCCCGAAGGCGACGGGAACGCCCGTCTCGAGGGCCGCGAGCTGAAGCCCGGAGGCCGCTTCCGCCGCGACGAGGTCGAAGCTCGCCGTCTCGCTGCGAACGACGCAGCCGAGCGCGACGATGCACGCATAGCGGCGGGTCTTCCCGAGCGCCATGGCGCCGAGCGGCAGCTCGAACACTCCGGGGACCGCCATCACAGTGATCGTCTCGCGTGCGACGCCTGCGCGCTCCAGCTCGGCGAACGCCGACTCGAGCAGCAGGTTTCCGACGTCCAGGTTCGAGCGCGCGATGACGATCCCGACACCGCGGCTCGAGCCGTGCGGCTCGCCCTCGAGCAGGTCGATGTCGTCGGGAACGCCCAGCCTCTGGGTGTCGGCGGCGACCCGGAGCAAAGGCGCAGCGCCTTCCGGCTCGGGCTCGTCGTCCTCCGGCTCGCGCTCATCGTCGCCGGTGTCTTCGTCGTCTTCGTAGACCTCGGCGGCCTCTTCCTCCCCGTCGTCGGCCTCTTCCTCGGGCTCGTCGACTTCCTCGACGTCGGAGATGTCCGGCTGCTCGCCGGGCCACGATTCCCGCTTGCTCACGGCCCGAGCTTATCCTGCATCGGTTAGGCCAGCTCCTGGACGAGCTGGCGGTAGGCACGCTGCGGGTCCTCCCGCGAGAAGATCGCGCTCCCCGCGACGATCAACGTCGCCCCCGCGTCGTAGACCGACCGAACGTTGTCGGCGTCGATGCCGCCGTCGACCTGGACGCGGACGGTCTCGGGCAGGGCCGCGCGGAGGCGGGCAATCCGCTCGACGGCGTCCGGCATGAGCTCCTGGCCCGAGTAGCCCGGGTTGATGCTCATGCAGAGCACGAGGTCTGCGCCGCCCGCGACCTCCGCGACGTCCTCGGGCTCTGTCCCGGGGTTGAACGCAACGCCGACCTCGAGCCCGTGCTCGCGCGCCGCCGCGATCGTCCCCGGCACGTCATCGACCACCTCGTAGTGGAACGTGACGCTGTCGCCGCCGGCCGCCGCGATCTGCGGAAAGTGGCGCGTCGGGTTGTCGACCATCAGATGGCAGTCGACCGCGCCGCCCTCGAAGGCATGCACGAGCGGGGCGACGTCCTTGAGCACGATTGGCCCGATCGTGATCGGCTCGACAAAATGGCCGTCGCCGACGTCGAAATGGAACACGCGGGCACCGGTACGAAGCAGGATGTCGACCTGCTCGCCGAGGTGCGCGAAGTTCGCCGCATAGAGCGACGGTTCGATCTCGACCGTCCGGATCCAGTCTCGCCAGACCAATACCGCAGCAGAAGATTAGACACCGAGTCGGCTGACGAAGAACCCACTCGTCCCGTGGACGTGCGGGAGCGTTAGCAGGAACTCGGGCCGGCGGGGATGCGCGTACCGCGGCCACTCCTCGCCCAGCGGCAGGATCTCGAGGCCGCTCGCCTCGACAATCGCCTCGTTCTCGTCGGCGTTGATCGTGCAGACCGAGTACACGATCGTCCCACCGGGCTTCACGCGCTCGGCCGCGGCACGGAGCAAAGCGAGCTCGAGCTCGGGCAGCGGCTCGGAGCGCCAGCGGAGATCGGGCCGCCGACCGAGCACTCCGAGACCGGAGCACGGCGCGTCGACCAGTGCACGGTCGAAGCCGGTGAGCTCCGGTGGGAGGTTCATGCCGTCCGCCTCGACGACGGTCACGTTCTCCGCCCTCATCGCCGCGAGGTTCTCTCGGAGCTCGCTCGCGCGGTTCGAGTCGATCTCGACGGCCGTCACTTCGCCGCGGAGCTGCGTCGCCTTGCCGCCCGGTGCGGCGCAGAGGTCGAGCACGCGCTCGTTATCCTGCGAGGCGACGACGAGGCCGGCGAGCTGCGAGCCGCGGCTCTGCGGCCAGATCCGACCCTCCGCAACGGCGAGCTCGTCGACGCGCTCGACGCGGTACGCGCCGGGAATGTCGGTTTGCTCGGCGCCGAGCGGCGGTTCGCCGCGGATGATCCGCACGACCGTCTCGAGCGGCTCGTTCATCGCCCGCATCAGCGCGAGCGCGTCGTCGCGGCCGAGATCGCGCTCGAACGTCTCGTAGATCCAGTCGGGGTACGACTCCTTCAGCGGCCCGTCCGGCAGCGAGTCGAGGAGGTTCCGGATGCCCGCGGTGAGGCGACGCATCACCGCGTTCGTGAACGGCACCGCACGCTCGAGCCTGGCGCGGCGCACGAGCTCCACCGACTCGTTCGCGGCGGCATGCGGTGCGGTGTCGGTGTAGCCGAGCTGGTATGCCCCGAGCCGAAGCGCGGCTCTAACCGGCGGGTCGAGCTTGCGGACCGGCCGTTTCCCGAGCGTCTCGATCGCGTGGTCGAGCGTCCGCACCCGCTGCACCGAGCCGTACGCGAGCCGTTGTGCGAAGGCGCGCTCGCGCTCGTCGAGGTCGCGCGCGGCGCTGCGGAACACGCGGTCGGCGTAGGCGTCCTGCTCGAACGCGCGGAGCAGCACCTCGTAGGCGACGCGGCGCGCGGGCGAGACGGACATCAGCGCAGGCCGCGCAGGTAGGCGTCGTACGGCATTCGCTTCCCGCCTTCCGGCTGCACCTCGAGCAGCTCGAGCGAGCCGTCGTCCGCCGCTCGCGCCTTCCAGACGATCAGCGGACGTCCGTCGACGACCGCGCGCGCGCCGATGTGCGGCGAGAGCGCCCGGACGCGGTTGACGAGCTCGCCGGCCGGCCGGGTCAGGTCGAGCTCGCGGTCCTCCGGCGTGATCTTCTCCGCGTACGTGACGCCGTCGGCGGGCTGTTCCGCGAACTGCGGAGCGTCGATGACGCCGTCAAGCAGCCGCGCCGCGATCTCGGCGGAGCGCGCGAAGACCGAGCCGGCGTCGTCCTCGGGCGAGAGATCGAATGCCTCCTGCGCCGCGATCGGACCCGCGTCGAGATCCGCGGTGGTGCGGTGGATCGTGACGCCGGTGCGCGCGTCGCCGGCCATCAGCGCGCGCTCGACGGGCGCGGCGCCGCGCCAGCGCGGGAGCAGGGACGGGTGCACGTTCAACCAGAGCGCGCGCGAGAGCAGCGGCTCGGGAATCAGCAGGCCGTAGGCGACGACGACGACGGTGCCGGCCGGGATCTCGACGCTCTCGTCGAGGCGGGCTGGCTGGGCGACCGGGATGCCGAGCCGCTCGCCGATCTCCTTCGCCCGCGTCGGCGCGAGCTTGCGTCCGCGGCCGCGCGGCTTGTCCGGGCGAGTGAGCAGCAGCGCGACTTCGTGGTTCTGTGCAAGCCGCTCGAGAACGTCAGCACCGAACGGCGCGGTCGCCGCCACTGTGAGCCGGGCCACTAGCGTTCCTCGCGGTCGTGTCGCCCAGCTTCTGGGGCGCGAGCACCAAGCGGTGCAAGGACGCAGGGAGCGCTCCTAGCGGTGGCTAGGAGCGCGACTGAGTACGCGGCAACGCGCCGTGTGATCGCGTTCCAGAAGTAGGCATGCACGGCCGCGAGGGGCGCTAAGTCAGGACGATGCGCGGGCGCAGCAGCCCGAGCGCCTCGCGCCGCGCTTCGGGCGTCGTGCGGTCGATCATCAGCACGCCTTCCAGGTGATCGCTCTCGTGCTGGACGCAACGCGCGAAGTAGGCGTCGAGCTCGTACCGGACGTCCTCGCCGTTCTCGTCCTTCCCGACGACCGTCACCTCGAGCGAGCGCTCGACCGGAACGGTGATGCCCTGAATCGAGAGACAGCCCTCGTCGGCCACCTCGGTCTCCTCCCCGCGCTCGACGATGTCCGGGTTCACGATCGCGAGGGCGTCGTCATCCTCGTTCTGGAAGACGAAGACGCGGCGGAGCACGCCGACCTGGTTCGCGGCGAGGCCGATGCCGTTCGCCTCGACCATCAGCAGCTTCATCCGCTCGACGAGGCTCTTCAGCTCGTCGTCGAACTCCTCGACCGGGCGCGCCTTCATCTTCAGCGCGGCGTCCGGGTACTGGCGGATCTGGGCGAGCGCGATCCGCCGGCGCGCCTCGCGCTCGGGGTCGAGCTTCTCGTCCTTGACCTGCCCTTCGATGTGCTCCTCGTCGGCCTCCATGCAGTCGGCAGACTACCCAGGCGATGGACCCGCGAGAAGCCAAGGCGATCATGAGCCAGGGCGCGATCCGGCCCGAGACCTCGCGCGACCGTGAGGAGCGGCGCGTGCTCGAGGAGGAGCTCCGGGCGATCCCGGAGAAGGGCAAGCCGCTCGAGCAGCGGCTGCGCAACTTCCGCCCCGACGCCGACGCCGCGATCCGTGCGCTCGGCGGGCCGGCGCTCTGGATGCGGCGCCTGCGGGCGATCGAGGACGAGCTCGACCGGCACGAGGCGCAGCTCGGCGAGAGTTGGCGCGAGCTCGCCGCCGAGATGCGCGACGCCGCCGAGTTCGGGCGCCTCTGGCTCGAGACCGCGCACCGCTGGAGCTTCGCCGAGGTCAATCACCTGATCGAGCGCCACAACGCGAATTTTCCGGCCGAGGCCCGCCTTCCGATGGACCCGCGTACGCGCGACTTCGTGCAGATCAACGGCAAGCCGTACCAGCGCGAGCCGCTCGGCGTCGAATGGCTCCTCGGGCGGTTCCCGGCGGATCTCGCCGCCGCGCGACGCGACGGCTGACAGAGCCGTGTCCCGGTGTCAGACACGGAAAGCGAAATGCCTGCGCAGGGGCAGTCGACAGCTCCCTGGCGGACATCTCCGGGTGTCAGACACCGTTACGGAGTCGTACGACTCTCGTGACGAACTACAGGCTCTGCGGGTCCACGTCCACTACGGCCGAGAGGCCTGCGCGCCGCATCGGGACGGCGGCGGCCGAGAGGAGGGCGGCGGCGCGCGTTGCGAGGGCGCGCGGGCGGTCGGTCTTGCCGACGAGCTGCGCGCGGTGCTTGCCGCGCAGCCGCAGCAGCGGCGCCGGGCCGAGCAGCTCGGCCTCGCCGAGGCCGGACTTCAGCTCCTCGAGTGCACGCGTCGCGTCCGCGAGCTCCGGGCCGGTCACGACGATGCGCACGAGATGCCGGAACGGCGGGTAGCCGAGGCTGCGCCTCCGGTCGAGCTCGCCCGCGAGGAAGCCTGCGACATCGTGCCGCGCTGCGTAGGTGATCGCACGCGCATCCGGCTGGAACGTCTGCACGATGACGCGCCCCGGCGCGTCGCGGCCGCTGCGCCCGGCTAGCTGGGTCAGCAGCTGAAAGGTCCTCTCCTCGGCGCGGAAGTCCGGCAGCCCGAGCCCGGTGTCGGCATCGACGACTGCGGCGAGCTCGACGCCCGGAAAGTGGTGGCCCTTCGCGACCATCTGCGTCCCGACGAGAACTATCCTGTCCGCGCGCGCGAAGCGCTCCAGCACATCCCGCAACTGTTCGGGCTTCTCGACGGCGTCCGTGTCGAGGCGGACCACCTCGAGCTCCGGCACTTTCTTCGCGAGCTCGCGCTCGAGCTTCTGCGTGCCCGCGCCGATGCGCGCGAGCTCCGCCGAGCCGCACGCAGGGCACGTCTCCCCCATCGTTTCGAGCCGGCCGCAGTGGTGGCAGCGCAGCACTCCGTCAGCGTGCAGCGTCAGCGCGACGTCGCAGTTCGGACAGCGCCGCGTCACCCCGCACGCGCGGCAGTGGACGGCGGGCGCGACGCCGCGGCGGTTCAGGAGCAGGATCGCCTTGCCGCCCCGCTCTGCGATCCCGCCGAGGTCGGCCAGCAGCGGCGCCGAAAGCGGGTAGCCCGACTCCCGCCGCAGATCGACGACCTTCACCGACGGGAGCGGCGCCGCGATGCGACCGCCGAGCGCGAGACGCTCCAGCCGCTCCCACGACTCCGGCCGCGGCGTCGCGGAGCCGAATACGGCGACCGCGCCCTCGAGCGACGCACGCTTCGCCGCGACGGTGCGCGCGTCGTAACGCGGATCCGACTCCTGCTTGTACGACGAATCGTGCTCCTCGTCGATGCAGATCACGCCGAGCGACGGCACCGGCGCGAATACCGCTGAGCGCGCGCCGATCACGACCGGAGCCTCGCCCGACGCGATTCGCTCGCGCTCGTCGCGCCGTTCCGCCTCCGTCAGCGCAGAGTGCATCACCGCGACGCGATCGCCGAAACGCACCCGGAACCGGCCGAGCGTCTGCGGCGTGAGCGCGATCTCCGGCACGAGCACGATCGCGCCGCGTCCGCGCGCGAGCGCCGCTTCGCAGGCGCGGATGTAGACCTCCGTCTTGCCGCTGCCGGTCGCGCCCCACAGCAGCACGTTGCCGCCGCCGCCGTCCAGCAGCTCGGCGATGCGGACAAGAGCGTGCTCCTGTGTGTCCGACAGACGCTCCGGCGGCGCCTCGGCGGAGAGCGCACCAACCGCGCCGGGATCGCTTCGCTCTCCGCGCCGCTTCGCGTTGTACGGAGCGACGAGCGACAACGCGCGCGCCGGTGTCGAGCCGTAGTAGTCGGCAAGCCACAGCGCGAGATCGACGAGCGCCGGCGGCAGCGTCTCTGCTACGCGCTCGACGAGCGACGCCTCGACCCCCTCGGGCAGCTCGACGTCGACCTCGGTCACGACGCCGCGGCGGCGCGAGTTGCCGAACTTCACCTCGACGACCGAGCCCCTGTCCGCCTCCTCGGGGATCTCATAGGTGAACGCGCGCGCAACGGCTCGCGCGGTCACCAGCGGATAGACGGAGGCGTACCGGCTCACCGATCGAGCCTAGCCGGGGGTAAGGTCGGCGCATGGGCGCCTGGGATTGGGACCCCGACACCTTTCTCGGGGAGATGCTCGCCGAGATCCCGGGCTATGAGGAGCTCGAGGCGGCCGTGGCTGCGGCGACGGCGGGCCTCGAGGCGCGCACCGTCCTCGAGCTCGGCACCGGCACGGGCGAGACCGCGCTGCACGTGCTCGGGAACCACCCGGATGCGTGCTGGACGGGCATCGACGCGAGCGAGGCCATGCTGTCCCGTGCGCGGGAGCGCCTGCCGAACGCAGAGCTTCGCCTCGCGCGCCTCGAGGATCCATTGCCGGCCGGCCCGTTCGACCTCGCCGTCTCGGTCCTCGCCGTCCACCATCTCGACGGCCCCACCAAGCGCGATCTGTTCGCGCGGATCGCGCAGGTCGCGAGCGCGCTCGTACTGGGCGACGTCGTCGTCCCGGAACGCCCGGGAGACGCAGCGATCGCGATCGACGGCGTCTACGACACGCCGAGCAGCGTCGCCGAGCAGCTCGAATGGCTACGCGAGGCCGGCTTCGACGCCGAGGCGAGCTATGTCCGCCCGGACCTCGCCGTCTTCATCGCGCACAAACCCGGCAAGTAGCCGCTCTTGGTCGACCGCCGTCTCGCGCGCGGAGGCGAGATCGCACTCTCGCCGGGAGCGCAAGAGCGCTTCGTCACGCGCGGAATGATGGAGGGTTTAGGTGGGGTAACCCTGGGTTCCCCCACGGGAGCTAGACACCCGCCGCTTGAGTGATGAAATCCGTCGCGAACCCGAGCACGACCCCGGCGAGCACGAGCCATGTCACAAGCACGGTTTGTCCGTACGTGCGGTTCACCGCGAAGAGCTCCTTCACGACGTAGAGGATCGAGCCCGCCGCGACCGCGAAGAAGATCACCGTCGCCGCCTCGCCCGCCCACGCCTGCCCGAGCAGCGTGCCGAAGAACGTCGGCGCGCCGCCGATCGCTCCGAGCAGCGCAAGGAAGCCCCAGCTCGGCCGCGTCCCCTCGCCGCTCATCGGGCCGCAGATGCCGAAGCCCTCGGTCGCGTTGTGTAGCGAGAACCCGACGATCAGCGTCACCGCGAGGCTGATCTGGTCCGCCGCCGCCGCCTGCCCGATCGCGAGGCCCTCGCCGAAGTTGTGCACGCCGATGCCGACGGCGATCAGCAGCGCGAGCTGCTCGCCGGGCGTCAAGCCCTCGATGAAGCCGCGGCTCTCGAACTCGTCGATCGCGGCGGCGCCGGGCCCGACGAGCGTCGACGAGCGCCGGTGCGCCTTCTTCCTCATCCACTCGGAGTAGTAGACGAGGCTCATCAGGCCGAGCGTGAAGCCGGCGAGGCCGAGCAGCGCGAGCCACCAGAACGTACCCCAGTGCCGTGCCTCGAGCGCTGCGCCGATCGGCTCCTCGGCGCCCGTCAGCACGTCCCAGAGCAGGAAGACGAGGATCCCGGTCGCGAGCGCGCTCAGTCCGGCGCGCGCCTGCGGCGCGAGATGCTGGAGCCGCCCGATCGGCAGCCCGAGGAAGATCGTGCCGCCGGCGATCGCGCCGAGAAGAAGGATGTGTGCCGTGCTCATGATGTAAGGGCCGCCTTACAGGGTCGGGTCGCGGCACTATACATACCCATGGCGCAGGGACATTCCGTCGACGAGTACCTGGAGACGATCTACTTCCTCGCCTTTCCGATCGGCGAGTACACACCGCGCGGCTCCGGGTCGCCGCCCCTCGCCGCAAGGGTCGCCGAGATGCTCGGCGTCTCCCGTGCCTCGGCGGGCGAGATGCTGAAGCGACTCGAGGGCGAAGGGCTGATCGAGCGCGGCGAGCGCAAGGAGGCGCTGCTCACAAAGAGCGGCCGCGAGCGCGCCGAGCGCGTCGTCCGCAAGCACCGGATCATCGAGCGGCTCCTGACCGACTTCATGGGCTACACCGGCGCCGAGGCACACGAGCGCGCCGACCAGCTCGGCGACACGTTCACCGACGAGATGATCGAGCGCATCGACGGCAAGCTCGGTCATCCGGAGCGCTGCCCGCACGGCTGGCCGGTCGATCCGGGCTTCGAGCAGGAGGAAAACACGAGCCTTGCACCGCTGGCGGCGCTCCCGGCGGGCACGCGCGCGACGATCGTCCGGATGGCCGAGCACGACGGCGACCTGCTCCACTGGTTCTACGACCAGGGGCTCACGCCGGGCCAGGAGATCGTGATGCAGACGGCGGAGCCCGCGGCCGAGCAGTTCACGGTGAAGCTGAACGGCAGCGAGCGTGCGATCTCCGAAAGGGCGGCCGCCGGCCTCTTTGTGCGCCCGGCTTAGAGCACCTCTAGATCGAGAGGCCGCGACGCGAGAGCTCGGCGGCGGCGTGCTCGACGCGATCCACCGCGGTCTGCCCCTCGAGCCAGGCGGCGAGCTCGGCCATTCCGGCCTCGAGCTCGATCGCCGGGACGTAGCCGAGTGCGCTGCGCGCGAGCGCGACGTCGGCGAAGCAGTGGCGGATGTCGCCGACGCGCCACTCCCCCGTGAGTTCCGGCTCGAGCTCGCGGCCGACGACCTCCCCGAGTTTCGTCCCGATCTCCCGCACGGAGACGCTGCGCCCGCTGCCAACGTTCACCGCGTGCCCGTCGGCACCGTCGACCTCGAGCGCGAGCGCGAACGCGCGGGTGACGTCGTGCACCGAGACGAAGTCGCGGCGCTGCTCGCCGTCCTCGAAGATGCGCGGCGGCCGGTCGTTCAAGAGGCGCGCCGCGAAGATCGCGAGCACACCGGTGTACGGATTCGAGAGAGCCTGCCGCGGCCCATAGGTGTTGAAGAGCCGAAGCGCGACCGTCGGGATCCCGTACGCGGCGCCGGCGACGAGGCACGCCCGCTCCTGCTCGAACTTCGTCAACGCGTAGATCGACGACAGCCCAGGCCGCTTGCGCTCCGGCGTCGGCGCCGGCTCGAGCCCGGAATAGTCCCACTCGCGCCGCGCGAGCTGGTCGCGGGTGCGCTCGGCCGGCTCGACGTCGCGTCCCTCGCCGTCGCGGTAGAGCCCCTCCCCGTAGATGCTCATGCTCGACGCGACGACGAGCTTTCGCACCGGCCGCTCCGCGAGCGCCTCGAGCAGCATTGCGGTGCCGAGCGAGTTCACCGACGTGTACTCGGCAAGCTCGTACATCGACTGGCCGACGCCGACGCGCGCGGCCAGATGCACGACCGAGTCGACTCCGTCCAGTGCCCGCCGCAGCGCCTCGGCGTCGCGCACATCGCCCGCCAGAAGCTCGACGTCGGCTGCAAGATAGCCGGGCCGCCCCCCGTCGCCGTGTACCTGAGGGATCAGCGAGTCGAGCGCTCGCACACGATGGCCGCGCGCGAGCAGCTCGTCGGCGAGGTACGAGCCGATGAAGCCCGCACCGCCCGCGATGAGGACAAGCTCAGGCGTGGGCTCCGACGGGCTGCGCGAGCCCGGCCGCCGCGCGAAGCGCGTCTGCCTTGTCCGTGCGCTCCCACGTGAAGTCCTTGTCGTCGCGACCGAAATGGCCGTACGCCGCGGTCTTCGCGTAGATCGGCCGGCGCAGGTCGAGATCGCGCAGGATCGCCGCAGGGCGCAGGTCGAAGTACTCGCCGACGAGCTCCTCGAGCCTCGATACCGGGATCGACTCAGTGCCGAATGTCTCGACGAGGATCGACATCGGATGCGCGACGCCGATGGCGTACGCGACCTGGATCTGGCAGCGCTCCGCGAGGCCGGCCGCGACGACGTTCTTCGCGACGTAGCGCGCGGCGTACGCGGCCGAGCGGTCGACCTTCGTTGGATCCTTGCCCGAGAACGCGCCGCCGCCGTGAGGCGCGGCGCCGCCGTAGGTGTCGACGATGATCTTACGCCCGGTGAGACCGGAGTCCCCCATCGGCCCGCCGATCACGAACTTGCCGGTCGGGTTGCAGTAGAAGAAGTCCTTGTCGTCGAGGCGCCTCTCGTCGTAGAGGTGCTTCGGCAGGATTGGCTCGAGCACATGCTGCACGAGATCCGGCTTGAGGAGCGTGTCGATGTCGAGCCCGTCGCGATGCTGTGTCGAGATGAGCACGCGCTCGATCTCGACTGGGCGGCGGCGTCCGTGCTCGTCCTCCTCGTACCGGATCGTCACCTGCGTCTTCCCGTCGGGGCGCAGATAGGGCAGAAGGTCCGTCTTGCGCACGGCGGCGAGCCGGCGTGCGAGCTTGTGCGCGAGCATGATGGGCAGCGGCATCAGCTCGTCCGTCTCGTTCGACGCGTAGCCGAACATCATCCCCTGGTCGCCTGCGCCGACCTGGTCGAGCGGGTCGGCGTCGCCGTGCTGCTCCTCGAAGGAGTGGTCGATTCCCTGCGCAATGTCCGGCGATTGCTCGTCGAGCGCGACGATCACGCCGCACGTCTCGGCGTCGAAGCCGTACTTCGCGCGCGTGTAGCCGATCTCTCGGATGCGATCGCGCACGAGGTGCGGGATGTCGACGTACGTATCGGTCGTGATCTCGCCGGCGACGACGACGAGGCCGGTCGTGATCAGCGTCTCGCAGGCGACGCGGCCCTGCGGATCCTTGGTGAGGACTGCGTCGAGGACGGCGTCCGAGATCTGGTCGGCGATCTTGTCCGGGTGGCCCTCGGTGACGGACTCGGAGGTAAAGGTGAATGAGCGGGTTGCCATCTGGGCCCAGGGTAGCCGCTCTTACCCGCTTCCGACCTGGAGGAAAGTCGTGAATGTGCGCTCGTTGCCCTCCTGGCCGCCGTAGGCGATCAGCGTCCGGAGGTCGGGCAGATCGGCCGGAAGCTTCACTCCCGCCAGCCGGAGCAGCGGCAGCGCAGCCTTGGCGTTGGCGTAGGCGAATCCGGTCGTCTCGTCCTGCATACCGGACAACTTCTTCGCCTCGAGGAACGACGGGTCGGCGGAGAGCTTCGGCCCGCCGCCGCGGAAGTCGTCGATCCCGCGCTGTGTCGTCGAGACGACGAACTGGCCGCCGATCACGGCGCGGTGGAGCGTCAGGCCCTTCAGCATGCTCGTCTTCGGGAGGGCGCCGAGCAAGTCGTCGAGCGCCGACGATGCGGTCGCCGTGTCGGAAGGCTGCGAGACGAGCGTCGCCTCCGGGATCGGCAGCCCGGCGCGCACGTACAGCGCCGTCTCGCCGTGGAGCAGCGTGTCGAGCCGGAGCGCCACGAACACGTCCTTCCCGAGCAGCTTCTGGAGCGGCGGCGGCAACTGCCGCACCTGCTCGAACGCGCCCGCCGGAACCGGGAAGTCGACGATCGCGAGCACGTCCGCCGGGATCTCGTCTGCGAGCAGCGTCACGTACGGGGTGCTCGGCCGGATGATGTACCGCGTCCGCCGAGACGAGGTCGGCTCGCTGGTGCGCACAACCGCCTCGAGCTTGAGTCCGCGCTTCTCGTCGGTGACCGCAACCGCGGCCCAGCGGAACTCGACTCTGCCGATCGTCGCAGCACCACGCGGTACGCGTGGCTGGGCGAGCGGCGAGATCGTGGTCTCCATCTGCCCGGGAACCGACGTGACGATCTCCTCCGCCTTCGCGCCGCTCACGTAGGCGCGGACGAGCGCGTCGCTCGGGATCCGGTCCATCGCATCGCGGAAGAGCTTGTTCTCCGCGAGCGACGGCGCCGGCGAGCCGAGATCGTTCAGCACAGCATCGGTCTGTGCGATCGCGGTCCAGTCACCGACCTTACGCGTCTTCCAGTCGTACTTCTTCGCGAGCGCGGCGAGCGTTCCCTCGTCGTGCGGCTGGGTAAGCGCGACGACCTCGTCCCCGGGGAGCACCGCGACGTCGACCTCGTCGCCGACCGCAGGCTCGAGGTCCGTCGCCCACACGAGCTTCGTCTGCCGCTCGAGCCCACGCAGGAGCACGTTGCCGACGGCATGCCATTGGCCCGACGTCAGGTCGGTGCTCGCCGCGACGAAGGCGACCGTATTTCCGGGGACGAGCGCGGCGGCGCCGTCGACCGCGCCCGGCCCGCCCGCCGTTGCGCTCGCGCAGCCCGCCGTGACGAGCACCGCGACCGCTGCCGGAATCAACCTCGACATGTCACTCCTCGGTCGGCTGTCGCCCCATCAGCCTGGAGACAAGTTCGCTGAGGCTCTGGCCTGAGAGTACCGCGCACACTCCCTCGGTAATAGGCAACTCCACGCCGAGGCGCGCGGAGAGGTCGTGCAGGGCGGGCGCTGTCGTGATCCCCTCGACGGTCTGGCCGATCCGCGCAATGGCCTCGCCCGGACTGAGGCCTTGTGCGATCAGCTCGCCGGCGTGGCGGTTGCGGCCGTGCTTGCTCCAGCAGGTGACGATCAGGTCGCCCATTCCCGCGAGGCCCGCGAACGTCTCGGGGCGCGCACCCGCCGCCTCGCCGAGCCGCGACATCTCGGCGAGACCACGCGTGATCAACGACGCCTTTGCGTTGTCGCCGAGGTCGAGGCCGTCGACGCCACCCGCGGCGAGCGCGATCACGTTCTTCGCGGCGGCGCAGAGCTCGACCCCGACGACATCCGGGTTCACGTACGCGCGGAACACCGCCGAGTTGATCGCGTGTTGCAGCTCTCCCGCGAGGTAGCCGTCCTCGCTCGCGATCACGGCCGCGGTCGGCAACTCGACGGCGATCTCCTCGGCCATGTTCGGCCCCGAGAGGACCGCGACCGGCCGGCCGCGCACGGTCGTCGAGAGGCGCTCGCCGGTCGCGGGATCGAGACCCTTCGTCAGGCTCAGCACCGGTGCCGAGCCGGGAAGCGACGCGACAACGCTCGCGAACGCCTTGCTCGGCACCGCGACGACCGCGACGTCGACGTCTGACGGTGCGTCCTCGAGCGCAACCGCCTCGACTTCGTGCAGGTCGACGATCGGCAGCGAGCGCGGATTGCGTGCCGTCTCGTTGATCGCGCGCGCCTGCTCCGTTGTGTGGCAGCCGAGCACGACTTCGTGGCCGCGCTCGAGCAGGACGTGCGTGAACGCCGTTCCCCACGAGCCCGCGCCTGCGACGAGGAACCTCACGAGCGGCGCACGAAGTCGATCGACACGGGCACTCCTTCCAGATTGAACCGCTCGCGCAACTCGTTTTCGACCCAGTAGCCGTAGTCGCGGGTGACGAGGCCCGGATCGTTCACGAAGATACGGAAGCGCGGCGGCCGCTGCCCGGTCTGCGCGACGTAGAGCATGTTCAGCCGGCGGCCCGCCTTCGCAGGGGGCTGGCGCCTGTTCTTGAGCTCCGCGAGCGTCTTGTTCAGCTCGACGGTCGAGATCTTCATCGTGTAGCGCCCGAAGAGCTCCTCGACCGTGTCGAGCAGGCGGTCGAGGCCGCGGCCGGTCTTCGCCGAGACGGCGATGAACTCGGGCCGCTGGCGCAGGCGGCGCCGCAGGTGCCCGCGCACCTCCTCGATGCGCACCTCGCTCACGTCCCACTTCGCAAGAACGATCAGGGTCGCGCAGTCGGCCTTGCGTGAGACGTCGGCGACCGCGAGGTCCTGGTCGACGACTCCCTCCGCCGCGTCGATCAGGACGAGCGCCACATCGGCCCGCTCCGCTGCCTCGAGCGCGCGCAGCTCCGAGTAGTACTCGATGCCCTGCCGGTGGCGGCGCTTGCGCCGCAGACCCGCGGTGTCGACGAGGACGAACGTCTTGTCGCCGCGCTGAAGCACGGTGTCGATGGAGTCGCGGGTCGTGCCGGGGATCTCCGAGACGATCACGCGCTCCTGGCCGAGCAGCTTGTTTACGAGCGTCGACTTGCCGACGTTCGGACGGCCGAGGATCGCGACGCGAATCGTGTCTTCGGGCGGGTGCTCGTGCCGCGCCCGGCCGTGCACCTCGAGGTAGTCGACGATCTCGTCCAGCAAGTCGCCGGTGCCGTGCCCGTGCAGACCGGAGAGCGGGATCGGATCGCCGAGCCCGAGCCGGTGCAGCTCGAGCGCGAGCATGTCCTGCTTCGGATCGTCGATCTTGTTCGCGATCACGAGCACGGCCTTCTTCGCCTCGCGCAGGATCTGCCCCACCTCCTCGTCGCCCGGTGTGATCCCGATCTGCGCGTCGACGATGAAGAGGACGAGATCGGCCTCCTCGACCGCCCCGCGCGCCTGGTCGGCGATCGACTTCGTGAGCGTGTCCCTGCCCGCGATGTCGACGCCGCCGGTGTCGACGAGCAGAAAGCGCTCGTTCCGCCACTCGCAGACGAGCTCCTTGCGGTCGCGCGTGACCCCCGGCGTTTCGTGGACGACCGTGGCGCGCGTGCCGGTCAGCCGGTTCACGAGCGTCGACTTGCCGACGTTCGGAAAGCCGATGATCGCGACGGTCCCCAGAAGCTCTTGCTCGGACATGGCTGGGCAAGCGTAGAGCCGACGGCTCATGGCCGAACAAGCGACTGGCGGCGGCCTTGTCGCGCACCTACCGTCGGCGGCGTGGGCAGCGACGAACTACGCGACTTCGCACTCGACGCCGCCGAGCGGCTTCCGCGTCTGTTTCCTGCGTTACGGCCGCGAGGCGAGCACGCTCTGACGTTCGCAGAGGAGGCCGCTCATGGGCTCGGCGAGGACGACGAGCACGTGCCACCGGACATGGTTGACCACGGTCTCGAACTCCTCGCGCGCGGCGAGCCGAGACGAATCGCCGACATCTTCGCTCGGCTGGAGCCAAGCGGATGGCGGCAGCTTCTGGCCGACGCTGGACACCGCGGCGCGGTCGAGCGTGCAATCGCGGTCGGAGCCGTGAAGCTCTCGATCTGCGAGCGACGGCCGCGGCCGCGAACGCTCATCGCCGTGCTCGAAGAGGGTGCTGACCTGCCACCCGGCGCCGCCGTGGGGATCGTTCTCGAGCCTTTGTATCTCTGGTCGATTTCGGATGCGATCGCGATTGCCGGGTGTGTTCCGGCACGGGGCGCGGACGATGACGCTTGGGAGGCAGCCGCGCGTGCGGTGCAGGTCGCGCCGGCGCAGGTGGCGCGTGTCCGCGAGCTGGCAGCCCCTCTCCGCCGGCAGTTACCAGTCAGGTCGCTCCCACGTGCTTCGGCACTGCTACAGGCGGACGTCGAGCGAGTCGACGAAGACGACGCCGCCGCCAGGCACGCCGGCGCGACTCTCCTGCTCGGCGCCGCGGCTGGCCTACCGCGAGTCCACACCGGGCTCTCGCTCAATTGATGCCGCTGGTCACGGCCGACCGCCGGCGTGCCACGGCAACGCCGAACGGCGAGCTCATCTAGCGACCGCGCGGTAGTGACAAGTTGTTACAAGGACGTATGGAGACGCCGGCCCGACGGCGCCGGACAGTTGGGCCCGGACGCCTCGGGGCCAGGCCCTGTTACGGAAGTGTCACGGGTGCCCGCAGCTGCTCCGGCGCGCGCGGCGGCACCGCGTTTCGCGGCCGGCCGGCCGCGTGGATGTCGCGCAGCCACGACCAGAGCCGGTGGATCTCGGCGCCGATCTCCTCGGAGGCCTCGCGATAGCCCTTCCCGCCGCGCGGCAGGCCGTCGAATCGGAGGGGCTCGCCCCAGGCGATCGAGGCGGGCGCGAAGTTGCCGACCTTCCAGGTCTGCGAGCCGTGGACGGCGCCGCAGACGACGGGCACGTTCTCCTGGATCGCGACCATCGCAGCGCCCGGCTGCACCTCGCCCGGAACGCCGGCGAGCTGGCGCGTTCCCTCGACGAAGACGCCGAGCACGTCCCCCTCGCGTACGACCTCGCGCATTCGCCGCACCGCCTCGCGGTCGGACTCGCCGCGCCGCACGGCGAAGGACCCGAAGACGCGGATGAACTGGCCGAGCCCGGGAATGTCGTGCGCCTCGGCCTTCGCGACGAAGTACGTGTTGCGCGGATTCGCGAACCCGAAAAGCGGCACGTCGATCCAGGCGAAGTGGTTGAGGGCGAGCACGACACCGCCTTGCCGCGGAATGCGCTCCTTGCCGTATACGCGCTCGCGGGCCGCCAGCGCTGCGAGGGCACCCATCGACCAGCGGCCGAGCGGCCAGACCAGGTCGATCCGGTTCACGCGGCGGTGCGTTCGCGGACGATCGCTTCGATGCGCGCGACGACGTCTTCGACACGAAGGTTCGTCGTGTCGATCTCCTGCGCGTCCTGCGCCGGCTTCATGCGCTCGGCGTCCTTCTCGTCGCGCGCGCGCAGGTCGGTCGCGAGCGCATCGGCGCCGATGCCTGGACGATCCGCCATTCGCCGCTTCGCGCGCTCGTCGCGGTCGGCGATGAGATAGACCTTGACCTCCGCCAAAGGCGCGACGACCGTTCCGATGTCACGCCCTTCGATCACGACGTTCCCCTCCTGTCCGAGCTCGCGCTGACGCTCGCGCATCACTTCGCGCACGGGCCCGTGCCGCGCGACGACAGGGACCAGCCGGTCGATCCGCTGCTCGCGGATCGACGAGGTGACGTCCATGCCGGCGATCCAGACCCGCCCCTCTCCGTCGAACCTCACCGGCTCGACGCGTGCGAGCTCGGCGAGCGCGTCCGCATTCCCGAGATCCTGGCCCCGGTGCATCGCGAGCCACGTAAGCGCGCGGTACATCGCGCCGGTGTCGAGGTAGCGGAAGCCGAGCCGCCCGGCGAGCGCGCGCGCGACGGTGCTCTTGCCGGTACCCGCCGGTCCGTCGATTGCGACGATCATCGCCTCACCACCGATTCCAGAAGCTCGAAAAACCCGGGGAAGCTTATAGCGACCGTCTCGGCGTCCAGAATGTCCACGCCTTCCCTGGACGAGAGGCCCGCGACGGCTCCCAGCATCGCGATCCGGTGGTCGCCGCGCGCGTCGATCCGGCCTCCCTTGAGGCGCCGCGGGACGCCGGTGACGATCCAGCCGTCGGGGCGCGAGCGGATACGGGCGCCGAGTGCTTTCAGACCGTCGGTGACGGCCTCGATCCGATCGGTCTCCTTCAGGCGGAGCTCCTCGGCCCCGCGCACGATGCTGTCGCCGCGCGCGTGCGATGCCAGCAGCGCCACGAGCGGCAACTCGTCGACGAGGAGCGGCACCTCGTCGGCGGTCACCTCGACCCCGTCGAGCTCGGTGTACCTGATCGTCACATCGCCGACGAGCTCGCCGGCGACGCGGTGCTTGTTGAAGACGACGACGTGCGCGCCCATGCGGTCGAGCACGTCCAGCAAACCGGTGCGGCGCGGGTTCAGGCCGACGTCGTGGATGGTGAGCTCGCTGCCCGGGACGATCGCGGCGGCGGCGAGCAGCGGCGCGGCAGAGGAGAAGTCTCCCGGCACGTCGACCTCGCCGAGCCGCAACGAGCCCGCCGGCTCGATCGTGACGCCTGCCGGCTTCCGGCGGACGCTCACGCCCGCAGCCTGGAGCATGAGCTCGGTGTGATCGCGCGTCGGCTTCGGCTCGCCGACCGTCGTCGGGCTCGCTGCGTTGAGCCCCGCGAGCAGGATCGCCGACTTCACCTGGGCGCTCGCGACGGGCAGCTGATACGTGATGCCCTGGAGCGAGTCGGAACCCTCGACGGTGACGGGCGCGTGACCGTCCGTCGTCTCGATCTGCGCGCCCATCTGTCGCAACGGCTCGGCAACGCGCTCCATCGGACGAGACGAGAGCGACTCGTCGCCGGTGAGCACGAAGCGGCCGGTCTGGCCCGCGGCGACGCCGGTGATGAGCCGGAGCAGCGTGCCCGCGTTCGCGCAGTCGGCCGTGCCACCGTGGAGGCCGCGAAGGCCGACCCCGTGCACCACGAGCTCGTCCTCGGCGACGTCGTCCACCTGCGCGCCGAGCGTGCGCACCGCGTCGATCGTCGCCTGCGTGTCGCCGGCGCGCAGGAAGCCCCGCACGTGCGTCTCCCCTTCGCCGAGTGCGCCGAGCAGCACGGAGCGGTGGGAGATCGACTTGTCGCCGGGCACCGCGACGTGCCCGCTGACCTCGGCCGCCGGCTCTAGTTTCAGTGCCCCGCCCTACCCGATGGCGCGGCCCATGAGGGACGCGAGCGCGCGGATCTCGGCCGCGAAGTCTTCGAACTCGGCCGTCGGGATGAGCTGCGGCCCGTCGCAGAGCGCCTCCTCGGGCCGCGGGTGCACCTCGACGATGATCCCGTCGGCGCCCGCGGCGACGGCGGCGCGCGCGAGCGGCAGCA
>JBGQKY010000003.1:0-36775 GCA_041499745.1 Gaiellaceae bacterium
CGCGATCAGCTGCTCGGTCGCGGTCATGCCGATGTAGACCGGCTCCGGGAACGAGCGGATCGCCCCGGACGTCTTCTCGCCGAGCGCGGTGTGCGCCTCATCGCAGATCACGAGCTGGTAGGCGTCGCGGCTGAGCGAGCCGACGTGGCGCGCGAACCACGCATAGGTCTGGATCGTCAGCGGGCTCTGGCTGAGCGGCTCCTTCCCCGTCTCGATCGCGGGTGTGAAGCGGTCGCCGTAGCCCTCCGTCGTCAGATCGCGATCGAACTGCGAGACGAGCAGGCGGCGGTGCGTGAGGATGAGCACCCCTAGCGTGCGCGCCGCCTCCACGAAGCCGGCGGCGGCGATCGTCTTGCCCGAAGCCGTGGGGTGCCTGAACCGGTAGCGGCGAACCGCGCCAGGGTCCTGCTCCAGCGACAGCTCCTCCGGCTCGTCCTCGATGTCGTCGTCGCCGGCGTCCTCCGGCTCGTCCTCGTCCTCCTCGTCGACGACCTCCTCGAGTGCGGCGCCGTTGCCGTTCTCCTCCTCGCGCTGCGCGGCAGCGATCAGCTCGGTGAGCATGCCGGCGAGCGCGTCGATCTGGTGCCGCCGCAGCGGCGTGCCGGAGGCCGTGTTCGGCTCGGGGTCCGCGAGCACGCGCTCGAGGCCGAGCATCAGGCCGTAGCGCACTTTCCAGTGGGAGCTCGGCCGCGCCCGTCCGGCGTCGATCTCGGCGATCGCGTCGTCGAGCGCATGGCGGCGGGCGGTGCCCTGTGCGAGCGCGTGCGCGGCGTCCTCGCCCTCGTGCAGGAACGGCTCGCCCGCCCACGCGTCGGCGCGGTATGCGGCGGCGGCAAGTGGGTCCGCCGCCTCAGAGAGGATGATCGGCTGCGTCGTGGGTTCTTGCATATGCGCAGCACGTCGATCGTGCTGCAAAGCCTCTAGAGGTGCGCACCCGCTGACTTCCCCTGGGCGGACAGCGCAACCTGAAGCATACCCCCGGTTCCGGGGGCGTCAACCGAGTGGTCTAGCCGACCGGCGTTCCGGAGCCCCCGAGGCCCCCGAAGACGGCAAAGGGATTGCCCGGGACGGTCTCCCAGACGAGCGCCCCTCCCGGCTCGACCTCGCCGTGGACGCGCCCGGCAAGAGCCTCCGCGTCCTCCCGCGAGGAGGCCCCGACCACCAGATGGTCGAACAGGCGGACTACTGGATATCCGTCGGCCTCGAGCCGTTCACTGAGGCTCCGTGCCTGCTCCCTGGACCGGGTGCGTACCCGCACCTGCCAGGGCGCGTGGCCGTGCTCGAGCTCTTCCTCTTCCCACGTCTCTCCGGGCGGCTCGTCATCCCAGCGCTCCTCGTCCTCGAGCCAATGCTCGACGGGTCCGGTGACCGCGCTCCCCCCGAGATCCCGCAGCACCGCCTGGATCACGGAGCGGGCGCGCTCGGCCTCGGCGCTCGTGCCTGCGTACACGAACACCTCGTCACCGTCCCGCGACACGACGAGCAGGCGCTGCTCGAGCTCCCGCGCGAGCTCGGCGGCCTCACCGCTCAGCTCGAGGCCGAGCCGGTCGAGCCAGCCGCCCTCGTCTTCGATCTCGACGCGGATCCGGTAGTCGTCGGCGGCGGCCATCAGGCAGGGATCTTGCCGTACTCGGCGAGTAGGCCGCCGGTGACCCGCTCGGAGATGCCGAGCTGGTCGAGGTGCTTCGTCACCCCGCCCATGAAGAACGGATATCCGGCGCCGAGGATCAGGCAGGCGTCGACGTCGGCGGCGGCGCCGACGACGCCCTCGTCGAGCAGGTGGCGGATCTCGTCGGCGAGCGCCTCGAGGATGTCGTCGCGGATCTGCTCGACGCTCCGCTTCGCATCGCCCGTCAGGACGATCTCGTCGCTGCCCGCCGCGAAGCCCGCGAGCGTCGGCGAGAGCGGGAAGCGGTCGGGATATGCCTCGTGCATCGTCTCGAGCACGTGGTTTGCGACGCGCGGGCCGACCATCTGGAGAACGACGGACGGCGCCATCGGCATGCCGAGCGAGAGCATCGCCTCGTCGGTTTCCTCGACGGTGTTGCCGTTCTCGAGCGCGTCGAGCAGGACGCGTGTCGCGCGCGTCAGCACGCGGTTGACGACGAAACCCGGAGCGTCGCCGACAATCACGCCGCGTTTCTTCAGCTTCTTGACGACGTCCCAGGCGGTCGCGAGCTGCTCGCCTGTCGTCTGCGGCGTGCGCACGATCTCGACGAGCGGCATCATCGCCACCGGGTTGAAGAAGTGCAGCCCGACGTCTGCCCCCATCTCCTCGACGGACAGGGACGAGGTATTCGTCGCCAGGATCGCGTCCGGCGCCACCTTGCGCACCTCTGCGAGCACCTCGCGCTTCACGTCGAGCTCCTCGAACACCGCCTCGAGCACGAGGTCGCAGCCGGCGAACTGCTCCCATCCGGTGCCGCCGTCGACGATCGTCGCGAGGAAGGGCTTCCTTGCGCCGGCTTCCTCGCGGATCGTCTGGAGCGCCTCGTCGATCCGGGCCTGCTCGATGTCCCGCAGCACGACCGGCACTTCGAGCCGGCGCAGGAAGAGCGTCGCGAGCTGTGTCGCCATCAGGCCCGCGCCGACGATCCCGACCTTCTGCACGCGCCGCGGCTTCTCGTCCGGGAGCTCGGGCGGGCGCTTCGAGCGCCGCTCGACGACCGTGAACGCGTACGCCGACGCCTGCGCCTGCGGGCTGACGAGCAGCTCCGCCATCGCGTTCTCCTCCGCCGCGTAGCCCTCCTCGAGCGGCCAATCCTTTGCGCCCGCGATCAGGTCGAGCGCGACGTACGGCGCGCGCGTTGCCCCATGCACCGCGTCGTCGACGCGCGAGCGCGCCTTGCGGACCACCGTTTCGAGCTCCGACCAATCCGGGGCCGGACGCTCGATCTCCGTGAGCTCCCGTGCGAACCGGAGCGACTCGTCGACGAACTCGACCGGCTCGATGAGCCGGTCCGCGATTCCGAGCTCGAACGCCTCCGGCGCGGTCAGCAGCTTGTTCTGGCGCAGCGGGTTGAGCACGATCACCTTCGCCGCCGCCTCGGGCCCGATCAGCCGCGGCAGCAGCTGCGTGCCGCCCCACGCCGGGATGATCGAGAGCGCGACCTCGGGGAAGCCGATGTGGCGGACGTTCGTCGCGAGCGTGCGGGCCGTGCAGTGAAGCGCGAGCTCGAGCCCGCCGCCGAGCGCCGCACCGTTGACGGCCGCGACCGTGGGAAACGGCAGCGAGCGGATTCGGCTGAAGAGCGCGTGACCGGCACGGGTCCCCTCGAGTGCGTCCACCGCGGAGCCGAGCTTCGAGAACTCGTCGATGTCGGCGCCGACGCAGAAGACGAACGGCTTCCCGGTGAACACCGCTGCGGTCCAGTCGCCGCTTTCGAGCTCGTCGAGCACCTGCAGCGCCGACTCGAACGCAGACCGGCCGAGCGTCGTGGGCCTGCGGTAGTCCTCGCCGTTGTCGATCGTGACGAGCGCGACCGAGCCGGCCCGGTTCAACTTGAAGACGGTGTCGCTCACTACGCCTTCTCCCAGAGGATCGCGCAGCCCATGCCCATCCCGATGCACAGGGCCGTCAGCCCGCAACGGCCGCCGCGCTCACGCAGCCCGTAGGCGAGCTGCGCGATCAGGCGCACGCCGGTCGCCGCGAGCGGATGGCCGCAGGCGATCGCGCCGCCGTACGGGTTCAGCCGCGGGTCGTCGGCCGCGATGCCGAGCTCGTCGCACCACGTCAGCACCTGCACCGCGAACGGCTCGTTGAGCTCGAAGAGGTCGACGTCCTCGATCGCGATGCCCGCCTGTTCGAGCACGCGCTTCGTCGCCGGCACGGGGCCGTAGCCCATCAGGTGCGGCTCGACGCCGGTATAGGCGTAGCCGACGAGTCGGAGCTTCGGTGTCAGGCCGAGCTCGGCAACCGTGTCCTCCGCTGCGAGAAACGCCGCGGTCGCGCCGTCGGTCAGGCCGGCGGAGTTACCGGCGGTGACTCGACCGCCCGCCCGGAAGGCCGGCTTCAGCGCGGCGAGGCCTTCGAGCGAGGTGTCGGGGCGCAGGAACTCGTCGCGCTCGGCCACCTTCCAGCCGTCGTCGGTGAAGACGGCCATCGGGACGACGGTCTCCGCCATCACGCCAGCCCGCTCCGGCACCGGCAAAGCCGGCGCCTCCGCTCCTTCACGGGCTCCGTCGAGCCTACGCCCGTTGTTCTTCCAAGCGGCCGCCGCGCGCTGCTGCGACTGGACGGCGAACCGGTCCGCGCGCTCCTTCGTGATCTTCGGAAACCGATCGTGGAGGTTCTCCGCGGTCAGCCCCATCGAAGCGGCGGACTCGTCGATCAGCCGCTCCGAGACGAAACGCGGATTGAAATCGACGTCCTCGCCCATCGGGTGGTGACCCATGTGCTCGATACCGCCGGCGAGTGCGACGTCGACCGCCCCGAACGCGATCTCTCCGGCCGCCGCCGTCACGGCGGTGAGCGCCCCGGCGCACATGCGGTCGACGGCGAAGCCCGGCACGGTGTCCGGAATGCCGGCGAGGAGCGCGACGTCGCGGCCGAGCGTCAGGCCCTGGTCGCCGACCTGTGCCGTCGCGGCGAGGACGACGTCCCCGATCCGCTCGGGCGGGATCTGCGGGTTGCGCCGGAGCAGCTCGCGGACCGCCTTGACGCCCATGTCGTCGGCGCGGGTGCGCCAGTACTGGCCCTTCGGACCGGCCTTGCCGAACGGCGTCCGGACCCCGTCGACGAAGAAGACCTCGCGTGCCTCCCGCATGAGCGGCACGATAGCGAGTTTGACTGAACGGTCAATCAGGCGTGCATACACTCAGCGCGTGGGCTGGGCGGAGCAGGCCGAGGCGGCGATCGAGCGCTACCGGGGCGGCGAGACCCGCGAGCTCGATCAGCGTCAGCTCACGCAGCTCGGAAACGCGGCCTGGGCGGCCGGGCTCTGCCTCCTGATGGCCGGGAGGCGGGACGAGGGGGCCGACTGGCTCCGCACCGCCGCTGCCCGCTACCGCGAGAGCCGGCAGGGTGCGCCACCCGACTCGTGGGGACGGCCGATTGCGGCGATGAAGGCGCTCCTCCTTGCGGGCGACGACGCGTCGGCCGCGGCGCGCTGGGCCCTCGAGGACGGCGCCGGCGACGCCGAGTCGCCGATCGGACGCTACGCCGGCGCGCTCGCCCTCCTCGTTCTCGGCGAGGATGCCGATGCGCGCGCTCTCGGCTCCACGCTCTGCGACCGCGAAGACTTCCCGCCGGCCGTCGCCGACGCGGTCGTCACGCTCGCCGCCGGCGACCGCGCGGCGTACACGCTCGCGATCGAGGACGTCCTCGAGTCGTTCGAGAAGCGAGCCGACTTCCTCGAAGACGTTCGGGTCGCAGACACGGTGCTCGTGCTCCAGCTGCTCGCGGCGAAGCGGAACGCGGCGGTCGAGCTGCCGCAGTCCGAGCTCCTGCCTTAGATGGCTGATGCCGCCGCCGCGTCCAGCACGGCCGTCGTCGTGCCGTCGATCGAGCGGACGAGGCTGCCCGGCGTGTCGCGAGACGGGTCGCCGACGAATGCGCGCTTGACCGCTTCCGCCTTGTGCGCGCCTGTGACGAGGAAGAGCACCTCGCGTGCGCCGCAGAGCGGCGGCAGCGTCAGCGTGATGCGGTCGACGAACGGCTCGAGCTTCGCCGCGGCGCCGGCAACCCGCCTGTCGGTGACTTCGAGCGTCGGCTCGTTCGGGAAGAGCGAGGCGACGTGGCCGTCGGCCCCGAGTCCCAGCAGCACGAGATCGAAGCGCCCGAGCGAGCCGAGCTCCTGCTCGTACAGCTCCGCGCCTTTGTCGCGGCCGAGCTCGCCGCGCATGCGGTGCATCTTTCCGGGCCTCACACGGTCGAAGAGCGCCGCTTTGGCCAGCCCGTAGTTCGAGCGCTCGTCCTCCGGCGGGACGCAGCGTTCGTCGCTCCACCAGAGCTCGGTCGCGGTCCAGTCCGGCTGGAGCTCGGCAGCGGTCGCATATGCGAGCCGCGGCGTCGACCCTCCCGTCAGCACGATGTGGCCGCCGACCCGCGCGGCGTCGGCGAGCCGCTCGCCGACGACATGTGCGGGGTGCTCCGCGATGACGATCTCGATGTTCCTAGCCACCTTCCGCGAGCTCTTTCGAGCGCCGCATCGCCGCCTCGATCGCATTCAGGAATGCGGCCCGGACGCCGGCCTGCTCGAGCTCGCGGATCGCCGCAATCGTCGTTCCGCCCGGCGAGGTGACGGACTCGCGCAGCTCGACGGGATGCATCTTCTCGTCGCGGAGCTGCTTCGCGGTGCCGAACATCGTCTGCACGACGAGCGTCGTCGAGATCTCGCGCGAGATGCCGAGCAGGATGCCGGCCTCGATCATCGCCTCGGCGAGGAGCGCGAAGTACGCCGGGCCGGAGCCGGACAAGGCCGTGATCGCGTCCATCGCGTGCTCGGGGACCCTCACCACGCGGCCGAGGTGCGTCAGAACCTCCTCGGCCAGCGCGAGCTCCCGGTCGCCCGCGTGCGCGCCGGCTGCGATGCCGGCCATCCCTTCGTGCACCGTCGAAGGCGAGTTCGGCATCGCGCGCACGACCGGTACGCCGTCGGCGATGCGGGCCTCGATGTGCGCCGTCGGAATCGCCGCCGCAACCGAGAGGACGGTCTGGTCGGGTGAGAGCAGAGAGCCGATGTCGGCGAGTAGCGCGTCGATGTCCTGCGGTTTCACCGCGACGACGACGAGTGCGGCCCCGCGCACCGCGTCTGCGTTCGACGTCGTCGCCTCGACGCCGTGCCGCTCGCGGAGCTCTGCGACTCGCTCCTCGCGGCGGCTCGTCACGACGATGTCGCGCCAGCCGGAGCTGAGCAGGCCGCTGAGCAGCGCCTCGCCGATGCGCCCGCCGCCGATGATCGCGATCCGCTGCTCCGCCACGAGCGGAGTCTGCCTATGCTGCGCGCAGCTCGCTCACGGGCAGCAACCCGCGCGCGAAGCCGGCAAGCAGGTACATGCTCGCGAGGCCGGCCCACTCGCCGTACGGCGCGAGCAGCTCCGCCGTCTCCCAGCCGTCGACCGGCCGCCCCCGCAGCGCGCGCAGGAGCTTGACGAGCCCCAGGTCGCCGACGAGCCCGTAGTCGTAGCGCCCGAGCCCTTGGAGGCAGACGACGCCGATCGACCAGGGGCCGACGCCGCGCTCGCGCTCGAGCCGCGATGCGACCGCGCTCGTCGGAATGCCGTGCAGCCGCTCGAGCTCGATCGTCCGGCATATGCGCACGAGGGAAGCGGCGCGCTTCGCGTGCAGCCCGATGCTCCGCAGCTGCGACGGCGCGAGCGCCGCGAGGTCGCCCGTTGTCGGCGACACGTACAGGCCCTCGGCGCCGGCCGTGCAGACGGCGCGGATGATCGAGCGCTCGAGCGCCCGGGCGCGCCTGGCCTCGATCAGCTGGCCGCAGTACGCACGCAGCAGCGCGTGGGCGACGGTCGGCACGCGCACGGGCCGGAGACCGCGAAGCTGTCGTGCTGCGCGTCCGAGCAGCGCGTCGTGTCGCACCTGCCGGAGAAACTCCGAGTGGTCGTCGTCCAGCGCGAGAACCCAGCGCAGCCGCTCGGCTCCCGCCGCCGACTGGGCCCGGATCGTGACCGTTCCGTCCGGCGACTGCCGGGCGAGAGCCAGCTCGCGGCTGTCGTCGACCTCGAGTAGAGCTGTCAGCACGCCGTCGCGGAAGGTCCTTGTCGCATCGCTCGAGAACCGCGCCGAGAATGCGAGCGAGTACGGCCCGCGCGGTGTGACCGCGAGCTCGACGGTCAATGCTCGGCGCGTGCGGCGTCGGGCGCTACGCGCATACCGAGCTCGGCTGCGTGATCGAGAGCGTCCATCGCCTGCTGGTCGCGCCCCTGGTCTCGGAGCATGTGAGCCAGGGCGCGGCACGCGTTGGTCGCGTCGCGCCAGCGGCCCTGCTGCTCGAGCAGGTCGACGGCGCGGCGGTACGCCTCGTCCGCCGCCTCGATTTCCCCACCGAGGGCGAGCCCGTCGGCGAGCACCGAGTATGCGAGGCCTTGGTCGAGGCTGTTGTCGGCAGGGATGAGCATGAGTGCTTCGCGCGCGAGCTCCACGGCGTCGTTCGGGCGGCCGCGCAGCGCCGCGACGCGGGAGCGCCGGATCTTGATCTCGATCGTGTCCTCGGCAGCGGCCGACGCACCGAGGAGATGCTCGGCCTGGTCGAGGTGCCGCTCGGCGCCCTCCGCGTCGTCGCGTGAGAGGGTGATGCCGGCTGCCAGAAGATGCGCGCGGGCGAGGTGCACGGTGTCCTCGGTGGCCTGGAGCAGCGCGATCGCCTTGCGCACGTTCGTGAGCGCAACGCCTTCTCGCCCTTCGGCATGGGCGAGGCGTGCCATCGACCAATAGAGGCGAACCCGCATGTACGGATCCTCGGTGTCCTTCACGCGCTCGAGCGCACGTGCGACGACCTCCTCGGCACGGGCGATCTCGCCGATGTCGCTCAAGGCGTAGCTGAGCAGCGTGGCGTAGCGGGCCTCGAGCGCGACGTCGTCACCGTCGCTCACCTCGTCGAGGCAGCGCTCGAGCAACTCGACGGCGGTACGCGTCTTTCCGGCTCCCGCATACGCACGCGCCTGCTGCGCATAGATGTCGACGAGCGAGACGGGATCGAACGGCTGATCTTCGAGGGCGCTCTCGAACAGCGTCACCGCATCCGTGTATGCACCGCGGTCATGCGCTAGCTCTGCGAGCGCCACGCGTGCACGGAGCGCCGTCGAGCGGTCGCCCGCGGCGTCTGCTTCGGCTACGAGATCACGCAACGGGCCTTCGATCTCCCCGTCCCCGCCCAGCCGGAGATGCAGCTCGAGATCTGCGAGCTTCAGCTCACGCGACGCGGACGGGTCGATATTCGAGCCCGTCTCGAGGTAGTCGGCGGACACCCCGAGCTTCGCCGCCAGGCGGCGCAACGCCTTCACCGAGGGCTGGCGGGTGCCCGCCTCGATGCGCGAGATGTACGCGTACGAGACGCCCGGGGCAGCGAGTTCGCGCTGAGAGAGACCCCTCTCGAGCCGCAAGCGCTTGAGTCGCTGCCCGATCGTCTCGCCCGCGGCTGACGAGTGATCGGGATGCATTCGGCGGCATTCTGATCGGTTGTCAGGAGATCGTCAAATCGGAAGTCGCCTTGACAACGGTTAGCGCACTTGTTTCGTTGCCCAGGTCAAACCCGAGTCCCTCGTTCGAGGGACTCCCGAGCTCCAAGGAGGAGCAATGTCCGGCAAGGCCTTGTACGTCAAGCTCGTGCTGCTGATGACCGTTCTGGCGGCGCTCGCGCTCGCCCTGGGCAACGAGCCGTGGGGGCCCAACTAGGCGGAAGGCCCCGCAACGACCACCTGCGGTGGGGGCTCCTGGCCCCTTCTATCCCGAGCCCCTCGCCGAGGGACTCCCGAGCTCCAAGGAGGAGCACATGTCCGGCAAGGTCCTGTACGTCAAGCTCGTGCTGCTGATGACCGTTCTGGCGGCGCTCGCGCTCGCTCTCGGCAACGAGCCGTGGGGGCCCAACTAGGCCCGTAGACCGGCGGGCGGGGGCTCCGGCCCCCGCCCGCTGTACCCTCGCCCCCGTGACGGTCGTCGAGCTCGGCCTCTACGGGGCGCTCCTCGCCGTCGCCGCGACCTCCGTCTGGCGCCGGCCGGCCGCCGCGCTCTACCTGTTCGTCGTCGGGCTCGCGCTCCACAACGCGGTGATGGCCGCGCTCTATGGCGCGGGGGTCCGCGGCGCCACGCTCACCGCGATCGCCGCCTGGAAGGAGATCCTCCTCGCGGTCGCGCTCCTGCGAGTCGCATGGACCTCTTGGCGGTGTCGCACGTTGCCGTTCCGCCCCGGGCCGGCCGACTGGGCGGCCCTCACGTTCGCGGCTCTCGTCGCTGCCTACGCCCTCGTACCCCAGTCGGTGCTCGGTGGACAGGCAGGGCACCGGGCGGTTGCGCTCGCGCTGCGCCACGACGTCGTCCCGGTCGCCGCGTTCTTCCTCGGGCGCTCGCTTCGCCTCGGCCGCGACGATCTTCGCCGGCTCGGCTGGACGCTGCTCGGCACGGCCGTCGCCGTCGCCGGCATGGGTCTCGTCGACGCCTACGCGGTCTCGATCGACTGGTGGCGCCGAAGCGCCGCCGTCGACTATTTCCACCGCCACCTCGGCTACGACTACCACGGCACCGGCACGCGGCTCGAGCCCCACGGCTCGGTCTACGGACTGCCGGAGAACTTCATCTACAACGTCGGCGGCGACAAGCCGTTCCTGCGGCGGCTCGTCTCGACGTTCCTCAGCCCGCTCGCGAGCGCTTACCTCTTCGTCGTCGCACTGCTCGTGGCGGCTGCCGCGCTGCGCCGCCGCGCCGTCTGGCTGCTCGGCCTGGTCACTGCTGCCGGACTGTTGTGGACGTTTTCACGCTCGTCGCTCGTCGCACTTGCCGCCGGGCTCGTCGTGCTGGCGCTCATCCGACGCCGCCCGGTCGGGCTCGTTGCCGCGGTCGCGGTGATCGGCGTCGCCTTCGGCTGGGCGCACCTCTTTCCGAAGGTCGGCCCGACGGGCAACTGGACGCGGGTCGACCTGCGCTACCAGCAGCAGCTGGGCGCCGGCGGGCCGAAGGGCTTCAGCGCCACGAGCGGCAACGAGCCGTCCCTCCACTCGCACTGGGTCAGCCTGAAGGAGGGTGCGCGCACGCTGGTGCACCACCCGCAGGGCTACGGTCTCGGCAACGTCGGGCAGACGGCGTCGCGGACGGATACGCCGCTGAAGGCGGGCGAGTCGAACTACACCGAGCTCGGCGTCGAGCTCGGCGTGCTCGGGTCGCTGCTCTGGATCGTCTGGGGGCTCGTGATGCTCGCCGGGCTCGTACGGGCCGGCCGCACCGACCCGTGGGCGGCGGGCGTTGCCGCGGCGTTCGCCGCCGTGCTCGCACTTGCGGTGCAGACCGACGTGATCGGCGATCCGTGGATCGCCTATTGCATCTGGGCGCTGGCCGGGGCGTTGCTGACACGTCCGCGCGAGCGTCTTGCTCCGTCGTATACGTTGTCATGAGTGACAACGTATCGCATGCTCCTGACGGCGGCGATCGCACTTGCCGTCCTGGCTCTCGTGGTTCTCCTGCACGGGCAACACGCCGCACCGGCCGTCGTCGCGGATCCCGTGCGCACGCCCGGCGTCCTCAACGCCGACGTCACGCAGGCGTCGATCGGCGCGACGATCTGCGCACACGGGTGGACGCGCACGATCAGGCCCCCGACCGACTACACGAACGCGTTGAAGGCGAAACAGCTGCGCATGTACGGCCTGGCCGGCCCGTTGTCCGAGTACCAGGAGGACCACCTGATCAGCCTCGAGCTCGGTGGCCACCCCACTGATCCGCGCAACCTGTGGCCGGAGCCATACCCGCGGGCGGCGCGTGTCGACACGATCGAGAACGAGCTCAACCGGCGGGTCTGTGACGGCTCTCTGACGCTTGCGGAAGCGCAAGAGAAGGAGTCGGCGCTCAAGCACAGCGAGGGGTGACCTAGTGATGTGGCCGGCAACGTTGCCCCAGGAACCGGGCAACGTCACCGGCCACATCACTAGCTATCGTCGAGCCGTGGAGATCGCTCCCTCGACGCACATGGGAGCGGTCGAGCTGTCGGTGTCCGACCTCGACCGCTCGCTCGAGTACTGGCAGGACACCGTCGGCCTGCGCTTGCTCTCGCGCGAGAACGGTCGTGCCTCCCTCGGCACCGACACCGAGGTCGTCCGGCTCGTCGAGGAGGTCGGTGCGCGGCCGGCCGACGGGTACACCGGCCTCTACCACGTCGCGCTGCTCCTGCCCGACCGCGTGAGCCTGGCCCGTTGGCTCGCGCATGCCGCCCGCGGGCGCGTCGCGCTCGAAGGGCTGTCGGACCACGCGGTGAGCGAGGCGATCTACCTCCGCGATCCTGACCGGCACGGCATCGAGATCTACGCGGATCGCCCGCGGGAGCAGTGGGAAGGAAAGGTCACCGAGCTGATGACGACGTTGCCGCTCGACGTCGAGAGCCTGCTCGGCGAGCTCGAGGATCCCGCGGCCGAGCCGTTCGAGGGGCTGCCGGACGGGACGACGACGGGCCATGTACACCTCCGCCTGGCGGACGTGCCCACCGCCGTCGAGTTCTACCGCGACGTGCTCGGCATGGGACTGATGGCGCAGCTCGGGCCGATGGCTGCCTTTCTCAGCGCGGGTGGCTACCACCATCACATCGGCGGCAACACGTGGGAGAGCCGCGGCGCATCACCGGCGCCGCCCGGCTCCGCGACGCTCCGGCACGCGACGATCGTCGTGCCCGACGCCGACGAGCTCGACCGCGTCGTCGGACGCGTCGCGGAGGCCGGTCAGGAGCCCGAGGCGCGCGAGGACGGCGTACTCGTCCGCGACCCGTCGCAGAACGCGCTGCTGCTCACTCGGGAACGCTGATGTTCGGCGTCTCGAGCGGCGCCGGCTGTTCGACGGCGGCGGTCCGGCGCAGGAAGAGCCCGCCGACGACGCCGGTGAAGAGCAGGATCAGCCCGCCCGGGCCGACGAGGTGCCCGAGCCAGCGCAGACCGTGCATGAAGGCGCCGCCGTACGGCGCGATCGTCCCGTTCGCCCAGACCGGGTAGAAGGCCCAGCCGGCGAGAAGCCACGCGCCGCCGAGGAACGCGAGCAGCCGGCCGAGCGCGCCCCGCGCCGGGGTCGCGAGCATGAAGCCGCCGACCGCGGAGGCGACGCCGCCCGCGAAGTGCAGCTCCCACCACTTCGCCGGGAACTGCCACGTCGTGTGGGAGTAGAAGCCGAAGCCGAAGTACCCGCCGACGAGCGGGGCGAAGACCGCCCAGAGGCCGAGCAGCAGGATGAGGGTGCCGAAGGGGATCGCCTTCGGCGTCCAGCCGCGGGGACGGTGGCGTAGCACGGTCGCCATGGCCTGCGTTTGCCCGCACGGCGGCCTCGCTACTCCTCACCGTCCAGATCAGGAGTTTCCCCGGATCCCGATGTGTACGCCATCCGCTATACCTGTGCCTAGTGAGCAGCAAGCCCGTCGAGCAGCTCTCCCAGGTGATCGTCCGCTTTGCGGGCGACTCCGGCGACGGCATGCAGCTGACCGGCTCCCAGTTCACCTCGGAGACGGCACTCCTGGGGAACGACATCTCGACGCTGCCGGACTTCCCGGCCGAGATCCGCGCGCCCGCCGGCTCGCTGCCGGGCGTGTCCGGGTTCCAGCTGCACTTTGCCGACCACGACATCCTCACGCCCGGCGACGCGCCGAACGTGCTCGTCGCGATGAACCCCGCGGCGCTGAAGACGAACATCAAGGACCTGCCGAAGGGCGGGACGCTGATCGTCAACTCGGACGCGTTCAACGAGCGGAACCTCCAGAAGGCCGGCTACGCCGTAAACCCCCTCGAGGACGGGTCGCTCGACGAGTACCAACTCCACACGGTGCCGCTGACGACGCTGACGGTCGGCGCTCTCAAGGGCATCGAGGGGGTGACGCCTCGCGAGGCGGAGCGCTCGAAGAACATGTTCGCGCTCGGGCTCATGTCGTGGCTGTACGGGCGGTCCGTCGACACGACGATCGACTTCCTGAACGCGAAGTTCACGAAGCGGCCCGAGATCGCGGCGGCAAACGTGAAGGCGATCCTGGCCGGCTACGCGTTCGGAGAGACGACCGAGACGTTCGCGGTCCATTACGAGGTGAAGCCGGCGAGGCTCGCGCCGGGTACCTATCGGAACATCACCGGCAACCAGGCGCTGGCGTACGGGCTCGTCGCCGCGTCGAAGCTCTCGGGGCTGCCGCTCTTCCTCGGCGCCTACCCGATCACCCCTGCCTCGTCGATCCTCGAGGAGCTCGCGGGCTACAAGCACTTCGGCGTGCGCACGTTCCAGGCGGAGGACGAGATCGCCGCCGTGGGTGCCGCGCTCGGTGCGTCGTTCGGCGGCTCGCTCGGGGTGACGACGTCCGCGGGGCCGGGAATCGTGCTGAAGCAGGAGACGATCGGGTTGGCGATGCAACTGGAGCTGCCGCTCGTAATCTGCGACATCCAGCGCGCGGGACCGTCGACCGGGATGCCGACGAAGCCGGAGCAGGGCGACCTGCTGATGGTGCTCTTCGGTCGCAACTCGGAGTCGCCGATCCCGGTGGTCGCGGCGATGTCGCCGTCGGACTGCTTCGACGCGGCGATCGAGGCATGCCGGATCGCGCTGAAGTACCGCACGCCTGTGTACCTGCTCTCCGACGCGTACCTTGCGAACGGCTCCGAGCCGTGGCTCCTGCCGGACGTGTCGACGCTGCCGGACATCTCGGTGCCGTTCACGACGGAGCCGAATAGCGTTGACGGGAGTGGGGAGGGCGAGTTCCTGCCGTACCTCCGTGACGAGCAGACGCTCTCGCGTCCGTGGGCCGTGCCGGGGACGCCGGGTCTCGAGCACCGGATCGGCGGACTGGAGAAGGCGGATCGGACGGGGAACATCTCCTACGACCCCGACAACCACGATTTGATGACGCGGCTGCGCTCGCAGAAGGTCGCAGGCATCGCGTCGGACATCCCGGAGCTCGAAGTCGATGATCCCGACGGCGATGCGAAGGTGCTCGTACTCGGCTGGGGTGGCACGTACGGCCCGATCGCGGCGGGTTGCCGTCGCGTGCGCAACGGGGGGCGCCGCGTCGCGCACGCGCACCTACGTCATCTGAATCCGTTCCCGCGCAATACCGGCGAGGTGCTGCGTCGCTACGAGAAGGTGCTCGTGCCGGAGATGAACCTCGGCCAGTTGCTGAAGCTCGTGCGCGCCGAGTTCCTGGTCGACGCAGTGGGCTACAACCGGGTCACGGGCCTGCCGCTACGCGCGGCCGAAATGGCGGCGGCGATCGAAGCGATGGTGGACGTCTAACAATGGCCGACGGAAACGGCAACGGCACCAAGCTGAAGCTGACGGCGAAGGAGTTCCGCACCGACCAGGAGGTGCGCTGGTGCCCGGGCTGCGGCGACTACGCGATTCTCGCGGCGATGCAGCAGTTCATGCCGGAGCTCGGCATCGAGCGCGAGCGGACGGTGTTCGTGTCCGGCATCGGCTGCGCAGCGCGGTTCCCGTACTACATGAACACGTACGGCATGCACTCGATCCACGGCCGCGCGCCGGCGATCGCGACGGGCCTCGCGGCCTCGCGGCCCGATCTCTCGGTCTGGGTCGTCACCGGCGACGGCGACGCGCTGTCGATCGGCGGCAACCATCTGATCCACGCGCTGCGCCGGAACGTGAACCTGAAGATCCTGCTCTTCAACAACAGGATCTACGGGCTGACGAAGGGTCAGTACTCGCCCACGAGCGAGCTCGGGAAGGTGACGAAGTCGACGCCGATGGGCTCGCTCGACTGGCCGTTCAACCCGTTGTCACTCGTGATCGGCGCTGAGGCGACCTTTGTCGCGCGTGCGATCGACACGGACAAGGCAGGGGTGACGGAAGTCCTGCGAGCGGCTGCGGAGCACCGGGGCAGCTCGTTCGTCGAGATCTTCCAGAACTGCCCGATCTTCAACGACGACGCGTTCGACTTCGTGCGGGACGACAAGGAAGGCGTGAACCGGATCGCGCTGAGAGACGGCGAGCCGATCCGCTGGGGCAAGGGTCTCGAGAAGGCCTTGCGGCAACGGCGGGACGGCTCGATCGACGTCTGTGAGGCCACCGACGTGGACGTGCTCGTGCATGACGCCTCGCACCAGTCGGCTGCGCTCGCATTCGCGCTCTCGCGCGTGACGCAGGAGACTCACGGCGGCACGCCGGTCGGAGTGTTCCGCAACGTCGAGCGCGCGGTCTACGACGACCTGATGGCCGGACAGATCGCCGAGGCGACCGAGAAGCGCGGTGCCGGAGATCTCGCGGCGCTCCTGCACAGCGGCGAGACCTGGATGATCGCTTAGACCCGCCGGATCAGCCGGCGGATTGCTCATCGATCGAGAAATGAACGTGGTCGCCGTGCGCGTGCACGTCGAGCTGCTTGTCCGCGAGGAACGCTGCGGCGGTCTCGTCCAGGAAGACGGTCGCTCCGGCGCTCCGCACCGTCTCGTCGCCCTCGGCCGGCTCCTCGGCGGGCTCGAAGTGCAGAGCCGTCTCGCCGTTGCCGTCGTCCGAGCCGCTGATCCGGAGGCCGCCGGTCGGGCCGACGTCCCCGTCCTCGACGATCCCTCGGATCGTCTCGGCTGCTCGTTCCGTCATCGTGAGCACGGAGCGGAGCCTACGTGCCTGAACGACGTTCGCGAATCGAGAGCCCTGGGTACCGACGGAAAGCCGATGGAGATCACGGTCGAGGAGATGCAGGAGGGCGTCGAAGCTAGGCGGGTTCTGCCGTGGAGACGAGCGCATCTGCGAGGGCGCGCTCGAGTTGGGAACGGCGGAACGGCTTCATCAGGTGGCCGGCGGTGCAAAGCTCTTGAGTCTCTCGACTCGGACCGTCGATGCTGACGCAGAGGATCGGCAGGTTCGGGAACCGCCGTCGCACGCCCCGGGCCAGCCGCACACCCGGACGCGAGGCCGGCTCCAGCAGCATCAGCTCGGGCTCCTGGCCCTCGATCCACTCCCGTGAGCCGATCGTCCGATGGCCGAGACGAAGACAGAGGAGCTCCAGGAGCGACCTGTTGGCCGCATCGGGATCGACAATGAGAATAGTGGCCACGGAAGGAATGTCGTCGACCCGTGATCGAACGTCGCATGGCCGTGGTATGAAATCGGTATGACCGAATCCCGCGTGCTGGTCGTCGACGACGACGACGACATCCGAGGCCTGGTCCGCACGCTCCTCGAGCGCGGCGGGATCGTCGTCCGTGACGCGCCGAACGGACGCGAGGGCCTCCGGGAGTTCCACGCCTGGCGCCCGGATCTCGTCGTCCTCGACGTGTCGATGCCGGAGCTTGACGGCTGGACGGTTCTCGAGCGGATCCGTGACATGTCGGACGTCCCCGTCCTCATGCTCACCGCCCGCGGCGACGAGCTCGAGCGCGTGCGTGGGCTCCAGGCGGGCGCGGACGACTACGTCGTCAAGCCGTTCGGCAAGCAGGAGATCGTCGCGCGCGTCCAGGCGCTCCTCCGCCGAGCGACCCGCGGCGGCGCGCGAGAAGAGGAGCCGTCCTACGCGGACGCCTACCTCGCCGTCGACTGGGCGCAGGCGCGCGTCACGGTGGGTGACCGCGAGGTGCAGCTGACGCCGCTCGAGTTCCGGCTGCTGTCGACGTTCGTCCGCCACCCGCGCCAGGTGTTGAGCCGGGATCAGCTCCTCGAGCTCGTCTGGGGTGACGCGTACGGGGTCGGGGGCGACCAGGTGAAGCTCTACGTCGGCTATCTCCGCCGCAAGCTCGATCCGGAAGAGCCCGATGCCGTTCCGATCGAGACCGTGCGCGGTTTCGGCTACCGCTACCAGGCACCGCGTTAGTCGCTGGAGGATCCGTCGATCAGCTCGCGGACCCTCGTCGACAGCTCGGCGGGCGAGAACGGCTTCTTGATGTATGCGTCGGCGCCCGTCTCGTAGCCACGGCGGACGTCCGACTCCTGCGCCTTTGCGGTCAACAGCAGCACCCGCATCTCGCGCAGCTCGTCGTCGGCGCGGATCTGCTCGAGAACCTGGAGCCCGTCGAGCCCCGGCATGCCGATGTCGAGCACGGCGACGGCCGGGCGCCGCTCTTTGGCGAGCTCGAGCGCGCGGTCGCCGCTGCTCGCCTGGAGGACCTCGAATCCGTCGCGACGTAGCCGGGTCGTCACGAGCAGCAGGATGTCGTCGTCGTCGTCGGCGACGAGCACGAGGGGACCGGTCATGCGACGAGCTCCTCTTCGGCGTTCTCGGGCTGCGGGGCTTCCCGCACGGGCAGCTCGATCCGGAAGGTCGTGCCGCCCTCCTCTCGCGAGAACGCCGTGAGCGTGCCGCCGTGGGCCTCCGCAATCGCCCGGGCGATGAAGAGGCCGAGGCCGGTGCCCGGCACTTGCTGTGCACTCACCTGCGAGGAGCGGAAGAAGCGGTCGAACACGAGCTCGGCCTCGCCCGGAGCGAGCCCGATCCCCGTGTCGCTCACCTCGATGACCGCGCCGTCGCGTGCCGGCACGACGCGGACGTCGACTCGGCCGCCGTCGGGCGTGAACTTGACTGCGTTCGAGATCAGGTTGTCGAGCAACTGGAAGATCCGCCCCTTGTCCGCCTCGATCATGACGGGACTGCTGCCGAGGAACGAGAGGACAAGTGCTTTCGCCTCTGCCCGGGGCCGCGCCTCCTCGACCGCCTGGCCCACGACGCTGCACAGGTCGATCTCCGCAGTCGCCAGCGCGAGCCTACCGGACTGAAGCCGTGCGACGAACAGGAGATCGTCGACCAGACGGAGCAGCCGCTCGGAGCTGCGAGAGACAACTTCGAGATAGGATTGCCGTTCCTCGTCGAGCGGCGGCTCCACGTCCTCGTCGAGCGCGAGCTCGACGTAGCCGATGATCGACGTGAGCGGGGTCCGCAGGTCGTGGGAGATGAGCGCGACGAACTCGTCCTTCAGCCGGTCGGCCTCTACGAGCTCCTCGTTGTGCAGCGCGAGCCGGGACTCCGACTCCTCGGCGACCGAGCGTGCTGCTTGTTCGCGCAGCCGGATTCGCTCGAGAGCCCGGAGAATGCCCGTGAGGCGGGCGACCACGAGCAGTCCGACCGCGCTGCCGAGGCCGGCCACCACATATGGATGGAGCGGCTTGTCCCGCAACGTCTGCACGAGCAGCACGATGGGCACGGTCAGCAGTGCCGCCGCCAGCACCGCCACCCGCGCGAGCCCGATCCGAAGCGAGGGTTTGCGG
Source organism: Gaiellaceae bacterium (assembly GCA_041499745.1). GTDB lineage: Bacteria > Actinomycetota > Thermoleophilia > Gaiellales > Gaiellaceae > Palsa-739. The sequence continues at coordinate 18,827 of JBGQKY010000003.1, forward strand.
CGCGGCTCGGAAAGGGCGCGCATCGAGGGATGGAGCGCGGCGGTTGCCCACAGGACGTAGGACGAGAGCCACGCAGCGTCGACCCAGCTGCCGTTCGCGTACGCGTCCGTGTTGACGCCGTAGATCTCGTCGCCGATCAGGAGCGCAAGGACCGCGGCGAGGAGGATGCGGAAGGCCGGCGTGCGCCAAGCCGGCGAGACGAAGAACCCGACGAACCCACCGAGGAGGACGACGTCCATCGCCGGGTAGAGGCCGGCCACGACGTGCTCCGTCAGGCTGCCGCTCTGCCGCACCGCGGGCCCCATCACAAAGATCCACTGGAAGAGGGCGAACGCGACCGTGAAGATCGCAGCGTCGCTGAGCGCGGCAATCCGGTTGCGCCCGCCGGCGGCCAGCATGAGGATCAGCAGGCCCGCCGCGATGATCGGGTAGCCGGCGAGGTAGAACCCGTCGGCGACGGTCGGCGGCGAGGTGTTGGCGTCGTACAGCACGTCCCCGAGAACGAAGAACGCGTTTCCGGCTGCGAAGAGCGCCCACGGCAGCCATAGCCGCGGCCGGTGCAGCCGGATGGAGAGCGCGATCACGATCGCGGCGCTGCCGCCGATCACGTCGTAGAGGGTCGTCTGCGTCCTCCCGCCTGATGGGAGGGCGAAGTAGATGCCGATCAGCACGAGACCGGCTGCGAGATAGATGCGGTACACGGTCCTTCGCCCCACTGTAGATGGGGCTACAGGCGGACGGGGCGCCGCGGCTCGGGCGTGAGGCAGGCGAGCCCGGCGCCCACCGCGGCCGCACCGGCCGCGATCGCGAAGCTGATCACATAGCCGCGCTCGGCAGGAAGCGTCGTGCCGCCGATCGTGTAGGCCACGAGCAACGCGGCGCCGATCTGGCCTCCGAGGACGCCGCCGATCGAGCGCATGACGGTGTTCATCCCCGTTGCGACTCCCGTCTCCTCCGGGCGGACGTTCTCGGCGATGAGCGTCGCCATCGCCGCAAAGGCGAAGCCGACGCCGATGCCGAACACGCCTTGACTCACCCAGATCTGCCACGGACGGTCGTGAAAGGCTGCGAGCCCGGCGTTCGCGCCGGCGGTGAGCGCGAGTCCGGCTGCAAGCGGCCATTTGAACCCGATCCGGCTGCCGACCCGGCCTGCGAGCGGCCCTGCGAAGAGCAGCATCACGGAACCGGGGAGGAGGTAGAGGCCGGCCTTCGTCGCGTTTGCATCGAAGCCGTACGTGACGAGCCGCGCGCTCGCGGCCGGAAGGCCGTGTGGCATCTCGACGAAGTTCGGGATCAGGACGAACGTGCCGAACATCGCGAAGCCCGCGATCACTGCCGTTGCGTTCGTGAACAAGATGGGGCGGTGCGCGAGCATGCGCATGTCGACCAGCGGAACGCGTACGCGCGTCTCGACGTAGCCCCAGACGAGGACGAGGACGAGCGCGCCCGCGAAGAGGCCGAGAATCCGGCTCGAGGCCCAGCCCCACGAGTGCGCCTCGCTCAGCGCCACGAGCAACGAGATGAGCGCGAGTGACAGCAGCGTCGCTCCCGGCACGTCGACGCGCGACGGCGTCTTGATTGGCGACTCCGGGACGAAGCGGTGCACGAGCACGAGCGGGAACGCGGTGAGCAGCGAGCCGACCACGAAGAGCCAGCGCCAGCTGAGGTTGTCGACGATCAGTCCTGCGAAGACGACGCCGAAGCCGCCGCCGACGCCGAACACCGCCGACACGAGCCCGATGCCGACGCCGACCCGGTCGGGCGGGAACTCGTCGCGGATGATCGCGAACGAGAGCGGAAAGACGCCGGCGCCGGTGCCGGCGAGCGCGCGAAATGCGATCAGCGACCAGATGTTCCAGGCGGCGGCGCAGCCGATGCAGCCTGCGAGGAAGAGCGCGAGCGAGAGCGCGAGCAGCCGCTCCTTGCCGTACTGATCGCCGAGGCGGCCCATGATCGGCGTCGACACGGCGGCGACGAGGAGAAACACGGTGAGCACCCAGGTCGCCCACGTCGTCGTCGTGTCCAGCTTGCGCTGGAGGACCGGCAGCGCCGGCACGACCATCGTCTGCATCAACGCGAACGCCGTGCAGGCGAGCGCGAGGATCGCGAGCGTGACGTTGTGGTGCTGTCTCACGAGGCGATGAAGTCGCGGATCGCCGCTGCAACCTCGTCCGGCTTGTCCTCCTGGAGGAAGTGCGACGCACCTTCGATGAGCACCGGTTCGTGCGCCCCTGGGATGAGCTCGACGAACCGCTCCGCGAAGCGGAACGGCAGCACCGTGTCCTCCGCTCCCCAGACGACGAGTGTCGGCTTCTCCCACTTCGTCATCGCTTCGAGCACGCGATTCATCGGCTCAGTGTTCGGGTGGTCGGGACCGGTCGGCACGAGCTCGGGGAACGCGAGCACGCCCGCTTTCGACTCCGGCGTCGGGAACGCCGCGTCGTAGGCCTCGCGCACGTCGTCGGGGAGGCCCTGCACGGTTCCCGCCTCGACGAGCCGCCCGATGTCGAGGGCGCCGCCGAGCTCGCGAACGACCTGGCGAAAACGCAGCCAAGTTTCGCTCGGGGGCCGCCCACCGCCGATGCCGGTGTTGAGGATGACGAGGCGCTCGAAGCGCTCCGGATGCTCGACGGCGACGCGTAGCCCGATCGGGCCGCCCCAATCGTGCACCACGAGTGTCAGGTCGCGCAGGTCGAGCTCCTCGACAAGTCGTGCGATCGAGTCGACGTGGCGGTCGTACGAATACCAGCCGACGTCCTCGGGCTTGTCCGAGCGGCCGAACCCGATCAGGTCGGGCGCCACCTTGCGACCCGGCAACTGCGGGATGATGTTGCGCCAGAGAAACGACGATGTCGGCTCGCCGTGAAGCAAGAGCACGGGCGCACCGTCGCCCTCATCGACGTAGTGCATACGCAGGCCGCCAAGATCGAGCTCGCTCAGCTACCTCTCCCCGTCTCCCGAGCGAACATGCGGGGACACTAAGGGAAGAGGGGAAAAGGGGGCCGGGTCGGGCTGCGGCCCACCGTCCGGCCCCCTTCTCGGGAGTAAGACGCCGGGTGCCGGGGAATCTTGCGGACGCTCCTTAGCCTCTCGTGCTCGATGTAACGAGGTGGGAGCTCCCCTTTCCGCGCACCGGATGTTCCGTCGCGCGCAGGCGCCAGTCGATGGGGCCGAGCCGCCGAGCCGCAACGAGCGTGGCGGCGATGCCGGCGATGCCCGCGACGACGAAGGAGAGCTCGGTGCCGCCCTTTGCGCAGAGCCAGCCGGCGAGCAATCCGCCGAGCGGGCCGGTACCGTTGAAGGCGTAGAAGTACATGCCGATGATCCGGCCGCGCAGCCGGTCGGGGGCCGCGAGCTGGATTGCCGCGTTCGAGTTCGCCGACCAGGCCGCAAAGCCCGCGCCGACGAAGAAGAGCAGAATGCCGGCGAGCAACGGCGTTCGCACGGGCGCGAGCAGCAGCTCTGAGCCGGTGAACACGAGGGAGCCCGCGATCATCACTCTCGTCGACGCGCGTCCGCGCGACGCGGCGGCGAGAGCCCCCACGAGCGCGCCCGCTCCGAACACCGCCGAGAGGAGGCCGTAGACGAACGCCGTCGAGTGCAGCGTGCTCCCGGCGAGCACCGGAAGCGTTACGTTGAAGTTGAAGCAGAACGTGCTGAGGACGAGCGTCAGCCCGAGGACGATCATCATCCGCGGCTGCTTGAGCACGTACGCGACGCCCTCGCGGGTGCCGCGCAGGATCGACGGCCGCTCGAACTCCTCGAGCGGGAAGAACTCGCTCACGCGCATGGCGAGCAGTCCGATCAGCACGGCAAAAAAGCTGACCGCGTTGACGACGAAGCAGATGCCGGCGCCGGCCAGGCCGTACACGATGCCTGCGGCCGAGGGGCCGAAGATCCGCGACGCGTTGAAGAGGCTCGAGTTGAGCGCGATTGCATTCGGCAGTGCTTCGCGCCCGACCATCCGGTAGGTGAGCTGCTGGCGCGACGGCACGTCGAGGACGAGCACGATGCCGTTGAGGAAGGCGATCAGATAGAGCATCCACGGCTGTGCGAAGCCGCCGAGCGCGATCCACGCGAGCGCGACGGCGGTCGCGAGCTGGGCGACCTGCGTGGCGATGACCAGCCGGCGCGCGTCGAGCCTGTCCGTGATGACGCCTGCGAAGAGCCCGAAGAGCGTGAAGGGGAGGAACTGCGCGACCGCCATGATCCCGACTGCGAACGGGTCATGGGTCAGCTGGAAGACGAACCAGCCGAGCGCGATCCGCTGCATCCACGAGCCGGTCTGCGAGATTGCCTGGCCGGTAAAGAAGAGGCGGTAGTTCCGGTAGCGCAGGCTCGAGAAGGTGCGCCTCACGGCCGCTCCGCCTCGTGGAGCAGCCGCGAGAGCGGCTCGACCGCGGCCTCCACGGCGGCGAGCTCCTCCGGCGTCAGCTTGCCGAGCCGCGAGGAGAGCCAGGCCGTGCGCCGTGAGCGGACGCGGCGGAGCACACGCTGGCCCTCGTCCGTGAGAGTCAGTCCGACGCGCCGCCGGTCGCTCACGCTGGGCGTACGGGCGACGAGTCCGTCACGCTCGAGCCGGTCGACGTGGTTCGACATCGCCGGCGGCGAGACGCGCTCCCTGGCCGCGAGCCCGCGGACGCCGATTTCCGGCGTGTACTTGATCGCGACGAGCAGGGACACCTGCTCCGGCGAGACCCCGACCGCGCGCGCCTCCCGGCGGAGCTCGCGTCCGACCTGGAGCAGCACCGGCCGCAAGCGGTCGGCGATGGAGACGGTGTCGAGCTGGAGTCTTGGCATATCGTTAACTGAGTTAACGATAGCTGACGCCGTGACGCTTGCGCCACCAAGTCGAGGCATTCCCGTAACGGGGCCTGGCCCCCGCCTGTGGAAAAGCGCGAAGCGGCTCGCTGAGCCAACGGCCGGGGCCAGGCCCCGTTACGAGAGTGTGACGAGAAGCGCGCGGGCGCGTGACGGCTATTTCGGGATGCTGTAGACCGTGCCGCGCGCGGCGACGCGCTCGCCGACCACGAGGGTGTAGGCGTAGAAGCCGCCATGGGGCATCCGTAGACGGACGCGATAGCGGCCGCCGCCGAGCTCCGTCGCCCGGACCTTCTCGATCCCGCGCGGGCCCTGGAGCGTGAGGACCGGCTTGAAGCCGTCGAGCGGCCGGCCGCGGCGGGAGACCTCGATGATCGCGTACCACGGCTTCGCGGCCTTGATCACAGCCGGGGCGTTGGTCACCTTCACGGTCGGCCGGTCGGTCCATGCCCCGAGACCCGCGACCACCGCGATGATGAGAACGAGAAAGGGGATGCTCCGAAGCCGCATTTCGGTGTGCGTGTCCTACTGGACGTATCGCGCCGCCGGGGGTCGAGCTTGAGCGGAGCAATCCCCCGGACAGGGGAGTCAGCGGGCCCGGATCACGGAATCGACGATCGCCCCGAACGGCTTCGGGTTCGCAGACAGCGCGTTGTCGCGCAGGTCGGCTTCCGAGCTGTAGGCGACGAGCACGCCGTAGCCGTTCGTCCACTCGTGCCGGTCGACGGCTCTTGTCCCGACGACCGTGTTCTTCTCGATCATGCACATCGAGTGGTCGTTGCAGAGGATCCCGACGCCTGACGCGTTGCGGATCTCGTTGCCCTCGATCATCCCCATCGACATCTCGGTCATCGCGATTCCGCGCAGCGTCGTGCGGCTGACCCGGTTGTCCATGATGTCGACGTTCACGGAATGGGCGGCGATGCCCTCCTGGCCCCCGACGATCGTGCAGCCCATGACGTGGCTCATCCCCTTGTCGAAGGCGTAGGAGATGTCGATCCCCTGGGCGTAAACGTTGCCGAGACTGTCGATCGAGCAGTTCTCGATCGTCACCGCCGCGCGCCGGACGTGGATGCCGTCGAGCGCGAACCCGGAGACCGCGACGCCGTCGAGCACGACGTGGTCGACGCCGTCCACGACGATCCCGTCCTCGCCCCCGATCACGGTGACGTTCTTCACCGTCACCCCGCTCGCGCGGACGACGATCCCGCCGCGCACGATCGCGCCGCGGTCTCCCACGAGCCGCTCGCGGCGGTCGATCAGGAGCAGACCCTGATGCACGCCCGCCGACAGGTGAACGGTCGGCGGCAGCCGCAGCCACCAGAAGCCGGCCGAGCTCGCGAGCGTCGCGACGACCCCGATCGCCGAGACGACACCGAGCCGGCCGAGCTCTCCTCCGTCGGCCGCATATGACAGCCGCAGCAGCGGGAAGCCGGCCTGGCCGAGCACCTGCGTCACCGCCCACGCACCGCCGAAGAGCGCGAGCGCCGGGACGCGCGGCGCCTCGAGTCCGAGTGCGCGCACGAACGCGAGCATCAGCCCGAGCTCGAGCAACCCGAGCGGCAACGCCGCCCAGCCGGGCTGGTAGCGCAGCAGGCGGTGATAGAGCTGGAGGTCGAGCGCGACGCCCACCGCGGCCATCAACCCGCACAGCTCGAGCGGCCACCACAGGTGCAGCGCGGCGGAGAGCGCACAGCATGCCGCAAGCGGTAGAAGCAGCGAGGCGAGCCGCGATTCGACGCGGCCTCTCAGCGTGTACGACATCGCACCCTCGCGAGGAGTCCACGCGCCGCGTACTTCGCGCCCACGAGCGTGTCGGCGGCCGGGAACGCCCACTGCGCCGCGGCGCCTGCGAGCGCGAGCGTCCGCCGTTCGTCCGTCAGCGCGGGAACCGTCGAGTCACGGTCGAGGACGATCCACTCCTGAAACGTCTCGAGCTCGTGCTCCGCGACGAGCACCCGAAGCAGCGGGTCGTACTGGAAGCCGCGCCTGAACCCCGTTGCGCAGATCACCTGCTCGGCACCGTTCAGCGACTGCTCGACCCGGAAGCGTTCGCCGGCGAGCGCAAGCGGCTCGTCCCAGCGGGTGCCGGGTGGGAACGACGGCGCCAGCAGCCGGCGCAGGATCGCGGCCCGCTCTGCAGGGCCCGTCCGGTGGTAGCCGTCGAGAGCGCGACGCGAAAACCACTCGCGCGGGACGTTGAGGCGACGCCGCTCCGGCTCCCGCCGCCGGACCGACACGACCGACGCGCCAGCAGCCAGCGCGTTCACCCACTCCGTCGCCGCCGCGAGGCCGGCGCCGATCACCGTCACCGAGCGCGCATACTCGTGCGGCTCGTACGCGTGCACTGCGCGCGGGTCGCCGCGCAGTTCGTCCGGTATCGCCAGCCCCGGATGACCGGTCGCGACGAGTACGTGAGGCACCTCGACGCCGCCGATCGAGAAGAATTCCGCGTCGACGCCGATACGGTCGACGAGCACAGGGCGCACGCTCTCGTCCCAGCCGCTTCGCTCTCGCAGTTCCGCGACGTGCGCGAGGAACTCGCGTACCGTCGGGTTGTACCGGTTCGCCACGCTCGAGAGCAGCGGCGTCACCCGCCCGGTCTTCAGCGCCTCGCGCACCGCGAGGCCCGGGAACGACGCAGGCAGGCAGTGCCCGTCGCTCTCGGAGCGCATGTGCGTTTGCCGGATCGCCCGGGCGCGTCGTGTCCAGACGGCGGCCGGGTCGGGCGACTCGTCGAAGACGACGATCTCGTCGGGCGAGAGGCCGCCGCGGCGCAGCGTCTGATACGCGGAGAAGCCTGCCAGCCCTCCGCCGACGATCCCGACCTCCGGCCCTCGGCCGCCGCCGCCTCCCGCGCGGCCAAGCCGCGCTCCGGCGCCGGCTCGCCTCGCTGACGCCACGATGCCTTCCGGGCCCGTGCGTCCAGCACTGTGCCCTCCGGCCTCGCGTTGCCAGCGAAGCGCCGAGAACCGGAGGCGAGCGCGAATCACTTCACCGAGCCCGCCAGCAGCCCCTGCACGAAGTAGCGCTGGAAGGCGAAGAACACGGCGAGCGGCACGATCAGCGAGAGGAAGGCCGCCGGTGCGATCAGGTCGATGTTCGACCCGAACTGCCGCATGTTGGAGTAGATCGCGACGGTGATCGGCTGCGTGTTGCGCCCGAACGTCAGCGCGACGAGCAGGTCGTTCCACGTCCACAGGAACTGGAAGATCGCGAGCGACGCAATTGCGGGGAGCCCGAGCGGCAGGATCAGCCGGGAGAAGATCCGCCACTCCGAGGCGCCGTCGATCCGAGCCGACTCGAGGATGTCCTTCGGTATCCCGATGAAGAAGTTTCGCAGCAGGAAGATCGCGAACGGCAGGCCGAACGCGGTGTGGAACAGGACGAGTGACAGCACCGTGTCGAAGATCCCGAGGTGGTTGTAGAGCGAGAAGATCGGGATCAGGGCCATCTGGAGCGGCACGACGAGCATCGCGATGACGGCGATGAAGACCCAGTCGCGTCCGGGGAAGTCGAGCCACGCGAACGCGTAGCCCGCGAGCGCAGCGATGACGATCGGCAGAACGGTGCCGCCGACGGCGACCTGCACGGTCGTCCACAACGCGTGCGGGATGTCGGTGTGGTGGATGAGCTCGCTGTAGTTGTTCCAGGTCGCGAGGCTCGGGTGGCTCAGCACCTTCCACCAGCCGAAGTTGTTGTAGTCGGAAGGCGCCATGAGCGAGGTGACGAAGAGGCCGAACGTCGGCACGAGCCAGAGGAGCCCGACGACGAGCAGCACGATGTGCACCGGCGACTTCCCCAGCACGCGCAGCACTTTCGTCGCGACGCTTTCCCCCGAGACGATCTCTGCGTCTGCGGCGATCGCAGCCATCATGCCTCCCTCTTGAAGCGCCGCACGTTGAGCAAGAGGATCGGGATCACGAGCACGAACAGGAAGACGGCGATCGCCGAGCCGAGGCCGAAGTCGTTGACGCCGCCGAACGACGTGCGCCACATCGCGAGCGCGATCACGCTCGCGTCGGTCTGTGTCGAGCCCGGCGCGACGGACAGCACGATGTCGAAGACCTTGAGCACGTTGATCAACATCGTGATGAAGACGACGCTGAGCACAGGCGCGAGCAGCGGCACCGTGACACGCCGGAACACCTGCCACTCCGTCGCCCCGTCGGTCCGTGACGCCTCGAGCACCTCGCGCGAGATCGCCGACAGCCCGGCCGCGATCACCACCATGGCGAAGCCGGCCCAGACCCAGATGTAGGCGATCATCACCGCCGGCGTGACGAGCCTCGGTCCGAGCCATGCGACGCCGCTGAACGGCTTGCGGAACGTCTGCGCGCTGATCGCAGCCTTGTACCCGGTTCCCTTGACGCCGTCGAAGCTGAACGTCCCGTCCGCGGCGCTCGTCGTCGACGCGAAGGTGCCTCCCTTCGGATCCTTCAGCGCCACCTTGACGCCGGGAATGCCGAGCTCACCCGGCTCGACCTTTCCCGGCACGCCGCCGCCGGGCTTGAAGTCGCGCCAGACGACGCCGACGATCTTGCCGTCCGCAGGCTGCGGAGCGACGGCCTGCTTCGCACCGGCCGGCATCCCCTCCGGTGGGATGCCGGTCAGCCCGAGCAGCGCTTCGCCCCCCGACCCGAGCGGCTTCTGGAGCACGAGGCCCTGCGAGGCAGAGCCCTTCAGGGACGGGACCGATGGTGACGCGTCGGCGAGCACACCCGGCGGCGAGAACGAGTCGTGCACCGCCCCGATCACTCCGTTGAGGGCGCCGCGGCCCGGCTCCTGCTGGTCCATGATCCGCCAGATCACGCCGGCGGCGAAGAGCGAGATCGCCATCGGCATGAACACCGCGGTCTTGAACGCCACAGACCAGCTGATGCGCTCGGTGAGCACCGCGAAGACGAGCCCGATCGCCGTGATGAGGGCGGGCACGACGAGCACCCAGTAGACGTTGTTGACGATCGACTTGTGGATCAGCTCGTCGCTCCACAACGCCGTGTAGTTGTCGATGCCGACGAACTTCTTGCCGGTCGCGTTGAAGAAGCTTCGGAAGACCGTGTAGACGGCCGGATAGACGACCCAGACGCCGAGCAGGATCGCGGCGGGCAGCATGAAGCCGACCGCCACCGCATGCTTGCGCAGGCCGCCGGGCTCGGCAGCGGGCGGAGCCCCCCGAGCGGGAGGCTCCGCCGTCACGCTGGCGCCGCCGGACACCTACTTCTTCTTGTACGCAGCCGCCGCCGACTTCTCGAGCGAGGCGGCGATGCCGTTGACGTTCTTCGGGTTCTTAAGGAAGTCCTGGAAGATCTTCCACTCCCCCTGGCCGACCGTGCCGCCGAACGCCGCCGGCTGCAGGTCGGAGAGATCGAAGCGGAACGTCTTCGCATGCGCGAGCGCGATCGCTGTGCTGCGGTTCAGCGGGTCTTTGTAGGTCGACGCCTTGACGTTCTTGTTCGGCGACGAGAAGCCGCCCTTCGACGCCCAGATCGCAGCCGCCTGTGAGGTGGCGAGATACGAGACGAACGCACGTGCGGCCGGCGTGTCCTTGAACATGATCACCATGTCGCCGCCGCCGACCACGGCCGGCGCCGACCCGTTGACCGACGGGAACGAGAACACGTTGTAGTCGGTCAGCGCCTTCGAGCCGCTCTTCGAGACGCCGGGGACGAAGTCACCCTCGAAGATCATCGCGGCCTTCGGCGTGGCGTTCAGCACCTGGTCGACGGATGTCGGGAAGTCGGTCTGAAGTGCGCCCGACCGTCCGCCCGGGATATTCGCCGTGTCGCCGAAGATCTGACCCATGATCTTGAGGGCTGCCTTCACCGAGCCGTCCGTCCACTTGAGCTGGTGGTTCGTCAGCTGGTCGTACTTCGCGGCGCCTGCCGAGCGGATGTAGATGTTCTCGAACAGGTCGGTGAGCGTCCAGCCGTCCGCGCCGCCGATCGCGTATGCAGGCGTACCCGATGCGCGAAGCGTCTTCGCCGCCGTGACCAGCGCCGGCCAGGTCGCCGGCGGCTTGACGCCGGCGTTCTTGAACGCCTTGACGTTGTACCAGACGGTCGACTTGTTGGCCCCCTTGAAGAAGAGGCCGTACAGGTGACCCTTGACCGAGCCGAGCGTGCTCCAACTCGGTGTGTAGTTCTTGGCGATGACGCCCTTCGCGAAGTCGATCGGCTTGAGCGCGCCGCGGCTTGCGAAGTCCTTCATCAGGCCCGGCTGGCCGACCGCCGCGAGGTCCGGCGGGTTGCCGCCGGCAACGGCCGTAGAGAGCACGGTCGGCGTCTGGTCGCCGGACGACGTGTACTTGACCTTGACGCCCGGGTTCGCCTTCGTGAACCCGTCGATGACCGCCTGGAAGTTCTGCTCCTCCGGGCCCGTCCAGATCCCGGTCATCGAGACGCTGCCCGAGACCCCCCTGTGCTTCGTCTTCGCCCCTGCGGTGCTCGTGGCAACGAGCGCGGCGACCGCAAGCGCTGTCAGCGCAACGAGCGCTGTGAGCTTCTTGATCCTCATCCCGCTCCTTTCCCGTCGTAGACCCCAAGACCCGTCTCCGGGTCGAAGAAGTGCAGTGCGCGTGTGTCGACGGCGGCCTCGACCGCCTCACCTTCCTTGACCCGCGACCGGGCACCGAACCGGCCGACGATGATCGCCTCGCCGCCCTGAGGCTGCGGCGGAGCGGCCTGAGCGTCACCGTGGACGTCCGCCGCAAGCTCCTTCGTGTCTTCCGTCTCTGCCGGAGAGGCATCGACCCTGAAATGCACCATGATCTCCGAGCCGAGCGCTTCGCGCAGCTCGACGATTCCCTGCAGGCGCTTGTCGGCCGGCGCGTCGCCGACGAGCTCGGCGTCCTCGATGTCTTCCGGCCTGATGCCGAGGATGATTCGCTTGCCTTCGTAGTCCTTGAGCGCGGGCCGCGCGTCGAGCGTCTCGCTGTCGAGGTGGATGCGCTGGGAGCCGGCAACGGCGGTAATCGTTCCGTCCGAGCGCTCGAGCGTGGCCTCGAGCATGTTCATCGACGGCGAGCCGATGAAGCCGCCGACGAAGAGGTTGACCGGCCGGTCGTAGAGCGTCTGCGGTTCGGCGACCTGTTGCAGCTCGCCCTTGCGCATGACCGCGACGCGGTGCCCCATCGTCATCGCCTCGACCTGGTCGTGCGTGACGTAGAGCGTCGTCACACCGAGCTCGTGCTGGAGCTTTGCGATCTCCGCGCGAGTCTGCACGCGCAGCTTCGCGTCGAGGTTCGAGAGCGGCTCGTCCATCAGGAACGCGGCAGGCTCGCGCACGATCGCTCGGCCCATCGCCACGCGCTGGCGCTGGCCGCCGGAGAGCGCCCGCGGCTTGCGCTTCAGGTACGGCTCGAGGCCGAGCACGTCGGCCGCCTTCTGCACGCGACGGTCGATCTCGCCCTTCGGCACCTTCTTGATCTTGAGGCCGAACGCGATGTTGTCGTAGACGGTCAGGTGCGGGTAGAGCGCGTAACTCTGGAACACCATTGCGATGTCGCGGTCGCGGGACGGCACGTGGTTGACGACGCGGTCGCCGATCAGCAACCGGCCCCGCGAGATGTCCTCGAGCCCGGCCACCATCCGCAAGGCGGTTGTCTTGCCGCACCCCGAGGGGCCGACGAGCACCATGAACTCGCCGTCCTCGATCTCGAGGCTCAAGCTGTTGACGGCCGTGGTGCCGTCCGGATACGTCTTCGTGATCCCGTCGAACGTAACCCCGGCCAAAGGTCCCCCTCCCGTCTAGCTGCGGTTTCTTACCATTTTCCGCCGGGCTGCGCGTCAGCCCGAGCCGGGCTCCCCGAGCCCGGGTGCAGTCGCGTCCGGCGCGTGGATGCCCTCGAGCGGCCCGTACCCGTGTACCGGCTTGCGCGTGAAGAAGCGGCGCTTGACGTAGAGACCGGCCATCACGAGAGCGGATGCGAGGGCGACGCCGATCGTCCAGTGCTGGAGGCTGAGCGCCGTCTCTCGCGCCATGTGCTCCCACTGGCCCCGGTCGAACTTGTCCGAGGCCGCGTTCGCGGGCGGAATGAGGTCGACGCCGACCGGGTAGCGAGCGGTGTGGTTGCGCTCCCACACCGCGGTCTTGTGCACGACGGCCATGGCGATGACGATCGCGGCGACGCACGGGACGTAGAACCCGAGCGGCAGGCGCGTTGCGACGAGGCCGACGACGATCAGCACGAGCGGGGGCACGAGCGCCCAGAGCCAGATCGCCGTGACGTTCCTCGTCGTGGGGTCGTGCCATGTCGTGAGCAGCCTTCCGCCTCGCATCCACTCGAACTTGTGCGGCTTCTCGAGCGCGAGCGTCGACGCCATCAACGTGGAGAAGAACAGCGGGATCGCGATGAAGGAGGCGATTGCGAGCGGCGTACTGCTGCGGCCGCGCGGAAGCATGCCGGCGAGCGTGTAGGCGAAGTTCCCCCGCTTCTGGATGTCGGTGGCGAGCTGCTCCATCAGGCGAGCTTCTCCGCCTCGAGCACCCGCGCGAGGAACTCGCGGGTTCTCGGCTCCTTCGGGTTCGTGAAGATCTCGTCGGGCGGGCCCTCCTCGAGGATGACGCCGCCGTCGAGGAAGCAGATCTTGTCCGCGCACTCGCGCGCGAAGCCCATCTCGTGCGTCGCGAGGATCATCGTCATGCCGCTGTCGGCGAGCTCGCGCACGAGGCTCATGACGTCGGAGACGAGCTGCGGGTCGAGTGCGCTCGTGATCTCGTCGAGGAGCAGCAGCTTCGGCGCCATCGCGAGCGCTCTGACGATCGCGACACGCTGCTGCTGGCCGCCGCTCAGGCGATCGGGAAACTCGTCCGCCTTCTCTTCGAGGCCGATTCTTCGCAGCAGCGCCCGCGCTTGGCCCTCTGCGCTGTCGCGGGAGAACCCTGCGGCCTTGCGCGGAGCGAGCATGACGTTCTGCAGCACGGTCATGTGTGGGAAGAGGTTGTACGCCTGGAAGACGATCCCGATCTTCTTGCGAAGCGCGTTCACGTCGACCTTCTCGTGCGTGATGCGCAGCCCGTCGATGACGATCTCGCCTTCCTCGACTCGCTCGAGCATGTTGAGGCAGCGCAGCAACGTCGACTTGCCGGAGCCCGAAGCACCGATCAGGCAGACGACGTTGTGCTCCGCGACGTCGAGATCGATCGAATCGAGCACCTGGAGGGCGCCGAACCACTTCGACACGCCCCGCATCTGGACGAAGGACGCCGATGCGTTGCCGTTGCTGCTCAAAATGCCTGTGCGCGCTCGCGGCGTTCGCGTTGCGCGACGAGGTGATCCGTGAACCGCGCGAGCGGGATCGTGATCAGGATGAAGAAGACTGCCGCGACGAGATACGAGCCAAAGTCGCCGTTCTGCGTCGAGAACTGCTGGGAGAGGGAAGCGGCCTCGGCGACGCCGATCACCGAGACGATCGCGGTGTCCTTCTGGAGCCCGATGAAGTCGTTGAGAAGCGGCGGAATCACGCGGCGCACCGCCTGGGGGATGATCACGTACCACATGGTCTGCCCGTACGAGAGGCCGAGCGACCGCGCGGCTGCACGCTGGCTCGCGTGCACCGACTCGATGCCTGCCCGGTAGACCTCCGTGACGTACGCCGTGTAGACGAGCGTCAGCGTGATGATGCCGTAGGTCGTGAACGATCGGTTCGAGATGTAGCCGAGTTGCAGCCCTGGGAGCCCGAAGCCGATGAAGAACGCGACGATGATGATCGGCGTACCGCGGAAGAAGTCCGTGTAGACGATCGCCAGGGCGCGGAGCGGCTTCGCTCCGCGCCCCGGCAGGCCGCGCACGACTGCGATCAGGAGCGCGAACACGAGGACGAGCACCTCCGCGACTGCCATCATCCTGAGGTTCACCCGGAAACCCGCCCAGACGTCGGGCATCGCCAGCGTGAACGTGTGCAGGTTGAGGAATGCGTGGAGAACGTCGTGCAGCGCGTGCATGCGTTACGTCTTTACTTCAGAGCCGGGATCTTCGAGAAGTCGAGGTTGAACCACTTCTTCTGGAGCTTCCCGACGGTGCCGTCTGCGATCAGGCCCTTCATGGTGGTGTTCACAATCGGCAGCAGCTTCGAACCCTTCTGGAGCACCGCGCCGTACTGCTCGTGGGTGACGACCTGGCCGGCGACGGGCCCGTAGGCGGCCGGCTTCTGCTTCTTCTGGAGGCTGACGAGCGGTACGTCGAGGATGAAGGCCTGGCAGCGGTTGATCTGCACCGCCTGGTACGCGGCCGTCGTCGTCGGGAACGCGAGCGGCGCCTTCGCCGGATGCAGTTGCGTCTTGATCCAGTCGAGGCCCGTCGTGTTCGTCTGGGCGCACGTCTGGAGCTGCCTCAGGTCGGCAAGGCTCTTGGGCGCGGTCGTCTGCTTCGAGATCAGCACACCCTGGTTCGCGTTCAGGTACGACGCCGTGAAGTCGACCGTCCGCTTCCGCTGCGACGTGATCGTCGCCTCCTGGAAGGAGATGTCGAACTTCTTCGTGCCCGGCGCGAAGAGGCTGTTCCACGGCGAGAACATCCACACGGGCGCGAGCCCGAGCTTCGAGGCGATCGCCTTCGCGAGGTCGACCTCATAGCCGCGCGGATTCGTGACCGTGCTGCCGCGAACCGTCCCGCTCGCGAACCCGGGTGTCGGGTCGCCGAACGCGACGATGAGCTTGCCCGACTGGAGCGTCGGGGGCGCGGTGACCCCGGCCGAGGCTGCCGGCGCGGCAACGAGCGCCGCCACGGCAAGGAGCGGGAGAAAACGCTTCACGAGGTGCCCTCCTGTGAGTTTGGAGCTAGGAAGCAGTGAATCTACCGCGCTCCGGCCGGGTGTACTACCCCTCGGCGAGCGCGGCGCGGGTCAGCTGCTGGAAGTGGCCGATCAGCTGCTCGCTGCGGGCCATCAGGAAGCCGTGCTCGAGCCCGCCGGCGGCGATCCCGCGCTGGACGCCCTCGACGAGCACACGATCCTCGATCCCCACCTGGTCGTCGAAGGCCATCAGGTCGTCGATCCACGCCTGGTCGACGTCGCGGCCGAAGAAGTAGTCGAGGAACCGGTACGTGCGCTCCGCCGTGAGGGGCTGAACCGGGCCGATCGAGATGTTCGGGCGGCCGGGGAAGATGTTCACCGCGAGGTTCGGCCAGAGAAAGTGGAACTGCCCGCGCGGTAGCTCGCCCTCGAGCCTCATCTTGTCGCGGCCGCTCTCCCGGATCGGCGTCCGCTGGCTCGAGAGGCGGCCGTCGGTCGAGAGCGCGTACGCCTCTGCCGAGACGTCGAGGATCTCCGAGAGCTGCGGGTGCGCGACCGAGCAGTGGTAGCACTCGAGGAAGTTCTCGCAGACGATCTTCCAGTTCGCCTCGAGCTCCGTCTCCCAGCGGGTGTAGTGGACGAGCTCGTCGACGGCGAGGCCGAGCTCGGCGACCTGCGCCGGCATCGAGCCGAGCGCGTCCGCCAGCGGCTCGGGATCAGGCCCTGTGTTCACGAATACGAACGGCCCCCACGTGTCGACGGCGACGGGGCAGAGGCCGAGGCCCGTCGCGTCGAAATCCGGATCCTCGTCGGCCCTCGGGGCCGCCCGCAGTGAGCCGTCGAGCCCGTACGTCCAGGCGTGGTAGGGACACTGAATCGTCGCGCGCTTCCCCGGGCCGCCGACGAGCGGGAAGCCGCGATGCCGGCAGACGTTGAGGAAGGCCCGCAGCTCGCCGTCCGCCGCCCGCGTCAGGACGACCGGGGCGCGACCGGCGCGCGTCGAGGTGAACGTGCCGGGCTCGGGGACCTCCCCGAGGTGCCCGGCGTACTGCCAGGCCGACCGGAAGATCCGCTCCTGCTCGCGGCGCAGGACGTCGGGGTCGACATACGAGCGGTAGGGGAGCGTCTGTTCCACAGCCCGAATCTACCCGCGTACCATGCGTCGGGTGAAGGCTCTGCGGCGCATCGCCGCTTTCCTCAAGGCGCATCCGCGGGCCGTGATCGTCGGGCAGTTCGTCGTCTTCACGATTTTCATCGTCTCCGTCGGCTGGGCGATGCGAGGCTCGTTCGAGGATGCGGGCGACGACCTCCGGAATGCCGACCCGCTGGTCTTCACGCTCGCCTGCGGCGCGCTGGCCGCCTACTACCTCGTGTTCGTCTTCGGGTGGATGCGCATCCTCGCGGACTGGGGCATCCACATCTCCTATCCGGCCGCGCTGCGCGCCGAGATGGTCTCGATGCTCGCGAAGTACGTCCCGGGGGGCGTGTGGACGCCCGCGGCGCGCGTCGTCGCCGCCCGCCGTGCAGGCGTCACCGACGCGGCGCTCGTGACCGCGTCGATCCTCGTCGAGGCAGGCATCTCGGCGGTCGCCGGCGTGATCGTCTTCGTAATCTCGCTCGCGTGGGTCAAGGGTGTGAACGCTCCGATTGCACCGCTCGTCGCGTTCGCGGTGGTCGTCACCGTCCTGCTGCACCCTCGGGTCTTCCGGCCGCTCGCTGCGCGCGTGCTGCGACGGCTCGGCCAGTCCGAGCTCCCCCCGTTCCGGAGCTCGACGATGATCTTTCTTCTCCTCTTCTATTGCGGCACCTGGGTGATCGGCGGGGTCGCGCTCTGGTTGCTGCTCCGCTCGGTCGGCGCGCATCCCGGCGCGGAGTCGATCGTCTTCCTCGGCGGGACGGCGGCGGTCGGGGCGATCGTGGCAGTGCTCGCGGTCTTCGCGCCTTCGGGCCTCGGCCCACGCGAGGCGTCGATGTACGGGCTGATGCTCGCGATCGCCGGTCAGGGCGCCGCGCTCGGAGCGACCGTGCTCAACCGGGTTGCGATCACCGTGGTCGAGGTGCTCCTGCTCGTCGTCGGTGGTCTGATCCTGCGGCGCGCCGAGGGCGAGGCGGAGCAGGCCCGCCTGCACGAAGCCGAGGCGTAGGAGGCTTGGCGGAAGCGGCACCTTTGTGCTCGCAAGCAACAATTCGTTCGCAACCCTTGATACTTGGGCTGCCGGGAGTATGCTCCTACTTCATGGGTGTCTTCGTCGATCCAAGGAGGATCGCGACGCCGCACGAAGTACGTCTGGAGGGCCGTACCTCCGCGCTCCCGCTACTACGCTTCCGATGTTCCGGATGCGGGTACGGCGCGAGCAGTCGGCGCGCGCCCGACCGCTGCCCGATGTGCGGCCTC
>JBGQKY010000004.1:0-34242 GCA_041499745.1 Gaiellaceae bacterium
GGAGCGGAGGCGCCGGCTTGGCCGGCGCCGGAGCGGAACTCCAATGAGCGAGACGACGATCGCACCGTCCCCGGTCGAGATCAAGGCGCCCGAGCGCAGATGGGCGGGCCAGAGCATCCCGCGCAAGGAGGACAAGCGGCTCACGCAGGGCGAGGGCGTCTTCGTCGACGACGTCAAGCGGCACGGGATGGGCTACATCCACTTCGTCCGCTCGCCGTATGCGCACGCGCACATCACGTCGATCGACGTCTCGAAGGCAGAGGAGATCAAGGGCGTCCACGGGACGATGACCGGCGAGGAGGTCGCCGCGCTCACCGACCCGTTCTTCCAGCTCGCATCGCCTCCCGGCGCGCACCTGAAGGACTACGCGCTCGCCGTGGGGAAGGTCCGCTACGCCGGCGAGGCCGTGGTCGCCGTCGTCGCGGAGACGCGCGAGCTCGCACGCGACGCCTCAGAGCTCGTCGAGGTCGAGTACGAGCCGCTCGCCGCGGTCGTCGACGCGCGCAAGGCGCAGGACCATGACGCACCGGTGCTGCACGAGGATTCCGGCACGAACCTCATGTGGGAAGGCGTCTACGAGTGGGGTGATCTCGATGCCGCGTTTGCGGAGGCGGACAAGATCGTGAAGATCGAGGAGCTCCATTTCCACCGCTTCAACTCGACACCCCTCGAGTGCGACGGCGCGCTCGTCGAGTTCAACCGCGGCACCGGCCAGTGGACGATCCACACGAACAACCAGTTTCCCGGCTTCGCCCAGATCATGATGGGGCCGGCGATGCGCACGGGGCTCGACAAGTTCCGTTTCGTCACGCAGGACATCGGCGGCGGCTTCGGCAACAAGATCACGTCGCATCCGCAGCTCGTCGTCTGTTGCCTGCTCGCGCGTAAGCTGAACCGCGCGGTGCAATGGACCGAGTGGCGCACCGACTTCCACCTCTCGATGTCGCACGGGAACGAGCGCTGGTTCCGCGACACCGAGGTCGCCGTCAAGAATGACGGCACGCTGCTCGGCTTCCGCACGAAGGCGCTCGACGACGCGGGAGCGTGGCTGCGCTACGAGCCGCTCGGCGGCGTCATCTGGGCGCAGGTCACGCCGGGCGTCTACAAGTGGCGCCACATCCGGCTCGACTTCACGCAGGTCGCTACGAACAAGGCGCCGTGCTCGCCGAACCGTGGCTACTCGCGCATGCAGCACCTCTGGTTCACCGAGCGCGTGATCGACATCGTCGCGCACGAGCTCGGGCTCGACCCGATCGAGGTGCGCAAGCGCAACTACATCAAGGCGGAGGACATGCCGTACGAGACGCCGAACGGCTGCGTCTACGACTCCGGCGACTACGCGCAGATGCTCGACGTCGCAACCGATCTGATCGGCTGGGACGCGATCGAGGTGCGGCGGCAGGAAGCGGCCTCGCGCGGGAAGCTGCTCGGCGCAGGCATCGGCTCGACGCTCGACTCCGGCACGAACAACTTCGGCCAGTCCCGGATGATCAACCCCGAGCTCCAGTTCTCCGGCAACAACGAGGTGGCGACCGTCAAGCTCGACATCTTCGGCGAGATCGTCGTCACGCTCGGCACGACGCCGCAGGGGCAGAGCCACGAGACGACTGCGTCTCAGGTCGTCGCCGACATTCTCGGCTGCTCGGTCGACGACGTGCACGTCCGCGCCGGTCACGACAGCTACTGGAACTCGCACGCCGGATTCTCCGGCACGTACGCGTCGCAGTTCGCGGTCACAGGTCTCGGCGCCGTGAAGGGCGCGACCGACATGCTCGCCGAGCAGATCAAGCGGCTCGGCTCCGTGATCCTCGGCGGTGTCCCCGAGGACGCCCTCGAGCTCGCCGAGGGCACGGTGCGCATCAGGGACAATCCCGAGGCGGCGCTGCCGTTCATGGCCTGCGGCGCGATCATCAATGCGAACAACGCCGGCCTGCCCGAGGACCTCGACGTCACCCTGAACTGCCGCTACGTCTACCGGCCGCCGTTCGAGGTGCCGGACCTCGAGCGCAAGTTCGGCAACCTCACGCTCACCTACGCCGCCCAGATCCACGCCGCCGTCGTCGAGATCGATCCCGAGACCGGCCACTACGAGGTCGTCGAATACGCCGCCGTCGACGACTGTGGGGTGCGCATCCATCCGCAGATCGTCGAGGGCCAGGTGATGGGCGCGACTGCGCACGCCCTCGGCGCCGCGATCCACGAGGCGTACGAGTACGACGAGGATGGCAACCTCCTGACGCCCAACTTCTACGACTACCACGTGCCGCACGCGCTCGACATGCCGCCGCTCAAGACGAGCTACATCGAGAGTGCGTCTCCGTTCACCGAGCTGGGGACGAAGGGCATGGGCGAGGGCGGCGGTGCAGGCATTCACGCCGTGTGCGCCGCCGTGCAGGACGCGCTGCGGGGACACGGCGACGCGATCGTCTACGACAGCTGGAACCCATACCAGCGCATCTGGGAGATGCTGGAGCACCCGGAGCGCGCGCGAGAGCTCGTAAAGGTGGTGGACGCATGAACGTCGAGGGCGAGCGCACGTTCGCCGCGCCGCGGGCGACCGTTTGGAAGGTGCTGAACGACCCCGCCTCGATGGCGAAGACGATGCCGGGTGTCGAGAGCTTCGAGATCCACGACGAGAAACGCTGGACCGCGAAGATCAAGATCCCGCTCGGGCTCGGCGGACTGAAGATGAAGGTCAACATGGAAAGGACCGACGAACGCGAGCTCGAGTACGCTCTCCTGCACATCAAGGGCCAGGGTGTGGGCGCGATGATGAACATGGAGACGAAGTTCGAGCTCAGCGATGCGCCCGACGGCGGGACGGCCATGAAGTGGGCCGCCGAGGTGAAGCTCGCAGGCCCGGTCGCCTCGATGGGCCAGCGCGTGCTCCAGCCGATCGTGAACCAGCAGGTGCAACACGTTCTCGGCGCGCTCGACCAGCAGGTGCAGGACGCGCTGGCCGGCGGCGCGGCGTAGCTCGCCGTGGCGGTGCCGTTCCGCATCGGGGTGATGCAGCTCACGATGGAGCCGCTCGAGGAGATGCTCGCGTCGGCGCGCGTCATGGACGAGGCGGGCATGGACACGATCTGGCTCGCCGAGGCCTACCCGTGGTGGCGCAAGCACGGGATGGAGGCGCGCTCGTCGACGGTCGTCTCCGCGCTGATCGCGCGCGAGACGGAGCGGCTAACGATCGGCTGGGGGATCATCTCGCCCTTCACGCGGCATCCCGTCCAGGTCGCGATGGACGCGCGCGTCGTGCAGGAAGTCGCCGGGGCCGGCCGGTTCATCCTCGGCTTCGGGACGTCCAAGATCTTCCTCAACAACGCCGGCATGCAGACGTCGAAGACACTCGGGCCGATGCGCGACGCTGTCGAGATCGTGCGAGGCGTGCTCGGCGGTGAGGCGTTCGAGTACACCGGCTCGACCTGGAACGCGAGCGTACCCGCGATGCAGGCCGAGGCGCATGCACCTCGCGGCGTGCCGCCCGTCTACGTCGCTGCGACGGCGCCGAAGATGCAGGCGCTCGCCGGCGAGATCGCCGACGGCTGCCTGACCCCGTCGATCACGACGCCGCCGTTCGTCCGCTACACGAAGGGAAACGTCGGAGCCGACATCGACATCGGCTGCACGGTCGTAACCTCGATTCACGAGTCGGACCGTGACGAGGGGCGCGACGGCGCACGGGAGATCGCCGGGATGTACCTCGCGAACAAGGTCCAGAACATCCAGGGCTCCGCCGACACGCTGCTCGAGCTTGCCGGGATCGAGCAGGACGAGATCCGCCCTGTCGCCGAGGCGATGGAGCAGGGCGGGCGGCTCGCGGCGAAGGCGAAGGTGACCGACGCGCTGCTCGACAAGTGCAAACCGATCGCCGGCACGCCCGAAGATTGCATTGCCGCGATCGAGGAGTACCGCGACGCGGGCTGCACGCACGTGATGCTCGAGCTCTGGGGGGCGAACCGGCACGAACAGCTCCGCCTGTTCGGCCGGAAGGTGCTGCCACACTTCAGGCAGTGATAGACCGGATGCTCGCCGAGGCACGATCACGCATTCCGCGCTACACGCCCGCCGAGGCGGCCGACGACGGCGACATCCTGCTCGTCGACCTGCGCTCGACCGACGAGCGCCGGGAGCATGGAGTCATCCCCGGCTCGGTGCACGTGCCGCGGTCGGTGCTCGAGTGGCGTGCCGATCCGACGTCGTCCACCCACGATCCGGAGCTGGCCGGCAAGAGGCTCGTCCTCGTCTGCGCGCAGGGGTACTCGTCGAGTCTCGCCGCGGCGACGCTCGTGCAGCTCGGCGTCGACGCGGGTGACCTCGACGGCGGGTTCGAGGCGTGGGCGCAAGCCGGGCTGCCTGTCGCATGAAGATCGACCGCGGCCGGCTCGTCGACACTGCGAGCAGCCTCGTCAACGTCCATAGCTTCACGGGCGACGAGCAGCGCATGGCCGACCTGATGGTCTCGCGCTACGAGGCCATGGGCCTCCAGGTGCAGCGCCAGCAGGTGGAGGACAATCGCGCGAACGCGCTCGGCACCTGGGCGGGAGCGGGCGGCGGGCCGTCGCTGATGTTCAACGGCCACATGGACACCTCGTACTCGGGACGCGAGCCGTGGCTGCGCAACGTGCCCGGCTTCCAGCCAGAGGCGTTCGTACAGGACGGCCGGCTCTACGGGCTCGGGATCTCGAATATGAAGGGCGCGCTCGCCTGCTACGTCGAGGCCGTGCGGGCGCTCCAGGACGCCGGCGTCCGGCTGCGCGGAGACGTCTTGATCGCCGCCGTGTGCGGCGAGATCGAAAAGGCGCAATACGGCGACGCGACCGGCGCGGAATATCGCGGGTACGCGGCCGGAACGCGCTATCTCGTCTCGCACGGGGGCGTCGCCGACATGTGCCTGCTCGGCGAGCCGACCGAGGGGAAGGTCGTGCTCGGCCACTTCGGCGCGCTCTGGCTGCGCATCCGCGTGCACGGCAACTTCATCCACACGGCGTTCAGCGAAGGGAAGCGCGACCAGAATTCGATCCTGCGCGCGCACGAGGTCCTCGAAGCGGTGCAGGAATGGATCCCGGCATGGGAGGAGGATCCGGCGAACTCGCACCGCGGCACGAAGGCGATCGTCAACATCGGCGCGATCGAGGGCGGTTTCGGATGGCGAGTCTCACGCACTCCCCATCACACCGATCTGTTCCTGGACGTCCGCGTGCCGCCGACGAAGGAGATGGGGGTCGCACGCCGCGAGGTGCTCGGGTGGGTGCGGTCGCTCGCGCAGCGCTTCCCGGACTACGGCATCGAGGGCGAGGTCTACGTCACGGCGCCGGGTTCGGAGATCGACGAGGCGCACGAGCTCGTGGCGGCGATCGATACCGCACACCAGCAGGTGTTCGGCGCGAAGCCGGGCCGCGACGTGACCCGCTGGTTCAGTGACGCGTCCGCGTTGACGCGCTACGGGATCCCGACGGTGAATTACGGCACGTCGACAGGGTGGATGGACGTCGAGCTCGGCGAGAACCTCGAGATCGACGGGCTCGTGCACACGGCCGAGGTGTACGCGCGCGTCGCCATGGAGGTCTGTGGTGTCGCATGACGTGTACGCGCTGCCGCCGAATCTCCCCGTGCCCGAGGACGACGGCGCTGCAGATCACCTGACGGGGCTCGAGCTTCCGGGCCTCGAGCTCGAGTCCTCACACGGCGTCGTCAACGTCCGCGATTTCGACGTGATCTACGTCTATCCCCGCTCCGGCCGCCCGGGCGTGCCGCTGCTGCCGGGCTGGAACGAGACGCCCGGTGCCCGCGGCTGCACGCCGCAGTCGTGCGCTTTCCGCGACGCCTACCCGGAGCTCGGCGTACCCGTAGCGGGCTTATCGGCGCAGACGCTCGACGACCAGCTCGAGTTCGCGGAGCGGAACCGAATGCCGTTCCCGGTGATCGCCGATCCTGGGCGGAAGCTCGGTGCCGCGCTCCGCCTGCCCGAGCTCGAGATCGCCGGACTCACTCTTTACAGGCGGATCACGCTCGTCGCACAGGATGCGCGAATCGTGAAGGTCTTCTATCCCGTCTTCCCGCCGGATGCGAACGCCGGCGACGTCCTGAGGTGGTTGCGCGAGAGATGAAACTCGTGACCTACGACGACGGTAAGGTCGGACGCGTCGAAGGCGAGGAGATCGTGCGTCTCGATGTGCCGACGATGCGCAAGTACTTCGAGCGGGGCGGCGCCGCCGACACGGGCGAGCGGACTCCGCTCGCCTCCGCGACGCTCCGCGCGCCGATCGTCCCGAAGAAGTTCTTTCACACGGCCGGCAACTTCCGGGAGCACGAGGAAGATTCCAAGAACGTCAACTGGGCGCACGAGATCGCGCCCTGGATCGTCTTCTTCCAGAACGTCGACGCGATCGTCGGCCCGGACGAGCCGATCGTCTATCCGGAGCATCTGACCGAGGAGCTCGACTACGAGCTCGAGCTCGCCTTGATCATCGGCAAGGACGGCAAGTGGTTCGGGCCGGAAGAGGCGATGGACTACGTGGCCGGCTACGTCATCTTCAACGACATCACGGCGCGCGACATCCAACGCCGGGAGATGCGGAGCGGCGTCTTCTCCTTCTGCAAGGCGATCGACACCTTCTGCCCCCTCGGGCCGTGGATCGTCACGGCCGACGAGATCCCCGATCCGCACAACCTCGCGATGACGCTGCGCGTGAACGGTGAGACAAGGCAGACCTCGAATACGAGCCGCATGTCGACGACAATCCCAGAGATCGTCAGCCACTACGCGCCGCTCGGGTTCTCTGCGGGCGACGTTCTCTCGACGGGCACGGTGAGCGGCGTGGCCGGGTTCAGCGAGGACGCGGCGTCCCTGTACCTCAGGCCCGGCGACGTCATCGAGGCGGAGATCGAGGGTATCGGCGTGCTGCGCAACCCCGTCGTCTCCTGGCAGCAGGCGCACGGCGAGCCGGCGCCGGCGCGGGTCCGCTGGTGAAGCGCAAGGCGTTCATCACCGGGATCACCGGGCAGGACGGCTCCTACCTCGCTGAGATCCTGCTCGAGAAGGGCTACGAGGTCTACGGGATGGTTCGCCGGTCGAGCTCCTTCAACACCGCCCGGATCGACCACATCTTCAGCGACATCGAGCTCGTGTTCGGCGACCTCTCGGACGGCTCCGTGCTAAACCAGCTCGTCCGCAGTATCCGCCCGGACGAGGTTTACAACCTCGGCGCGCAAAGTCACGTGCGCGTGAGCTTCGACGTGCCGGAGTACACCGCCGACACCGACGCGATGGGCACGCTGCGCCTGCTCGACGCGATTCGCGAGGAGGGTGTGCAGGCGCGCTTCTACCAGGCCTCGTCGAGCGAGATGTTCGGGAAGGCGCGCGAGACGCCGCAGACCGAGGAGACGCCGTTCCATCCCCGGAGCCCGTACGGCGTGAGCAAGGTCTTCAGCTACTGGATCACTCGCAACTACCGCGAGGCCTACGGCATGTTCGCGGTGAACGGGATCCTCTTCAACCACGAGTCGCCGCGGCGCGGGCCGACGTTCGTCACGCGCAAGATCACGCGCGCAGTCGGTGCCATTCTCCGCGGCGAGCAGAACGACCTCGCGCTCGGAAACCTCGAGGCGAAGCGCGACTGGGGCTACGCGAAGGACTACATGGACGGCGCGTGGCGGATGCTCCAGATCGACGAGCCCGATGACTTCGTGCTCGCGACCGGCGAGACGCACTCGGTCGAGGACTTCCTCGGGGAGGCGTTCGGCCAGGCCGGGCTCGATTGGCACGATTACGTGAAGATCGACGAGCGCTACTTCCGCCCGGCCGAGGTCGACCTGCTGATCGGCGACTACTCGAAGGCGAGGGCGAAGCTCGGCTGGGAGCCGACTGTCCGCTTCAAGGAGCTCGTGCGAATGATGGTCGACGCCGACCGCGAGCGCGGCAAGCTCGAAGAGCACTATCTGTGAGCCGGCCTATGAGGTGGCAGAGAGACGATGCGAAGCTCGAGCGGGTCCGCGGCCTGATGGCGGAAGAGGGACTCGACGCGCTCGTCGTCCGCGCGCCCGACAACGTCCTCTACCTGACGAACTTCTGGGGGATGAAGGGGTACGACGCGTGCGTCTTCCCGCGCGAGGGCGAGCCGGTCCTCGTCTGCCTCGAGGCCTCGGCGGAAGACGTCGCGCGGACGGCCTGGACCGCGGACGTGCGGTACATCCGCGGGTACGACGAGTCAGATCCGCGCCCGGTTCCGGCCCGGACGCTCGAGGCGGCACTCGGCGCGGCGCGGGGACGCGTCGGCTTGGAGCTGTCGCTCGGCACGCAGGCCTCCGACCGCATGGTCGGCGAGCCGACGACGTTCACGAAGGCGTGGTTCGACGCGTTCCCGGGCGCCGCGGACGCAGCGCCGCTGCTCGCGCGGGCCCGGATGATCAAGACCGAGCAAGAGGTCGCGCGCCTCCGCATCGCGAACGAGGTCGCCGCGCAGGCGATGCACTCCACGCGCCGGCAGCTCGAGCCCGGGATGAAGGAGGCCGAGGTCGCGGCGCTCTGGCAGGGTCACGTGCACGGTCAGGGCACGGTCCGCGACGACGTCGAGCTGGCGCTGCCGTTCTCCCTCGTCTGGGCCGGCAAGGGGATCAAGACGTTCACGGCCACCGGCGACCTGCCGGTCGTCGAGGGCGAGCCCGTCCTCTTCGAGATCTGGGTCTGCACCGACGGCTACTGGGCCGACCACACGAAGAACCTCGTCGTCGGCGACCTGAAGCCGGAGTACGCCGAGCTCGAGGAGGGGCTGATGGGGGTGTACGAGCAGGCGATCGAGGCGTGCTCACCCGGCCGGTCGATGGCCGAGCTCGACAGGTCGGTCCGCGACGGGCTGGCGCGCCTCGGCTACGCGGGCCAGCCGTCACATCCCATCTGTCACGGCATCGGCGCCCGGGCGCACGAGCCGCCGTATCCTCACCAGGCTGCCGGAGGCGTCTTCGAGGAGAACATGGTGCTCGCGATCGAGCCGGGAGCGTACTGGGAGGGCGGCGGCGGGCTGCGCGTCGAGGACAACTTCCTCGTCACGGCCGGCGGCCTCCAGAAGCTGTCGAGCTTCCCGGACGGAGTCGTGCGCTGTTGAGCGAGATCTGGACCGGCTCGCTGAACGATCCCTACGCGCTCGGCGGCAGCGTCGGCCTCTACGACACGACGTTGCGCGACGGAGAGCAGACGGTCGGCGTCGTGCTCGACCCGGAGCAGAAGCTCGAGATCGCGAGGTTGCTCGACGAGCTCGGCATCGACCGCATCGAGGCCGGCTTCCCGCGCGTCTCCCAGGACGACTGGCACGCGGTCGAGTTGATCGCCGCGGCTGGCCTGCGTGCGCAGATCTGGGGGTTCTCACGGGCGGTGCCTGCCGATCTCGAGGCGCTCGTCGAGCTGGGGGTGCCGGCGTCGGTCATCGAGTCGCCGATCTCGGACGTGAAGCTCGATGCGATCGGCGTCGATCGCGACAAGATGCTCGGGCGCATCACGGATGCGATGCGCTTCGCCGCCGAGCACGGCATCCAGGCGGCCTTCTTCGGCGTCGACTCGACGCGCGCGGAGCCCGACTTCTTCGAGCGGGTCTACAAGTCGGCCGTCGAGGCGGGCGCGCGCGAGGTCGTCGTCGTGGACACGCTCGGGATCGCATCGCCCGAGGCGGTCGCAGCGCTGGTCGGGAAGACCGTCGAGTGGGTGGGCGGGGACGTGCCGGTGCACTTCCACGGACACAACGACTTCGGCCTCGCGACGGCGTCGGCGGTCGCAGCGGTTCGCGCGGGCGCGACCTGGATCCAGGGGACGATCAACGGTATGGGCGAACGCGCCGGCAATGCGAACCTCGGCGAGGTCGCGTTGACGCTGAACGCGCTCTACGGCGTCGAGTCGAATCTGCGCCTCGACCGCATTCGCGACGTCTCCGCAAGGGTGCAGGAGCTGTCGGGATACGCGCTCGAGCCGTGGAAGCCGGTGACGGGGGCGACGCTGTTCCGGCGCGAGTCCGGCGCCGTCGCGTCGCAGTTCCACGATCCGCCGTCGATCGAGCCCTATTCCTCCCGGCTCGTCGCCGCCGAGCGGGCGATCGTCCTCGGCAAGAAGAGCGGTCTCGACTCGATCCGGATCAAGGCCGAAGAGCTCGGTCTCGAGCTTCCCGAGGAGCGGCGGGCCGAGGTACTCGCGAAGGTGAAGGCGCTCGGCTCGCAGAAGCGACGGCTCGTGACCGACGACGAGTTTCGGGAGCTCGTGCGTGGCTGAGTACGACGCGGTCATCGCCGGCAGCGGGGTGAACGCGCTCGCCTGTGCCGCGTTGCTCGCCCGTGGCGGCTGGCGGGTGTGCGTCCTCGAGCGGGACGACCGGCTCGGCGGAGCGATCCGCACGGACGAGATCACCGAGCCCGGCTTCACCCACGACGTCTTCAGCGCCTGGCACCCGCTCTGGGTCGGCGGCGCCGCGCACGCGAAGCTCGGGGACGAGCTCGCGGTGCGCGGACTCGAGTACCTGAACACGGAGCTGCCGACGGCGACGGCCTTCCCCGACGGCGAGTCCGCGTTCCTGCTGCGTACTGCCGAAGGGAATGCGCAGGAGATCGGCCCCGAGTGGCCGGGCGTCCTCGAGCGGTTCTTTCCGAACGCCGACCTCGCGTTCGGTGTTCTCGGCACGGAGCTCTGGTCGTCGGCGGGTCTCGCCCTCGGCGCGAAGGCGGTGCGCAGGCTTGGGCGGACCGGCTTCGCGGCGTTTACGGGCGAGCTGCTCCAGACGAGCCGTGACTGGCTGACGGAGACGTTCGCGTCCGAGCGCGCGCACGGTCTCCTCGCGCCGTGGGTGCTGCACACCGGCCTCGGTCCGGACGCAGCTGCCTCGGGCTTCATGACGCAGGTGATCGCCGTGGCGGTCCAGGAAGGCGGCATGCCGATCCCGCGCGGCGGGGGCGCGAAGCTCGTGGACGCGCTCGTCCAGCTGATCCGCGACTACGGCGGGACGTGCGAGACCGGGGTCGACGTCGAGCGCGTGCTCGTACGGATGGGGCGCGCCGTCGGCGTTCGCACGGCCGCAGGCGAGAGCGTCACCGCAGAGCGTGCCGTGGTCGCCAACGTCACTCCGACGCAGCTGTACGAGCGTCTGCTCGACGAGACGGACGTGCCCGCGCCCGTGCTCGAGGGAGCTCGTCGCTTCCGCTACGGACGCTCCGAGATGCAGATCCATTTCGCGCTGTCGGAGCCGGCGCGGTGGCTCGGCGACGAGCGGCTCGGCAGATCCGCGATCGTACACGTCACGGCGGGGCTGGACGGCGTCTCGCGCGCGGTGAACGAGGCGGAGCGCGGCCTCTTGCCGGCCGAGGCGACGATCGTCGTCGGCCAGCCCCTGACGATGGATCCCTCGCGGGCGCCCGACGGCAAGGGGATCCTGTGGATCCAGCTCCAGGAGCTCCCGTGGCACGTGAAGGGCGACGCCGGCGGCGAGCTCGATGCCGGCGACGGCGGCTGGTCGGACGACCTGAAGGAGCGCTACGCGAACCGCATCCAGGCGCGGCTCGCGAGGCACATCCCGAATCTCGAGTCGAGCGTGCTCCGGCGCGTCGTCCTGTCGCCTGCCGATCTCGAGCGGATGAACGTCAATCTCCGCCACGGCGATCCGTACGGCGGCGCGCTCTCGCTCGACCAGAACTTCCTGTGGCGGCCGTTCCCGCGCAATCCGGGCCACGCGACGCCGGTCGACCGCCTCTGGCACATCGGCGCGAGCACCTGGCCCGGCCCCGGCCTCGGCGCCGGCTCGGGCACCCTCGTCGCGGAGGAGCTCCTGAAGCCGCCCGCCTCGCAGCGAGCGCTCGCGAAGCTGCGCAACCTCGCGCAGCGGTGACTCGAGCAGGCATGTCCAGGTGTCTGACACCAGGACATGCTCCGCTGGGACAAGCGGCCGATTCGAGTTGCAACGACGAAACGCCGCACGAGCAGGGCTTCTTCGGTCACGAGAGTGTGACGACTTTGCAACGGTGTCTGACACCCGGACCTGCCAGTGTGCGCGACAACCCGGCTTAAAACGCGAAGATCGAGCGGCCCTTCAGCTCGACCGCATAGATGTCGGCGGCAAGCTCGAGATGGTCGTGCAGCGCCTTCACTGCGCGATCCGGTTCGTGCGCCTCGCACGCCTCGAGCAGCTCGACGTCGAGCTCCTCGTGGCGATCCTGCACTGCGCCCTTGGCCAGGAGCACCGGCCGGTAGCGCTCGCACGAGTCCCACACGGGGCGGATCAGCCGGACGAGCCAGGGAGAATGCGCCGCTTCGTACAGCGCGAAGTGAAACGCGCCGTGCGCGCGGACGGCCGCCCGGATGTCGCCGCGCCGGCGCGCCTCGTCGTACGCCGTGAGATGCCCCCGCGCGATCTCGCCGTCCGCCGCGCCGAGCTGCTCCGCCGCGCGCCGCACGGCGATGCCCTCGAGCGCGAGCCGGATCGCAAACAGCTCCCGAAGCTCCTCGACGTCCAACGCCATCACCTTCGCTCCGTGATGGGGCACGTGCTCGGCGAGCCCGAGCGCCTCGAGTTGTCGGACCGCCTCGCGAATCGGCGAGATGCTCATGCCGAGCTGACGCGCCAAATCTTCGAGCCGCAGCGGCGTTCCGGGTGTGAGCTCGCCCATGATGATCGCCTCGCGCAGGCGTTCGAGGGCGGCCTCGGCCATCGTCCGATGGCGGACGGCGGCGTCAGGGGGAACCGGGAGCCGGATCTCCACCGAGGCAGACCCTGAACCACACTTGATCACATGTCAAACGCGTGTCAGGATCTGGGCGATCCGGTCGTCGAGGGAATCCAACTGTGGTCCGCGGCTCTCGATGGTTTCATCCGCTGGTGGAGAGAACGGAGGGTTGCGGCGTGAGCCGGGCCCGGAGAGGAGAGGTAATGACAGGAATTGCACGGGCGCGCACCGCGCTCGTCGTCATCGCCGCCGCGGCGCTCGTCCTCGCCGCGACCGCGGCGGCACGGACGCACGCGTCGCCGATCGTGATCGGGTGGGCCTTCGACTCGAAGGGCGCGATGGCGCCGTTCGACGGGCCGGCCCTCGCCGCAGCGCAGGTACGCGTGAAGCAGGTGAATGCAAAGGGCGGCGTCAGCGGTCGGCCGCTCGAGATCAAGACCTGTGACACGCAGGGCAACAAGCCCGCAATTGCGAAGGCGTGCGCGACGAAGCTGCTCGGCCAGGGCGCGAAGGTCATCTTCACGACGTGCGACGTCGACTTCGCGGCACCGGTCGTGCAGGAGGCGATCAACCACGGCGTGCTCGCGATCGCGCCGTGCATCGGCACCGACCAGATGGGGCCGAAGCGCTTCGGCGCGAAGGGCAAGCTCGCCTTCAGCTTCGGCAACGTCGCACAGGACGAAGGCTCGGCGATGGCCCAGTACGCGTGGAACAAGGGCTGGCGGAAGGCCGCGATCGCGACCGACACCGTCATCGTCTACTTCAAGAACATCACGGCTGCGTTCCAGGCGCGCTGGAAGCAGCTCGGCGGCAAGATCGTCGCCAACGAGACGTACCAGTCGCTCGGCAGCACGAACGTCACGAACGTCGTCAGCCGTCTCGCCAACGTCGACGCCGACGTCATCGTTACCTCGACCGCTGGTGCGTTCGGCGCGCTCTCGACGCTCGTATCGGGGCTCCGGTCGATCCCTAACGACACACCGATTCTCAACTCGTGGGCCGGTGACGGAACGTACTGGCTGCCGCCGGATCCGAAGGTGACGAACTACTACTTCGTCACGTACGCGTCGGCCTTCGGCAACGACCCGAACAAGGCCGTGAACAAGCTCGCGAAGCAGGTGAAGGCGGGCACCGGCGGCTTCGTCACGGGCTCGGCCGCAATCGACGGCCTCGTCACTGCGATCAGGAGCGCGGGAGGATCGACGAACGGCGCGGCCCTCGCGAATCAGCTGGAGAAATTCAAGAAGGTGCCGACGCTGTCGGGCCTCGTCAGCTTCTCGCCGCAGCTTCACACGGTGTTCGGCCGGCAGTACCGCGTGATGAAGATCCAGAACAACATTCCGCGCCTCGTCGGCATGATCGTCGCGAAGGTCGTCCCGAAGATCTAGATGGTCTAGGGACGCTTGGCGGTTCACAAGAGGGAGCTGGAGAGGAGGCCCGGAGGAACGCTCCGAGCCTCCTCCGTCTCCCGCTCGTTCGAGGGCATCGAGGCGCTCCGCTCCGTCACGCTCGAGTTGCAGCCCGGCGAGGTCGTCGGCCTGATCGGCCCGAACGGCGCCGGCAAGTCGACGCTCGTGAACGTGCTCAGCGGCTTCGACCGGCCGACGAGCGGCTCGGTCGAGCTCGAGGGACGCGACGTGACGCGCTGGCCTGCTCACCGTCGCGGCCGCCACGGCCTCGCGCGAACCTTTCAACACAGCCGTGCCTTCCGTGCGCTCACCGTGCGCGAGAACGTCGAGGTGTCGGCACTCGGGGTCGGCACCCGCCGTCGCCGCGCCGCGGAGCGGGCAGCCGAGCTGCTCGAGCTCCTCGGCCTCATGGCCTACGCAGATTCGCCGGCAGCCTCGCTCGCGCACGGTGACGAGCGGCGGCTCGGCGTCGCGCGTGCCCTCGCGACCGAGCCGCGCTTCGTCCTGATGGACGAGCCGGCAGCCGGCCTCCCGGAGGCGGAGGTCCCGGGCTTTGCCGCCGTCGTCCGGTCCGTGTGCGACGAGCATGGAGCCGGCGTGCTGCTGATCGACCACAACATGTCCCTGATCATGGACGTCTGCGACCGGATCCAGGTACTCGACCAGGGCATGACACTCGCGCACGGCACGCCGGCGGAGATCCGCTCGAACATCGACGTCGTTGCGGCGTACCTCGGCGAGAGCGCCGTGAGAGACGACGAGGCGTGACTGCGCTCGTCGTCGAGGACCTCGAGGTGCGCTACGGGCCGGTCCGCGCTGTGCGCGGACTCTCGCTCGAGGTGAGGCCGGGCGAGATCGTCGGCCTGATCGGACCGAACGGCGCCGGCAAGTCCTCGACGCTTCACGCGATCATGGGCGCGGCGCCGATCGCCGCCGGGAAGGTGCGGCTCGGCGAGATCTCGCTCCTCGGACTGAGCTCGGAGGACGTCGCGCGCAGCGGGATCGCGCTCGTTCCGGAAGGCCGCCGGATCTTCGGCGAGCTGTCCGTCGAGGAGAACCTCAGGCTCGGCCTCGCCGCGCGCCGGTCACGGGGCGACGTCGGCGCCACCCTCGAGCGCGTCTATGAGCTGTTCCCCGTCGTGCACCAGTTCCGCCGCCGGAACGCCGGCGCACTCTCCGGCGGCCAGCAGCAGCAACTCGCGATCGCGCGCGCATTGGTCGCGGAGCCGGACGTGCTGCTCCTCGACGAGCCGTCCCTCGGGCTTGCGCCGCGCATCGTCGACGTCGTGTTCGACGCGCTCGCTGCCATTCGTGAGAGCGGCCTCGCCGTGCTGCTCGTCGAGCAGCGCGCGCAGCGCACGGTCGCGCTCGCTGACCGCTCGTACGTGCTCGCGAACGGCGAGCTGCGCCTGACGCTCGGTCCGGAAGACGCGGGCGACACCGACAAGCTCGTGGCGGCGTACCTCGCATGACGATTGCGATCCTCAACGTCGGCTGGCAGACACTGGCGGACGCGGTGGCGCTCGGCGGCGTCTACTCGCTGATGGCCGTCGGCATCGGCCTCGTCTTCGGCGTGCTGCGGCTCGTCAACTTCGCGTACGGCCAGCTGATCATGGCCGGAGCCTACGCACTCGCGTTCGCCTCGGACTGGGGGTGGCCGCGCTGGCTCTCGATCGTCTTCTGCTTCGCGGTCGTGCTCGGCCTGTCGGTGGTGATGGACCGGCTCGTGTTCCGGCCGCTCCGCACGCAGTCGCCTGCAGTGATGCTCGTCGCGACCTTCGCGGTCGCGTTTCTCCTCCAGAGCATCGCGCTGCTTGCGTTCGGCCCGCTCGGGAAGATTGGCAGCGCGCTCGCGCCCCTGAACCGCCCGGTGACGATCGGGAGCGTCTACATCCGCAAGATCGCGATTGTCACGGTCGTCGTCACGGCCGTCTGCCTACTACTCCTACAGCTCCTGCTGACGCGCACGACGGTGGGCTTGCACATGCGTGCGGCCGCGATGGACTTCCGGACAGCGCGCCTTCTCGGCGTGCGCGCGAACCGCGTGATCGGCGGCGCGGTGCTCATCTCCGGCGCGCTCGCGGCCGTCGTGGCGGTGATGCTGACGGTGCAGACGCCGCTCGTGACTCCGGACTTTGCGCTCCGCGACACGATCGTGGTGCTGGCAGGCGTGGTCCTCGGCGGTCTCAACCGCCCGGTCGCCGCGACGCTCGGCGGCTTCGCGATCGGCTTTGCGAGCGGGCTGCTCGGCGGCGCCCTGCCGACCACGCAGAGCCAGTACCTGCCGTCGATCCTCTTCGCCGCAGTGATTCTCGTGCTGCTGGTGCGGCCGAACGGGCTCTTCACCCGCGGACGGGGCGCGGTGGAGCGCGTATGAGGCGGCTCACGCCGTTCGTGGAGCTCGCGGCGCCGGCTGCCCTCGTCTTGCTCGCGGCGGTTCTCTCGACGGTCGTCTCGCGCTCGAGCGAGGGATACTTCATCGACGCTCTCGTCAAGGTCGCGATCGTCGTCGCCCTGTATGTCTTCATCGGGAACTCCGGCGTTCTGTCGTTCGGCCACGTGAGCTTCGTTGCCCTCGGAGCCTGGGTCGCGGGCGTGCTCTCGGTGCCGCTCGCCGAGAAGCCGGCGATCATGCCGAACCTCGCCCACTTCCTCGGCGACACGACGGTCGGCAACGTCCCCTCGCTGCTTCTCGCGGCCGCCGCCGGCGGCGTTCTCGCGCTCCTCGTCGGGCTGGCCCTGATGCGGCTGTCGGGGCTCGCCGCCGGCATCGCGACGTTCGCGGTGCTCGAGATCACGCACAACGTGCTCCGCTACTACGAGAAGATCGGCCCCGGGCTGAACACGTTCTCGTCGGTTCCCGAGACGACAGGCGTCTGGCAGGCGACGATCGGGGCCCTCGCCGCGATCGGGATTGCGTTCGCCTACCAACGCAGCCGCTTCGGGCGGATGCTGCGCGCGACGCGCGAGGACGCCGCCGCGGCGTCCGCCGCAGGCATCTCCGTCTATCGCCAGCGGCTCGCAGCATTCGTCCTCTCCGGGGTGCTGGCGGGGCTCGCGGGCGGGTTGTACGTCCACCTGCTGCCCCTGAACACGGAGACGCTCTATCTCGATCTGACGTTCATCACGCTCGCGATGCTCGTCGTCGGCGGGGCGTCGAGCCTGTGGGGCGCTGTCGTCGGCGCACTCGCGGTGAGCGCGCTCGACTCGTTCCTCGCGCAGGCCGAGAACTCGGTGCAGATCTTTGGCGGGACGCTCGACCTGCCTGCGGGCACGCGGCTCGTCGTCGTCGGTGCGCTGATGGCGATCGTCCTGATCGTGCGCCCGAGCGGGATCACCGGCGGCCGCGAGTTCGGGGGCGCATGGCTGCGGCGTTGAACCGGATCTGCGTCGCCGGGGCCGGAACGATCGGCAGCCTGCTCGCGGGGCACCTCGCCCGCGTCGCGGACGTCTCTGTGCTGACCCGCCGCGATGGGCACGCGCAGGCGCTCAACGAGCACGGACTCCGCGTCTCCGGCCGCGCCGACTTTACGGCGCCCCTCCATGCCACGACCGATCCCTCGGAGCTCGAGGCGGACCTCGTGATCCTCGCCTGCAAGGGCAACGATCTCGAGCCGCTCGCCCGGCGCATCTCGGGCCACTTCTCGGGCGCAACCGTGATGACCGTGCAGAACGGGCTCGGCGCCGAGGACGTCGTCGGCGCGTACGGGGACTGGCCGCTGCTCTCTTCGGTCACCTTCATGAGCGGCACGCGTCACGACGACACGCACGTCGAGTACATCCTCGACACGGCGACGTGGATCGGTCCGTATCGCGGCACGACGCCCGAGGACGCGCGCCTCGTGGCCGAGGTGATCGTCTCGTCCGGCCTGAAGGCCGAGGCGTTCGACGACCTCCGGCCGGCTCAATGGTCGAAGCTCGTCTTCAACGCCACGGTCAACGCGGTCGCCGCGCTGACGGGGCTGCCGCACGATTTCCACTTCGCCGAAGGTCAGCTCGGCGATCTCGTGCGCGGCCTCGTGGACGAAGGGAAGGCGGCCGCCGCGGCGACCGGCGTCGAGCTCTGGGAAGACCCCTGGGAGATGAACGTGCTCGCGACCCGCCGGGGCCATGCGCACCGTCCGTCGATGCTCGAGGATGTCGAGGCACATCGGCCGACCGAGATCGAGTCGATCACCGGCGCCCTCGTGCGCCAGGCGAGCCGCACGGGCGTGCCCGTACCGCTGCACGGCGCGCTGTACTCACTGGTGAAGGCGAAGGAGGCGAGTTACTCAGGATGAGGATCTGTGTGGTGGGGTGCGGGGCCGTCGGCTCCCTGTTCGCGGCGAACCTCGCGCAACTCGACGACGTCGAGGTGTGGGCCTACGACGCGTCGCGCGAGCACGTCAACGCCATCAACGCGAATGGGCTGCGGCTCACAGGCGCCGGCGAGGTCGTGGGGCGTCTGCACGCCACCGTCGACGCGGAAGAGGTGCCGGCGTGTGACTTCGGCATCGTCGCGACGAAGGCCATGCACACCGAGCCCGCGATCCGCGCGACCGCGCATGCCTTCGCGGACGGCTGCGTCGCGACGGTGCAGAACGGCCTCGGAAACGAGGAGACTCTCGCCGCGCACGTCGAGCGCGTGATCCGCGGCACGACGTTCCCGGCGGGGAAGATCCTCGAGCCGGGGCGCGTGCAGTGGGACGTCAAGGGCGACACCACGCTCGG
This sequence comes from Gaiellaceae bacterium, assembly GCA_041499745.1. Taxonomy (GTDB): domain Bacteria; phylum Actinomycetota; class Thermoleophilia; order Gaiellales; family Gaiellaceae; genus Palsa-739. The sequence goes on from JBGQKY010000004.1 coordinate 18,813, forward strand.
CCCCTACGAGCCGAAGCCGGCCGCGTTCTCCGAGGTTCAGCGTCTCGCCGACGCGTGCACCCGCGGCGGCATGCCCACGCAGGCAGTAGCGGACGCGCGCGGCCCGCAGTGGCGCAAGGTGATCTTCAACGCATCGACCAACCCGATCGGCGCACTCACCGGGCTGACGCACGGACGCGTCTGCGAGCGGCCCGACCTTCGCATGCTCGTCTCCCGCCTCGTCGACGAGGGGAAGGCGGTCGCCGCCGCGCAGGGCATCGTCCTCGACTCCGATCCCGAGACGCTGATCGACCATGCGGCGAAGCCGGAGGTCGCGTACGACCACAAGGCGTCGATGCTCCAAGACGTCGAGGTGCGCCGGGCGACGGAGGTCGACTATCTCAACGGCGGTATCGTCCGTTTCGGGCGCGAGAACGCGGTACCGACGCCGCTGAACGAAGCGATCTGGGCACTCGTGAAAGGGGTGGAAAGCTCGTGGGAGCAGTAACCGAGCCGACGTCCGAATCGACGTATTGGGGCCTGCCGCAGGCCGAGATCGAACGCCGCTACCGGGTCATCCGGGAGGCGGCGGCGCGCGACGGGCTCGACGCGGTGATCGTGTGCGGCAACGAGTACACCGGCTTCGAGGGCGCGGTGACGTATCTCAGCGGCTTCGTGATCGTGCACCGGTACGCCTACGTGCTGCTGCCGGTCGACGGCGACCCGGCGATCGTCTTCCCCTCCGAGGCGCGCTACGTCGGCGAGCACGGCACGACCTGGATCGGCCGGCAGGAGTTCGTCGATCGCCCCGGCGAGTGGCTCGGCGATCAGGTTCGCGGCAAGCGCGTCGGGGTCTACGGGCTCGACTACGTGATGACGGTTCGCGACCACGCTGCGCTGCAAGGCGCGTGCGAGCTCGTCGCCTGGGACGTCCCGTTCGACCACGCGCGCATGGTCAAGTCCGAGCTCGAGATCGCGTCCGTCCGCGAGTCGATACGCATCAACACCGAAGGCTTCTGGATCTTCCTCGAGCATTTCGAGCCGGGGAAGACGGAGCGCGAGGTGCTCGCGCCGTGCGAGGCGTACTTCGTCGCGCAGGGGTGCGGGCGCTGGACGATGGACATGGTGCTCGACGGCCCGAACGGGTCGGCGCTGCCGGAGTTCAAGATCGCGGCCGCGCGCAAGTTCGGCCCGACCGATTGCGTGCTCCCCTCGCTCGAGGTCGCAGGCCCCGGCGGCCACTGGGTCGAGGTCTCGCGCGCAATCTGCCCGGGCGAGCCGAGTGACGACACGAAGCGCATGCTCGAGGCCTACGAGGAGTACTACGCGGCTGCGCCGGCAGCGCTGCGTGCGGGCGGCAGCGCGCGTGAGGCGCATCGCGCGGTCGCGAAGGGGTTTCTCGACCGCGGCTTCCACCTCGGCCACGTCACCGGCCACTCGATCGGGATGACAATGATCGAGTTCCCGAAGATCGGCGAGCACGACGAGACGGTGCTCGAGGCAGGCATGGTGCTCTCGATGCACCCGCACGCGATCTCGAAGGACGGCGCGGCGTGCCTCTACATGCAGGACACGTGGCTCGTCACCGAGGACGGCGGCGTGCCGCTCGCCGACCTGCCGCTGAAGCTCTACGACGGGACAGAGTCGCGTTCCCAGCGGGAGCGGTAGGTTTCCGGCCGTGGCGACAGCCGACCAGGACGAGTTCGCTCCGATCCTTCCCGGGCCGGGGGAGAGCGACTACGAGCGCTACCTCCGGACCGACGAGCTGCTCGCTTTGCAAAAGGGCGCGGACGAGTGGGTGCACCGCGACGAGCTGCTGTTCCAGACCGTGCACCAGTCGTCGGAGCTCTGGCTGAAGCACGCGTGCGTCGAGGTCGAGGAGGCGACCCGCCTGATCGAGTCCCACGACCCCGCAGCCGCGATGCGGCTGCTGCGCCGTGCGAACGCCGCGCTCAAGTACGTCGACGGGTTCCTCGAGCATCTCGAGCAGATGTCGCCCTGGGAGTACCAGGAGGTGCGGCGCGTGCTCGGTCACGGCTCCGGCTTCGACTCACCCGGCTTCCGCGAGATCCGCCGGGTCTCGCCGCCGCTATACGGCGCGTTCGAGGCGGCGTTCCGCGAGCGCGGCCTGTCGCTCCTCGAGGTGTACACGCGCGGGCGTGAGCACGAGGATCTCTACCAGCTCGCCGAGCTGCTCACCGAGTGGGACGAGCGCGTCGGCGTGTGGCGCTTCCGCCACTTCAAGGTCGTTGCGCGGATCATCGGCGAAGAGGTCGTCGGCACCCAGGGCACTCCGGTCGAGCTGCTCGCGGGGCTGATCAAGCACAAGATGTTCCCGGATCTCTGGACCGTGCGGACCGACCTCACCGAGCTCGCCAAAGACTCCGATTGATCCCGCTCGAGGAGATCCGGCGCGCCTGCGAGCGGCTGGGCAACACAGTCCTGCGGACGCCGCTCGTGCAGCTCGACGAGCGGATCTGGCTGAAGCTCGAGAACCTCCAGCCGATCGGCTCGTTCAAGCTTCGCGGCGCGCTGTCGGCCGTGCGCGCGGCGGCGCCGTCGGAGCTCGCAGGCGGCGTCGTCACCGCGAGCGCCGGGAACATGGCCCAGGGCGTCGCATGGGCGGCGCGCGAAGCCGGCGTCCGAGCGCGCATCGTCGCGCCCGATTCGGCGCCGCGTGCGAAGCTCGACGCGGTCGAGCGGCTCGGCGGCGAGGTGATCCTCGTGCCGCACGAGGTCTGGTGGCAGACGATGGTGGAACGGTGCTACGAAGGCATCGACGGGCTGTTCGTGCATCCGGTCGAGGACGATGCGGTGATGGCCGGCAACGGCACCATCGGCCTCGAGCTGTGCGATGACCTCGACGAGTTCGACGCGGTCGTCGTCCCGTGGGGCGGCGGCGGGCTCACGACCGGCATCGCGAGCGCGGTGAAGGCACTCCGGCCGGGCGTCCGCATCGTCACGGCCGAGCCGGAGACCGCGGCGCCGCTCGCCGCCTCGCTCGCAGCCGGCACGCCCGTCGAGATCGACTATCGGCCGTCGTTCGTCGACGGCGCGGGGGGCCGCGCGCTCTTGCCGACAATGTGGGACCACGCCCGTGAGCTCGTCGACGAGGCGGTGCCCGTGCCGCTCGACGAGGTCGCGGAGGCAATGCGCGTGCTCGCGAAGCGCGCGCGCGTCGTGGCGGAGGGCGCTGGCGCACTCGCCCTCGCCGTCGCGCAGCGCCGCGGGGACCGCGTCGTGTGCATCGTGAGTGGCGGCAACGTCGACACCGCCGTCTTCACGCGCGTTCTGGCCGGCGAAACTCCCTAGTGACAAGTTGTCACTAGGAGAAGCTGGAAAGCTCGCGCAGGAAGCCGTCGATCTCGTCTGCGGTGTTGTAGTGGATGAAGCCCACGCGCACCGCGTCCTTCGGGTACGGCAGCTTCTCCCGCAAGCCGAGCGAGTACCAGTTGTCGTGCGCCCACACGCCGTAGCCCCGCTCGGCGAGGGTCGTCGCGACGGTCGCGGCGTCGACGCCTTCGACGTTCAGCAGGAACGTCGGCACGCGGCCCTCCATCGTCTGGAGGCCATAGATCGTCACGCTGTCCGGAAGTCCGTCGAGGAAGCGCTGCCCGAGCTCGCGCTCGTACGTCCCGAGCACCGGCATGCCGCCGAGGGACTCGAGGTAGGCGATCGTCGCCGAGAACCCGGCCAGCAGCTCGTACGGCTGCGTGCCCGTCTCGAACTTGCGTCCGGCCGGCACCGAGCCTGCGGGCCGCGCCTTGTAGGGCCGCCACGAATCGAGCAGATCGTGCCGGCCGTAGGCCAGCCCGAGGTGAGGCCCGCAGAACTTGTACGGCGAGCAGAGGAAGACGTCGCAGCCGAGCGCCTGCACGTCGACCGGCTCGTGCGCCGCATAGTGCACGCCGTCGATCCAGGAGAGCGCGCCCGCCGTGCGCGCGAGCTCTCCGACGCGCTGCGCGTCGGTGATCGTGCCGACCGCGTTCGACGCGATCACGAACGCGACGACGCGTACGCGCTCGTCGAGCTTCCGCTCGAGATCGTCGAAGTCGAGACGGAGATCGTCCGTCACGTCGACCCAGTCGACCTCGAAGCCGCGGTCGGCGGCGAGCTCGATCCACGGCGCAACGCCGCCGTCGTGATCGAGGCGCGACACGAGAATCCGGTCTCCCTCCTTCCAGTCGCGCGACGCCGTGCGCGACAGCATGAAGTCGAGCGTCGTCATGTTCGTGCCGAAGATCACGTCGTCTGCCGAGCAGTTCAGGAAGCGGCCGGCGTCGGCGCGCGCGCCGTTGAGGATCTTCTCGACGCGGCGGCCGGTCTCGTACGGGGCGCCGAGGTTGGCGGAAGCCTCGCGCAGCGCGCGGGCGATCGCCTCGCCGACCTCGTCCGGCACCTGTGAGCCGCCGGGCGCGTCGAGGAAGACGAAGTCGCCTTTCAGCGAGGAGAAGCGGCGGCGCGCCGCCTGCACGTCGAGTAGCGTCGCGGACATGCAGCGAGCCTACCTGGGCGGTACCGGCGTTCGCGTCTCACGGATCGTCCTCGGCTGCGGGAACTTCGGCGGGATCGGCTCTGCGCCCGCGCTCTTCGAGCGCGGCGAGAGCCGCGAGGAGGCGTTCGCGATCATGGACGCCGCCTGGGACGCGGGGATCACCACGTTCGACACGGCCGATGCGTACGGCGGCGGCCGCAGCGAGACCTGGATCGGCGACTGGCTGCGCACGAAGGGCCCGAGCGTCCGCGACGAGATCGTCCTCTCGACGAAGACCTTCAACCCGATGCACGAGGGCGAGGATCACGGCCTCGCGCCGGAACGGGTCAAGCGGCAGCTCGAGTCGAGCCTGCGCCGGCTCGGCGTCGAGCGGGTGCAGATGTACCTCACCCACGACTGGGACACCGACGTGGCGATCGCCGAGACCGCCGGCGCGCTCGACGAGCTCGTGGCCGGGGGGAAGGTCGGCGCGTACGGCGTGAGCAACGTCGGCGGCGCGCAGCTCCGCGAGGCGCTCGCCGCCGGCCGCTTCGGGTGGGTGCAGGACTCGTACTCGCTGCTCGACCGCGCGGTGGAGGACGACGTGCTGCCACTCTGCGAGGAGCGCGGGCTCGGTTTCACGCCGTTCAGCCCGCTGGCGGGCGGCTGGCTCACCGGCAAGTACCGCCGCGGCGAGTCCCCGCCGGCCGGCTCGCGGATGACGATGCGACCCGAGCCTTACGAGCACCTGCGCGACGACCGGATCTTCGACGCGCTTGAGCGGCTGCAGGAGCTGGGCGACCCCGCGACGCTCGCCCTCGCATGGCTGCTCACCGACCCCCGGGTTACCGCTGTCGTCGTCGGGCCGCGGCGCCCGGCCCACCTCGAGCCGGCGCTCGCAGCCCTCGCCCTCGCGCCCGACCGGGACCGCATCGCCGCCCTCTTCTGCTACGGCAGCGCGTAGAAGCGACCGAGGTCGCGGATGATCTCCTCGGCGACGACGTCGCCGCCCGCGGCGGTGTAGTGGACGCCGTCGGGCAGCCGCATCAACGTCAGCTTCCCGTTCACGCGCAGGTACGGCGTGTACGTCCCGTGCGCGCCGTCGAGCGCATGCCACGTGTCGACGTAAGCGGCCTCCTTCGGATGCGCTCTCGCGACCGATTGGAGGATGGAGTTGACGATCGGGAAGCTCCGCCTGAAGCCGGGCCCGTCGGGGATCGGGAGCCCGATCCAGATCGTGACGATGCCGGCGGCACTGAACTCGCGCGTGACGCCGTCGACGCGGCGACGGTACTCGGCCCTCCAGCTCGGGCTTCCGAACGGCCCGACCGTTCGACCCCGCGGGACGCCCGCCATGTAGTCGTGGGCATCGTCGGCGCCGAAGGAGAGCACGGCGACGTCCGGGTGGAGGTCCGAGATCACTTGGCCGATGCGCGTGAACCAGTTGTAGAGGTCGGGGCGTGCAAGGCCTGTCGAGAGGCGGCTCTCGACGCTGCCGAATTCGAGCATGCGGCCTTTGCCGGAGCGTCGCTCGAGCGCTTCGCCCGGTACCTGCGCGAGCGAGTCGCCGCCGACCCAGACCCGCAACGGGCGCGTCAGCGTCCGCCGTGCCGGATGGTCGGGCGTGCGGGATTCAGCCGGCCGTTTCGGCGTCGACCTCGGCAGGTGCGACACCTGCGATCGGCCGAGGTGCACCGTCGCGTCGATCCGGTCCTCTGCCGCCCTGCCGATGGCGATCTGCAGCTCGTGCCGCGGCGTCGAGAGATGGAGTGCACGGCTGACGCCTACGAGCGGATGGGTCACCTCGAGCGCGAGGTCGCGGCGCACGCCCTGCGGCTGCGTCTCCGCCGTCTTGCGCAGCCCTTCCGCATTGAGCAGTGAGGCGAAGGCGAGGGCCAGGAAGCACAGGACGATGCTCCGGCCGGCGGATGTCTGTGGCAGGTGCACCTCAGAAGCGGAAGTAGATGAAGGGGGCCACGCCCTCGGGGCCGAGCGTGTCGATCACCATCAGCGCGACGGCCGCGCACGCGGCCTGCGCGCCGACGGGCAGGCGCTGGAACGCGCCGAAGACCCGCCCCAGCGCCTCGGGCCGCACGTACTGCCCGCCGATCCCGACGCCGATCGCGAGCACGACGGAGGACGTGACGAGCGGAGACGCGGTCCCCCAGGCCGTGAACAGCCGCTCGATCACGTCGCGCGCACGTCCGAACGAGTCGGCGCGGAAGAAGATCCAGCCGAAGCAGACGATGTGGAACGTGACGATGCGCCCGACCCAGCGGCGCAGCGCCGTGTCGGCGGGCGCCGCCAGGCCGCGCGCCGCACGCCGGTCGCGAGCGAGCCGCTCGACCGCGAGCACGGTGCCGTGGATCCCGCCCCACGCCACGAACGTCCACGCGGCACCGTGCCAGAGGCCGCCGAGAAGCATCGTCAGCATCACGTTCAGATACGTGCGCAGCCGCCCCTTCCGGCTGCCGCCGAGGGGGATGTACAGGTAGTCGCGGAGCCAGCGCGACAGCGTCATGTGCCAGCGGCGCCAGAAGTCCTGAAGCGAAACCGCCGTGTACGGCGAGGCAAAGTTCTGCGGGAACCGGAAGCCGAGGAGCAGCGCGATCCCGATCGCGATGTTCGTGTAGCCGCAGAAGTCGGCGAAGATCTGCACCGCGTACCCGTAGATGCCGACGAGCACTTCGAGCGACGAATGCCGGTTCGGCGCGGCGAAGACGTCGTCGACGATGTGGCTCGCGAGTTGGTTCGCGATCACCACCTTCAGGAAGAGGCCGGACAGGATGAGCGCGAACGCGCGGCCGTTGTCGATCCGACGGGAATCGCGCGGCCGCTCGAGCTGCGGCAGCAACTCGCTCGCGCGCACGATCGGGCCGGCGACGAGATGCGGGAAGAACGCCTGGAACACGGCGAAGCGCGCGAGCGACGACGGCACGAGCTGCCCGCGGTACGTGTCGACGACGTACGAGATCGCCATGAAGGTGTAAAAGGAGATTCCGACCGGTAGCGTCACGTTCACGATCCACGACGCGTTCTCGACACCGAGGCGGCCGAGCGCGTTGTCGAGAGAGGTGACGAAGAAGCCCGCGTACTTGAAGTACGCGAGCAGCCCGAGGTCGAAGGTGAGCGCGAGGCCGAGAAACGTCTTCCGTAGTCGCGGCTCGCGCGCGCGGTGGATCGCGACTGCCAGCGCGTGCGTCACGAGCGTCGATGCGCCCAGCAGGAACACGAACCGCCAGTTCCACCAGGCGTAGAAGACGTAGCTTGCGATCAGGATCCACACGCGCCAGACGCGCTGGCGCGGCATCAGCGCCCACGAGACCGGCAAGACGATCAGGAAGAAGACGGCGAACGTGACGGTCGGGAAGAGCACCCGACTGCCTTCAGCGGAGCCGCAGCACGAGCGTGCGCGCGGCCGTATCGCCCAGGCCGTCCTTCACCTTGACGGCGAACGTGAACCGGCCGGGGCGCGGGCGCCCCGCTCCCCAGAGCGCCCCGGTCGGGCGCAGGTGGAGCCCCGGAGGCAGCCGGCCCGAGAGCGACCACGCGTACGGCGCACGCCCGCCGCTCGCCTGGAGTTGTGCGCGGTACGGCTTCCCGCGCAGGGCATCCGGAAGCGAGCGCGTCTTCACGACCACGCCCGGCAGCGCAACGCCGGCTTCGAGGAGCTTGTCGTGGATGAGCGTCGCCATGCCGAGAGCGCCACCGCCGAGGAGATGAAGACCGTCGTCCTGAAACCAGTCGAGATGGCTTCGCGAGTAGACGTTCCAGTCGATCACCGTCACCTCGAGGTGCTTCACCGCGGCAGCCGCGATGTCGTCGTTCATGTTCACGTAGGGGTGACGCGCCGCGCGGAGCGTCAACCAGAAGACGTGGTCGACGTTCGCAGCTTCGAGCGCGTTGAGCGTGGTCTCGATGGCGGCCGCGTAGTTGTCCTCGGAGTCGTTGTAGCCGACGGCGATCACGACGTCGCGGCCGATGCTCGGACCCAGGCTCTGAATCACCTCCTGGGTCGTCGGCGTCTTCGCCGCGCAGCTCGGGTCGACGAGTCGGCGGCACGCAGCGACCTCGAGGTCGATGTCGACGCCGTGACCGACGGTTGCGCGCGCCTCGTCGTCGCCGGAGAGGCTCACGGCGACCGAGTCGCCGATCAGGGTGACGCGAGTGAGCGGCTCGACGGCCCGGCCGCCGGAGAGCGCAGCGGCGGCTCCAGCCAGGCACGCGGCTGCGACGACGACGGCTGCCCTACCGACCCTCATGACCCATTGTTTGGCCCGGTGCTCATCTCGAAACACCAACTGCATCTGGATCAGGCCGGAAGGGGCCGGAGCCCGAGCGCGCGCCCAGCGCGCCCTCGATCGCCAGAGAGCGCCTCCTCGAGCGCGAAGAACGTCTCGAGCACGAGCACGACGGCCTCGCCGCTCGGTAAGGCGTTCCGCGAAGGACGGCATCGCCTCAGCCTACGTACGGGGCCGAGTTGACCGGCAGTCGCCGTCGGCGTAGCGTCGCGTGGTCGCGTCACCGCGGGCTTGCAAGAGAGGGAGGAAACGATGGAGACGACACCGCTCGACGGCGAAGCTGCCGACCGGCGTGGAGTTACTCGACGGGCATTCCTCGGGGCAGGGCTCGTCGGCGGAGCCGCGTTGGCTTCGGGTCGGCTGCCCGGGCTCTTCGCAGCATCCGCCGCTTCGGCCGCAGGCGAGCCGTGGGTCGAAGCGTCGATTCCCCAACTTCAGGCGATGATGGCCTCGCGGCAGTTGACGAGCCGGGACCTAACGCTCGGATACCTGGGGCGGATCACGTCGCTGAATCCGCTGCTCGGAGCGGTGATCGAGACGAATCCGAATGCGGTGTCGATCGCTGCGCGGCTGGACAGGGAGCGCCGGGCCGGCAACGTACGCGGGCCGCTGCATGGAATCCCGATCCTCCTGAAGGACAACATCGCCACCGCCGACTCGATGCAGACGACGGCGGGGTCGCTGGCGCTCGTGGACAGTCGCGTCCCGGCCGACGCTCCAATTGTCGCCCGGCTGCGCGACGCCGGGGCAGTGATCCTCGGCAAGGCGAATCTCTCGGAGTGGGCGAACTTCCGCGGTTTCGCGCCGTTCAACGGTTGGAGCGCCCGCGGCGGATTCACCCGCGACCCGTACCTCTTGAGCTTCGACCCGTGCGGGTCGAGCTCCGGCTCGGCGGTCGCGGCGGCCGCGAATCTCTGTGCGGCGGCGGTCGGGACGGAGACGGACGGATCGGTCGTCTGTCCGTCGGGTAACAACCTCGTCTTCGGTTTGAAGCCGTCGCTCGGTGTACTGTCGCAGGACGGCATCATCCCGATCGCGCACAGCCAGGACACCGCCGGCCCGATTGCCCGAAACGTCGTCGATGTCGCGATTCTGCTCGCGGCAATGCAGGGCGAGCAGGACGGCCGGCATGAGGGCGACGGCGGCTTCGGCTTCTCGGACGACGGGGGCTTCCAGCTTCGCCGGCGCGGGCTGCGCGGCGTGCGGATCGGTGTCGACCGCCGTTACTTCACAGCCGACTACGGTGGCGAGCCCGATCTCGTCGCCGTTGCAGAGCAGGCGCTCACGACGCTCACGGGACTCGGCGCGACGCTGGTCGACACGGACACGGGCGATCCGTTCGCGTATTTCGACGCCGAGTTCACAGTGCTGCTGGTCGAGTTCAAGGTGCAGGTCGCGCAGTACCTGAGCCGTCTGCGGCACACCTCACTGCGCACGCTGGCCGACCTGATCGAGTTCAACCGTGCCCATTGCACCGAGGAGATGACCTTTTTCGGCCAGGAGCTCTTCGAGCTGGCCGAGGCCTCGAGCGGCGATCTGACCGACCCGGCGTACCTGGACGCGCGTGCGCTCTGTGTGAAGCTCGCGCGCACGGAGGGAATCGACGCGGCGCTTCGGCGCGATCGGCTCGACGCAATCGTCGCTCCGACCTACAGCTTCGCGTCGTCGCCGGCGGCGGTTGCGGGGTACCCCAACATCTCGATTCCCACCGGGCTCACGCCGGAAGGGAAACCGGCCGGGCTGTGGATGTACTCCGGGCTCCGCCAGGAGGCGCGGCTCCTGCGCTTCGCCTTCGAGCTCGAACAGCAGCTGCACCCGAGGCGCACACCCCAGTTTCTCGGTGCGGTGCCACCGGTTCCACCTGACGCCGGCATCTGCGCGGCTCTCCCGAAGGCACGCACGCTCGCGAAGCGCGCGGCATTGCCCGTTGCCTCACGACTGACGCACCACCTCGGGACGGGGAAGCCGCTGGAACGCTGATCGTTCAGCGCTTGGCGATGTACGCGTGCCCGGCCGTGACGATGACGTTGCGCTTGAGCCGGAGGTCGCGGACGATCACCGTGCCGGTCGCCACGCTGACGCGCGTGTCGTTGCAGCGGTCCTCGATCCGCCAGCTCGTGCCGCGGACGGTGGCTGCGGCGAACCGCCCGGTCGTCCGGAACCGTCCCTTGCCGTTCCCCCAGAGCCGCCGGATCACCGGTGGCGCCGCGACGCTCGACGCGTTGCGCTTGGCGGTCTTCTTCTTGCAGGCGCCGAAGTTGCCTCCCGTGAGCGTGAGGTCGGTCAGGCGTGTGGAGGCGGGCGCGGCCGGCTCGCGGACGACGAAGACGCCCTTCGTGAAGTTCGCCGTCCCGTCGGCACTCGCCAGCTCGACCGATCCCTTCGTCACGTCGACGGTGGAGCCGACGGGGATCTGCGCGCCGCCCTGGAGCGTCGCGAAGCCTTTGCCCGGGACCTTGACGAGGACGATTCCGGTCCCGCCCTGGACGTTGACTGCAACACCCGGCGTGGGGGGCGGGAGCGGCCCCGGGCCGCCGATGGTTCCGCCGCCGCCGCCGCCCAGTGCGGCGGGGAAGCGATAGCTTCCGTCCCAGGCCGCGTACGGCGAGCTCGTGATCCCGTTACGCGTCGAGCCGGTGTAGGAGCTCTGGCCCGGGCGCATCTCGACCGTGACGCTGCCGCCGCCTGCGGTCGTGATCAGGCCGGCGTGGACCGCCGCGGTGCAGACCGAGCTGTCGTCGGTGTAGACGTCCGTGCCCCAGACTGGCCCGGGTTTCCCGCCCGCCGGGCAGGTGTACGCGAAGCGCGCATCGATGTACGGACGAAAGGCTGTGGCCTTGGCGTCCCAGGTCGCTCCGCCCACCCCAACCCCGGCGGTCGCGGGAGCCGCGGCGACGATGACATAGCTGCCGCTCCAGGGCCCGAAGCTCTGGCTCGTGATGCCGTTTCGGGTCGAGCCGGCGTAGGAGGCCTGGCCGGGCCGGATCTCGACCGTGACCGTGCCACCGCCCGCGAGCGTGATCAGGGCGGCGTGGACAGCCGCGGTGCAGACGGAGCTGTCGTCCGTGTAGACGTCGGTGCCCCAGATGGAATCTGCCGTCCCGTACGAAGGACAGGTGAAGACGTAGCGCGATCCGTTGAGCCCGCGGAAGGCGGCCGCGTCGGCGTTCCAGGTGCTGCCGCCCGGGTCGTCCCGCACACTCTGCGGCGAGACGGCGGCGCCGCGCGGCGACGCAATCGACGCCTGGGCCAGCAGCACCAGCAGCGCAGCGGCGAAACCGGCGGTGGCGAGAGCCTTCACCGGGACGATAGTACGTGCCGCGTGCCGGGCCGCCGGCATGGTATGTCTGTCGCTCCCTGTCGAAAGGAGCCTCGATGTCCCGGGTGGTGCTGCTCGTCGGCACGCGGAAGGGCCTGTTCGTCCTCGAGAGCGAGGATCGCCGTCGCTGGCGTCGGCGCGGTCCGTTCTGCGAGAGCTGGCCCGTCTACCACGCCGTCTACGACCCGGAGAGCGGCACGATCTTCGTCGCTGCCGGCAGCGAGTGGCACGGCGCCGCGGTCTGGCGGAGCTCCGACCTCGGCGAGACCTGGGAGTGGTCGGGCGAGGGCCTCGCCTACCCCGAGGGCGAGCCGCCGCTGACGAAGGTCACCGGCCTGACCGTCGGGCACGGGCGTCTCCTGGCCGGCGCCGCCGCCCCGGGGATCTTCGAGAGCCGCGACGGCGGCGTGACGTGGAGCCACCTCTCGAGCCTCGAGGACCAGGCGGCGCGTGAGAAGTGGCTCGATCCGAAGACGTCCCCACCCGGCCAGCTCGGCCTGCCGGCGATCGTCGCCCACCCGACCGATCCGCAGCGCTTCTTCGCGAACGTCCAGGGCTTCGGCGTTTGGGCAACCGATGACGGCGGGTCGACCTGGGTGCCGCGCAACCAGGGCCTACGCGCCGACTGGCCGCTCGAGGATCCCGCCTGGGGCTACTGCGTCCACAAGCTCGTGCAGTCGCCGGCCGATCCGCAGCGGCTGTACGAGATGACGCATGTCGGCGCGTACACGAGCGCCGACGGCGGGCTGAGCTTCACGGAGATCACGGACGGTCTCCCGTCGGAGTTCGGCTTCGCCGCCGCAGCGCATCCGCACGACCGCGACACCGCGTACATGATCCCGCTCGACGGCGCCGCCGGCCGCTGCATGCCCGACGGCCGCGCCGCTGTCTGGGCGACCCACGATGCAGGCGACAGCTGGCAGCGACTCGACCGAGGGCTGCCGCAGGAGGGCGCGTTCCTCGGCGTCCTGCGTGAAGGGATGGCAGTCGACACGCTGGACGCGCCGGGCGTCTACTTCGGGACGAGTACCGGCCAGGTCTTCGCGAGCGCCGACGAGGGCGCATCGTGGGCGCAGATCGAGACGTACCTGCCGGGGATCACATCGGTCGAGGCGGCGGTCCTGGACTGACCGGCGTCGAGATCCATCTGCCGTCGACGCTGACGGTGCTCTTCCCCGGGCTCGCGCGGCGGGTCGACGTCGAGGCCGGGACGGTCGCGGAGGCGATCGACCGGCTCGAAGAGCGATATCCCGGGCTGCGATCCCGGCTCTGCGAGCCGGGGCCGCTCATGCGCTCGCACATCCATGTCTACGTCGACAAGGAGCGCGCCGAGCTCGGGACGCCGCTCCGCGCCGGCGCGCGCCTGGACGTGATCGCCGCGATCACCGGCGGCTAGCCGACCCACCCGGAGCCGTGACGATTCGAGACCTCCCGACTCCGTTCCTCACCATCGACCTTGACGCGGTCGAGCGCAACATCGTGCGCATGCAGCGCTACTGCGACTCGCACGAGATCGCGCTTCGTCCCCACATGAAGACGCACAAGATGACGATCATCGCTGGCCTCCAGGTTCAGGCCGGCGCCCGCGGCATCACCTGCCAGAAGCTCGGAGAAGCAGAGCTGATGGCAGCTCACGGGTTCGACGACATCCTGATCACGTTTCCCCTCGTCGGGACCGGGAAAGCAGAGCGACTGGCGGATTTGGCCGGGAAGGTACGGATCGTCGTCGGCGCCGATTCCGGCGTCGCGGCACGTGAGCTGTCGTCAGCGCTCGCGTTTCGTTCGTCGGCCGCAGGCTTTCTCGTCGATTGCGATACCGGCTTCGGCCGGACCGGTGTCCAGACGCCCGCGGAAGCCGCCGATCTCGCCGAGCTCGTCGCGAGCCTGCCGAACCTCGAATTCGCCGGCCTGATGACGCATCCGGCCACTGCGGCGGCGGGCGACTGGCTTCGCGAGGCGCACACCGAGATCGAACGCCGCGGGCTCAGAGTCGTTTGCGTCAGCGGAGGTGGCACTCCGCAGGCGTTCCACATCCATGAGAGCGGGGTGTTCACGGAGCTTCGCGCCGGGGCCTACGTCTTCGGCGACCGGCGCCTGGCCGCAATCGGGATCATGTCGCTGGAGGACTGCGCTCTCCGCGTCGTCTCGACGGTGGTGAGCCGCCCGACACAGGACCGGGCGATCGTCGACGCCGGTTCCAAGACCCTTTCGTCCGACTTCGCGGCGGGGCTCGAGGATGCGGCGTACGGGCTCGTCGTCGAGTACCCGCAGAGTGTTCTGAGCGGACTCTCCGAAGAGCACGGAATCCTCGACCTCTCGCGTTGCAAGCGCAAGCCCGACATCGGCGAGGTGGTCACCATCGTCCCCAACCATGCGTGCGCCGCGGTCAATCTCCACGACGAGGTCGCGCTTCACCGCATGGAGGCGGACGTCGAGCTCGCCGACATCCCTGCACGAGGCCTGGTGCGTTGACGACGCTTGTCGGAGATCGGGCGACGCGGGAGAGCTTCAGCGTCACGTTCGAACGGAACGTCCCGACGCCGATGCGGGACGGCACGGTCCTCTATGCCGATGTCTATCGGCCGCAGGGCACGGAGCGTCACCCGGTCCTGCTTCAGCGCACTCCCTACGACAAGAAGCTGTCGGCAGCGATCGGTCTCATGGGAGACCCCCTGCGTTTCGCAGGAGCCGGCTACGTGGTCGTCGTCCAGGACACGCGCGGCCGCTGTGCGTCGGAGGGCGACTTCTCCCTCTTCACCGACGAGATCGAGGACGGCTACGACACCGTCGAGTGGTGTGCGCAGCAGCCGTGGTCGGACGGGAAGATCGGCATGTTCGGCGTGTCCTATGTCGGAACGACGCAATGGCTTGCGGCGACGGCAGCTCCCCCGCACCTCGTCACGATCCTGCCCGCCCTGTCGCCGTCGAGCAGCCACGACGGCTGGACCTATCGCGGGGGAGCATTCGAGCTCGGCTTCAACCTCAGTCTCACGCTCCTTTACCTTGCACTCGACAGCGCCTCCAGGGCCGTCGCCGCGGGCACAGTCCCTCGCGAACGGATTGCGGAGCTCGTCGCTGCGATCGACGATCTTCCCGGCAGTTTCGGTCGTCTTCCACCTCGCGACCAGCCCGCCCTCGCGCAGGTGGCGAACTACTACTTCGACTGGCTCGATCACCCGGACGACGACGAGTACTGGAGCCGGTCGAAGCTCGAGGACTCGTACGACCGGGTCGGGGTTCCGGCGCTACAGATCGGCGGCTGGTACGACATCTTCGTCGGCGGCACGATCCGCAATTTCGACGGCATGCGGACTCACGGTGCGACGGGTGACGCCCGCATCGGCCAGAAGCTCGTCA
>JBGQKY010000005.1:0-33778 GCA_041499745.1 Gaiellaceae bacterium
CTCACCACCGCCCGCTCGCTCGGCGAGTTCGGAGCGGTCGCGATCGTGTCCGGTGGCATTGCCGGCCGGACGCAGACGTTGACGCAGTACGTGCAGGCGTCGTACGAGAACTTCGACCAGGCGGGAGCGTACGGCGCGTCGGTGCTGCTGGGAGGGCTCGCGATCCTCACGCTCGTCGCGATGACCATGTTCAGACCGAGGGAGGACACCCGTGGCGATCGAAGCGCGTAACGTCACCAAGAGATTCGGCGAGTTCGTCGCGCTCGACGACGTCTCGATCGAGGTTGAGAGCGGGTCGCTGACGGCGCTGCTCGGGCCGAGCGGCAGCGGCAAGTCGACGCTCCTCCGGGTCATCGCCGGGCTCGAGGTGGCGGACAGCGGCGACGTCTTCATCTCCGGCAAGGAGGCGACGGCGCTCGCACCGCAGAAGCGCGGCGTCGGCTTCGTGTTCCAGCACTACGCACCGTTCAAGCACATGACGGTGTGGGACAACGTCGCGTTCGGCCTCCAGATCCGGCGTCGCCCGAAGGCGGAGATTCGCAGGCGGGTCGGCGAGTTGCTCGAGCTCGTGCAGCTCTCGGGGCTCGGCAAGCGCTATCCCGCGCAGCTCTCCGGCGGCCAGCGCCAGCGCATGGCGCTTGCCCGCGCCCTCGCGCCGGAGCCCGAGGTGCTGCTGCTGGACGAGCCGTTCGGTGCGCTCGACGCCCGGGTGCGCATCGAGCTCCGCTCCTGGCTGCTCCGCCTCCACGACGAGATGCACGTCACGACGATCTTCGTCACCCACGACCAGGAGGAGGCGCTCGAGCTCGCCGACTCGATCGTGGTCATGAACAAGGGCCGCGTCGAACAGGTCGCCCCGCCGCGCCGGCTCTACGACGAGCCTGCGAACGAGTTCGTGATGAGCTTCGTCGGCCCGGTGAACAAGCTCGGCGACGCCTGGGTGCGCCCGCACGACGTCGAGCTACGCCACGAGCCGAACGGGACGACGCAGGAGGCGCAGGTCGAGCGCATCGTCCGGCTCGGCTTCGAGATCCGCGTCGACATCGTTCGCGACGACGGCGTGCGTTTGCACGCGCAGCTCACGCGCGACGAGGCGGACGAGCTGGAGCTCTCGACCGGCGACATCGTGTTCGTGCGCACGCGCAAAGAGCGCACGTTCAACGCCGCTTAGGAGGGACGAACCCAGGCGCTTCGGAGCTCGCGCGCGCGGCTCTCCAGGTCGGCCAGCAGCGAGCGTGCCTCGCCGAGCCGCATCCGCAGTGCGTCGACCCGATGCAGCTCGCCTGCGATCTCGGCGAGCGAGCTCTCCGGATCTGCCGTGAGCCCGTCGAGGCGGCGCTCGCTTCCGTCGAGCTGTGCGCCGAGGACGCGGACGAGCCCGTCGGCCTGCTCCGACAGCGTCCGCAGCTCGGCCTCGGTGGCAGGCGTGTCCGCGATTACAGCGCGGAGGCGGTCGAGCAGCGCGAGATCGGGAGTCTCGGTCACAGGGAGAGCTTGGCAGATCGGCAGAGCGCCGGCCGAGGGGCCGGTGAGTCTTACCTCCTGACCCAGGCGTCCGCTTCTTTCGTGAGCTCTTCGATGTGCTGCGGCAGCTCGCCGCGGGCGACGTCGGCGAGCGTGACCTGCTCGAGCACGTTCCGCACGCTCGCGCGCAGCGCGACCCAGACGTCGCGGAGCTTCGCCGCCGTGCCTTCGTAGTCGAGCTGGTCGGGCGAGAGGCCACGGACGTTCGCGAGCGGCCCTTCGACCGCGCGGATCACGTCCGCGATCGAGATCTCCTCGGCCGGTCGCGCGAGCACGTACCCGCCCTGCTGGCCCCGCCGGCTCTCGACGAGCCCGGCCCGGCGCAGGTCGCGGAGGATGTTCTCGAGGAAGTTGAGCGGGATCGACTGCGCCTCGGCGACCTCCACGGCGGTGACCATCTCGCCGGCGGCTGCAAGCTCGACGGCGGCGCGAACGGCGTAGTCGGCCTTCGCGGTCGTGCGCACAGTCTGGATTATGCTGGGGCTCGTGACCGAGCTACCGCTCACGGGCGGCTGCCTCTGCGGCGGTGTCCGGTACGAGGTGACCGAGCCGCCGGTCAAGGCGACCTACTGCCATTGCACCCGCTGCCAGCGGCGGAGCGGCACGGCGGCCTCGGCGCAGGCGCGCATCGTGCCGGGATCGCTGCGAATCCTCCAGGGCGAGGAGCTCGTGAAGGAGTGGAAGCCGGAGGGCGGCAATGGGAAGTGCTTCTGCTCGCGGTGCGGCGGCGCGCTCTGGAGCCGCAGCCCGGACGGCGGGATCTGGAGCGTTCGCATGGGGACCTTCGACTCCGACCCGGGCATTCGACCGTCCCACCGCCAGTATGTCGCCTACGCCGCGGTCTGGGAGCCGATCCCCGACGACGGGCTCGAGCGCTTCCCCGAAGCCGCTTCGTAGTTTCAGGAAATACGCAGGCGGATCAGCGGGCGGTTCGCCGGCCGCAGCCGACGCAGGAGGCTCAGGAGCTGCGGCTCCGCGAGGCTGACGCAGCCCGCCGTGGCGCCGACCGCGACGTGGAGGAAGATCGCCGACCCACGGCCGGAAATCACCGGGCTCGTGTTGTACTCGATCACGGCGAAGTAGCGGTACTGCGGCGAGATCCTCCACAGCGCCTCGCTGTCACCGGCGAATCGCGGCCGGACACCGCAGCGGACGTGCTGGAACGTGTTGTACGTGGGCGACTGCGGGTCCTCGTCCCACCAGTCGCCACAGACGATCCGGTGGTAGCGGCCGCGCACTCCGGGATCCGGCCCGATCCCGTAGAACGTGCTCGAAAGCCGGAACGTCCCGGTCGGCGTCGTGCCGTCGCCCTCGAGCTTCGCGGGGGAGAGGCCGTTGTGGCCGATGCGCGCCGACCACGGCCCGGCCACCCGGTGCCAGCAGCCGGCGCGTCGCTGCCAGACCTGCAACGACGCCGTTGTCGCACCGCGCCCGGCCTTCAAGGTGACGAGCTGCTGCGAGCCTTGCGTTCCGGCGAAGGTCGGGCAGGCGATAGCTCCGGCGGCGAGGAGGACGGCTACGCTCACGGGTCGTATGGTTGCAGCCGCCGCCTCGACGCCGCCGCCGTTCGTCGCGCGAGTCGAACGCGTCACAGCGGCGGATCTGCCGCATTCCTGGCATCGGGGCTGCCCGGTCGGCCCTCCGCAGCTGCGCCGCGTCCGCCTGCGTTACCTGGGCTTCGACGGGAAGCCGCACGCCGGACAGCTGATCGTGAATGCGCGCGTCGCGAGCGACGTCGTCGTCGTGTTCCGAACGCTCTACGCGGCGCACTTCCCGATCCGGCAGATGCGGCCGATCGACGTGTTCGGCGGCAGCGACTCGCGCTCGACCGCGGCGGACAACACATCGGCGTTCAACTGCCGCTACGCCGTCGCGCCCGGTCCGAAGCACTGGTCGATGCACGCGTACGGCGAGGCGATCGACGTCAACACGGTCGAGAACCCGTACATTCAGAGCGGACGCGTGTCTCCGGCGAATGCCGCCGCGTACGCCGACCGGACGAACGTCCGGTCGGGAATGGCCGTCGAGGGCGGCGTACTCGTTCGCGCGTTCGGGCGCGTGGGTTGGGGCTGGGGTGGCCGCTGGGCGGGCTCGCCCGACTACCAGCACTTCTCGTCGAACGGCCGCTAGGGCGGGCTCGGATTGCGGAGCGCGACCGCGCCGATGACGCCGCCGGCGCAGATCAGGACGGCGGTGATCGTCTCGGCGACGTGGAAGCCGTGCTCGGTGAGCTTGCCGCCGCTCGAGGCGGCGAGGCCGAGCACCGCGATCGCGATCAGCCCCGCGACGCGGGCGACGGCGTTGTTCACGCCCGAGGCGATGCCGGCGTCGCTCGGGCCCGCATCCGACAGCACCGTCGTCGTCAGCGGCGCGACGGTCAGCGCGAGGCCGAGGGAGAAGCCGAGCATCGACGGGAAGAGATCGGTCCAGTAGTTCGGGCGGTCGGGGAGCCGCGCCAGCGGGAGCGTGGACGCGCCCGCAACAAGCGGTCCGACCGCCATGAAGACGCGCGGCCCGAACCTCGCCGAGCCTCGGCCTGCATACCGGGAGAGCACGAAGAGCACGATTGTCACGGGCAGCGTCGCGAGACCCGCCTGGAGCGGTGAGTAGCCGCAGAGCTGCTGGAGGAAGAGAGCGAGGAAGAAACCCCAGGCAGAGAGCCCTCCGTAGACGGCGAACGTCTCGATGTTCGCCACGCTGAAGTTGCGCCGCTTGAACAGCCCGAGGGGGAGCATCGGAGCGGGGTGACGCATCTCCCAGAGCACGAACGCGACGAGGCACGCCGCACCGGCGGCGATCGTTCCCGGCACCGCGGGATCGCCCCAGCCGCGGCGCGGTTGCTCGATGAAGCCGAAGACGAGCGAGCCGAGCCCGGCGACGCAGAGCCCGGCCCCGACGAAGTCGACCGGCACGCGCTCGTTCTCCGACTCGGGTAGCGCCATCAGCGTGAGCGCGATCACGATGGTGACGATCGCGATCGGCACGTTCAGAAGGAAGATCACGCGCCAGCTCGAGACGTCGATGAGCCAGCCGCCGAGGAGCGGGCCGATCACCGCGGACACGGCGCTCCAGGCCGTCCACGTGCCGATCGCGGCCCCGCGTTCTGCGCCGGAGAACGTCGACGTGATCACCGCGAGCGAAGCCGGCGTCAGCAGAGCGCCCGCGATCCCTTGCAGGCCGCGGAAGAGAATGAGCGTGTTCGCGTCCGGCGCGAGCGCGCACAGCGCCGACGCGGCGCCGAAGGCGGCGACACCGATCTTGAACAGGCGAACCTCGCCGAAGATGTCGCCGAGCGAGCCGCCGACGAGGATCAGCGAGCCGAGCGTCAGCAGGTAGGCGTCGACGATCCACTGCTGCGCGGCGAGGCCCCCGCCGAGGTCGCGCTGGATCGCCGGCAGGGCGACGTTCACGACCGTCATGTCGATGAAGGCGATCGACGACCCGAGGATCGTCGCGATGAGCGTGAAGCGCGTCGAGCGGGCCAGGCCGTGACCCTATCCTGCGCAGCCCCTGCCGACCGAAGACCGGCCGGCAGGGTTAGGAGGAGGGTCCGTTACGAAGGCCGCGTGCCGAGTGTGACGGAGAGCTTCACCGTCTTGCTGTTGCGCGTAACGCTGAGCGTCACCGTGTCGCCCGGCTTGCGCGCGCTCAGGTTGGCGGTGAGCTCGTCGGCGCTCGAGACCGCAACGCCGTCGATGGAGGTGATCACGTCGCCGGCCTTGAGGCCGCTCTTGGCGGCCGGCGTGCCACTGAGGACGCTCGTGACCTGCGCGCCGTCGCCGCTTGCCGTGTCCCCGACCTTGATGCCGACATACGCGTGCTGCACCTTGCCGCCGGAGATGAGCGTGTTGGCAACGCTCTTCGCTGCGTCGATCGGGATCGAGAAGCCGACGCCGTCGTTGCCGCCGGAGTCGCTCTCGATCTGTGCGTTCACGCCGATGACCTCGCCGCTCGCGTTGAACAGCGGGCCGCCGGAGTTGCCGTGGTTGATTGCCGCATCGGTCTGGATCGCGCCGGTGATCGAGTACTGGTTCGGTGCGGTGATCGTGCGGTCGACCGCGCTGACGATCCCGGAGGTCAGGGATCCGGGAAGGCCGAACGGGCTGCCGATCGCCGCGACCGCTTCGCCGACCTGCACGCCCGCCGAGTTGCCGAGTGTGAGCGGATGCAGGAGAGAGGCTGCGGCATCGACCTTGATCACCGCGATGTCGGTCGAGTTGTCGGTGCCGACGAGCGTTGCCTTGGCCGTCTTTCCGTTCTGGAAGCGGACCTTGATCGAAGAGGCGCCGGCGACGACGTGCGCGTTTGTGATCAAGTCACCGTTCTTGTCGATGACGAAGCCGGAGCCTTCCGCCTGGCTGCTGCCGCCGCCGAAGCCGCCGCTCGCGCCCGTCACCGTGATGTCGACGACGCCGGGTGAGGCGTCCTTGTACAGCTGGATCAGGCTCGTGGTCGTCACGGACGCCGACTGGGCCGGCACCGATGCGACGACGGTCGCCGTGCTGCTCGACGAGCCGCCTGTTGTGGTCGCGTAGATGCCGGCGCCGACCCCTCCCCCGAGGGCGAGAGCCGCCCCCACGGGCACGATGCGACGGAGGAATGTCTGCTTGTTCACGTCTCTGGGCTCCTGGAAGTCGTTACTGGGTAACTCCACTGTGCCTGCGCTGATTAGGAGCGGGGTGAGAGTTCGTGAAGGAGCGGTAAGGCCCTCAAGATCCGGGTCCCGGAAGCCGATGAGAATGGTGGATGACTGAGAGCACGGACATCTTCCGGCAGTACGCAGACCACCTGACGAAGAAGGCTTCCTCATTGGTCGTCAGCCTGGCCGTGGCAGGCGCGGTCGGCGGCGCCGCACTCGGAGCGGTCACCGGAATCCTCGGCAACAGTCTCATCTCACCCGGACTGAACTACCTCGCGGTACTCCTCGGTGCGATCGCCGGCGGCATCGCCGGCCGGTCGCTCGGCCAGAAGCGCGGAGTCGGCCTCCGCTTCCAGGCCCAGATGGCCCTCCACCAGGCGATGATCGAAGACGAGCGCGCCGTCGTCGTCCGGCCTGCGGCTCCGGTTGCCGCTGCGCCTGCACCCCCTCCTGTCGAAGCTCCGGTTGTTCCGGTTGTGCCGGCTGTTTCTGCGGTTGTGAGCGTTCCGGCTGTCGCGGAGCCCGCGCCGAAGCCGGTCGCGCCGCTCCAGCCGCTTCCCGCGCCGCCGCTTCCCGCTCCGCCGCTGCTCGCTCCGCCGCTGCTCGCTCCGCCGCTGCTCGCGCCGCCGCTGCTCGCTCCCGCCGCGCCGCCGGCACCCGTTGTCGCTCCCGCGCCGCTGCCGCCCTCCACCACCGTGCCCTTGACGGTGCCCCCTGCGGGCCCACGCCTCGTCGAGCCGATTCGGGCGGCGCCGCTGCTCCTGCCGCCGCTGCTCCTGCCGCCGCTGCTTCTCCCGCCTCTTTCGGCCGAGCGGTAAGTCCCTCCGCTAAGTACTTCCCCGAAGCGCAGATCCGGCTTCGACCGGATGCGGGCGCGCGGTTTCCGGAGGACGCTGAGTTCAATCGCTGTCCTTTCGAGGAGGCTAGGCCCCCATGCCTGACACGCTGACGATCACCGACAACCGCACCCATCTCACCTACGAGGTGCCGATCGAGGACGGGGCGGTGCGCGCGACCGCGCTCCGCGAGCTCGACCTCATGACCTACGACCCGGCATTCCTCAACACCGCCTCGGTTCGAAGCGCCGTCACCTATATCGACGGGGACGCCGGGATCCTCCGTTACCGCGGGTATCCGATCGAGCAGCTCGCAGTCGAGAGTACGTATCTCGAGACGGCGTACCTGCTGCTCTTCGGTGAGCTGCCCGTCGACCGCGAGCTGAGGGAGTTCGAGCACGAGATCACGTACCACACGTTCCTGCACGAGGACATGAAGCGCCTGATGGACACCTTCCGCCACGACGCGCACCCGATGGGCGTGTTCGTGAGCGCAGTCGCGGCGCTCGGCACGCTCTATCCCGAGGCGGCGAAGGTCGACGACCCGGACGTCCGGCTCGCACAGGTCGTGCGTCTGATCGCCAAGGTTCCGACGATCGCCGCGTGGTCTTACCGCCACAGCCAAGGGCTTCCGTACGTCTACCCGGACAACGAGCTCGGGTTCGCCGAGAACTTCCTCTCGATGGTGTTCAAGATGGCCGAGCCCCGCTACCTCGCAGATCCTGCGCTGGTGCGAGCGCTCGAGGTGCTCTTCATCCTCCACGCCGACCACGAGCAGAACTGCTCGACGAACGCGATGCGCGCGATCGGCTCGAGCAAGGTGGATCCCTTCAGCGCGACGGCGGGCGCCGCAGCGGCGCTCTACGGACCGCTGCACGGCGGCGCGAACGAGGCAGTCCTGCGGATGCTAGCGCAGATCGGCGACGTCAGGAACGTCCCCGATTTCGTCGCGCGGGTGAAGGTGGGCGAGGGCCGGCTGATGGGCTTCGGGCACCGCGTCTACAAGAGCTACGACCCGCGGGCGACGATCATCAAGGAGACCGCCGACGCCGTATTCGAAGTCACCGGGCGCAACCCGCTCCTCGACATCGCGCTCGAGCTCGAGCGGATCGCGCTCGAGGACGACTACTTCGTGTCACGCCGGCTCTATCCCAATGTCGACTTCTACTCGGGGCTGATCTACCAGGCGCTCGGGCTGCCGACGGCGATGTTCCCGGTGCTGTTCGCGATTCCCCGCACGGCCGGGTGGCTCGCGCAGTGGCTCGAGGGGATCGTCGACCCGGAGCAGAAGATTGCGCGGCCGCGTCAGGTCTACGTCGGCGCGGACGAGCGGGACTACGTCCCGATCGAGCGCCGCGCGGCGGTCGCGAAGGAGCTGGTCGGAGCGCTGTAGGCAGACCGCTAGACGGTGACGATGGCGTCGAGCGCCGCTCGAAGCGAGGCGACGTAGTTGCGCAGCGCGTCCGGGCCCTCCTCGCCGACCTGGACTGCGCGTGAGCCGACGACGATTCCGTCTACGAGCTCGGCCACGGCCCGCGCGTGCTCGGGCGTCGTGATGCCGAAGCCGGCGTAGAGAGGTACGTCGACGAGTCGCCGCGCTCGCTCGACGAGCCCTGCGAGCGCGGGCGAGACCTCGCCGCGTGCGCCGGTTATGCCTGTGACCGTGACGAGATAGAGCCAGCCGTCGGTCTGCTCGCCGGCGAGCGCGATCCGCTCGTCGGTCGAGGTTGGCGCGACGAGCTGCACCCGGCGCGTCTCGGGCTGCTCGCCGGCGGGCAGGTCGGCGACGATCATGCTCGCGCCTCCCGCTGCCTCGACGTCGGCGGCGAAGCGCTCCCACCCGTACGCCTCGAGCAGCGACGAGTACGTCATCGGAATGAGCGGCGTGTCAGGAACGAGCTCGTGCGTCCGCGCGAGGACGTCGAGGCACGCACGCGTGCGCATCCCGCGCGCGAGCGCGCGCTCGCCGGCGCGGCGGATCACTGGACCGTCCGCAAGCGGATCCGAGAAGGGGAAGCCGAGCTCGACGATGTCGGCGCCGCCCTCGACGGCCGCGCGCGCGAGCTCCGGCGTCTCCGGCTCGGACATCAGGTAGATGACGAGCTTCTTGGGAGCTCGTGCGTCACGCATCGCTTGCCCCCAGGTGCGCCAGCACCTCGGCCAGGTCCTTGTTGCCCCGTCCGCTCAGGCAGACGAGGATCAGCTCCGCGTCAAGCTCGCGGGCGCGCGCGAGCGCGTGCGCAGGCTCGAGTGCGGGGATGATCCCCTCCGTGCGCGCCAGGCCGGTGAAGGCGGCGAGCGCCTCGTCGTCGGTGGCGCCGACGTACGCGGCTCGGCCGGAATCGCGCAGGAACGCGTGCTCCGGGCCGACGCCGGGATAGTCGAGTCCCGCGGAGATCGAGTGCGCGTCGGCGATCTGCCCGTCCTCGTCGGCGAGGATCGACGACCGCGCGCCGTGCAGCACGCCGGTACGGCCGGTCCCGAGCGACGCCGCACCCGCCGCCTCGACGCCGAGGATCCGCACGTCCGTGTCGTCCAGGAAGCCGTGGAACATGCCAATCGCGTTCGAGCCGCCGCCTACGCAGGCGACCACCGCCTCGGGCAGACGTCCCTCGGCGGCGAGGAACTGCTCGCGCGCCTCCCGGCCGATTACGGACTGGAGCTCGGCGACGAGCTCCGGGTACGGCGCCGGGCCGACACACGAGCCGATCAGATAGTGCGTCGTCTCGACGTTCGTGATCCAGTCGCGGATCGCTTCGCTCGTCGCCTCCTTCAGCGTCTTCGTGCCGAAGTCGACGCTGCACACCTCGGCGCCCAGAAGGCGCATCCGCTCGACGTTGGGCTTCTGGCGGCGCATGTCCTCCTCGCCCATGTACACGACGCACTCGAGGCCGAAGCGCGCGCACACCGTCGCCGTCGCGACGCCGTGCTGGCCGGCTCCGGTTTCCGCCACGATGCGTTGCTTGCCGAGCCGTCGCGCCAGTACCGCCTGCCCGAGCGCGTTGTTGAGCTTGTGCGCGCCCGTGTGGAGGAGGTCCTCCCGTTTCAGGTAGATCCGCTTGCCGGGCGCGAACCGCTCGGCGAGCGTCAGCGGCGTCGGCCGGCCAGCGTACGTCGTCGCGAGCTCGTGCAGCTCCGCGTGGAAGGCATCGTCGGCGAGCGCCTCGCGCCAGCCGCTCTCGAGCTCGTCGAGCGCCGGGATCAGAGTCTCGGGGACGTAGCGCCCGCCATAGGTGCCAAACGGGCTCGTTGTCACCTGCGTGCCTCCTCGATGTATGCGCGCACCCGCGCGTGATCCTTGACACCCGGCACTACCTCGAGCGACGACGACGCGTCCACCGCCCACGGGCGGACGGCGGCGATCGCGTCGCGCACGTTCTCAGGCCCGAGCCCGCCGGCGAGCATCACCCGCCCTTGGGTCGCGGAGGCGGTGCTCCAATGCACCGGATCGTGCTCCTGCCAGGGCTGGTCGAGGACGCGCGCGACGGGCCTGCCGTCGCGCAGCAGCATCGCCTCCCGGCCCCGCACGCTGCCGCCGTCGTCAGGATAGAACTGAATCAGGTCGGCAGGCGTCTCGCGCGTGTCCGCGACGAAGACTGCGACCGAGAGCGCCGTCTCAGGCACGTCCAGCACCGCGGCTGCGCGTCGCGGGCTCTTCTCGGCGAAGATGAACCCGAGCAGGTCGGCGCCCGCCTCGACCGCGGCATCGACGTCGTCCTGGCGCGTCAGGCCGCACACCTTCACGAGCGGTCGCGACAGGAGCTCGCGCAGCTTCGCCGACGGATCGGGAGCTCGCATGAGGGCGGAGCCGACAAGGATCGCATCAGCGCCGGCGAGCTCCGCGGCTGCCCCCTGCGCGCGGGTATGGACGCCGCTCTCCGCGATCACGATCCGGTCGCGCGGCGCCCGGGCGACGAGCTCGAGCTGGCTGTGCCGGTCGATCTCGAATGTCTCGAGGTTGCGTGCGTTGATGCCGATCACAGCCGCGTCGAGCTGCATCGCGCGCTGGAGCTCTTCGGCATCGTGCGCCTCGACGAGCGCGTCCATTCCGAGGTCAGTTGCATACGCGAGCAGGCGCGCGGTGGTCGCGTCGTCGAGATCGCGCAGGATGAGCAGCACGGCGTCGGCTCCGGCTTCTCGCAGCTCGCGCAGGTGTTCTTCGCTCGAGAAGAAGCCCTTGCCGAGAAGCGGCGTGTCCGTCGCGGCGCGCGCGGCGCGCAGGTCGTCGAGCGTCCCGCCGAAACGCTCGTCGACGAGCACGGAGACGGCCGCGGCACCGGCGCCTGCGAACTGGGCGGCGAGCTTTGCAGGGTCGGCGCCGGGGCGCAGGTCGCCCGCCGACGGCGAGCGCCGCTTCACCTCCGCGATGGCGCCGAGGCCGGGACGCGCGAGTGCGTCGGCGAACCTCATCCGGGCGTCTTCTGCTGCTGTGAGAACGCGATCAGCTGGGCGAGCCGTTCCGCGGCGGCGCCCGAGTCGACGGCCTCCCGCGCTTGCTCGAGCCCTTCACGGAGGTCCTCCGCGTGTCCGCCGGCCGCGATCGCACCGGCGGCGTTGAGAAGTATCGCATCGCGCCGGCCGCCCTGCTCGCCCGCGAAGACGCGGCGCACGGCTTCGGCGTTCTCGGCCGGCGTGCCCCCGCGCAGCTCTTTGATCGAGCACCGCGCGATTCCCAGGTCCTCGGGGTTGATCGTCCGCGCATGGACCTCGCCGCCGACGACCTCGCAGACGGCGGTTGGACCGACGGGCGAGAGCTCGTCGATGCCGCCGGCTCCGTGCACGACGAACGCGCGCTTTGCGCCGAGCTGCGCCAGGACCTCGGCGACCGTGCGCACGAGCGCCGGCGAGTACACGCCGACGACCTGGGCCCGCGCGCCGGCGGGGTTCGTGAGCGGGCCGAGCACGTTGAACACGGTACGCGTCGCGAGCTCGCGCCGCACCGGCGCCGCGCGGCGCATCGCCGGGTGGTGGTTCGGAGCGAACAGGAAGCCGAATCCGAGCTCGTCGATCGACCGTGCGACGACGTCAGGCTCGAGGTCGAGGTTGAAGCCCAGTGCTTCGAGGACGTCGGCAGAGCCGGACGCCGAGGAAACGGCTCGGTTTCCGTGCTTCGCAACGCCGGCCCCCGCCGCCGCTGCGACGAGCGCCGCCGCGGTCGAGATGTTGAGCGTGCGCATCCCGTCGCCGCCGGTTCCGGCGGTGTCGACGAGATCCTCGCGCTTGGGCCGCACCGGCAGGACGTGGCTGCGCATCGCCTCGGCACAGCCCACGATCTCGTCGGTTGTCTCTCCCTTTGCGCGAAGCGCGACGAGGAAGCCCGCGATCTGCGCTTCGGTTGCCTCGCCGCTCATGATCGAGCTCATCGCGTCGTGCGCCTCCGCGCGCGTGAGGTCGTGGGAGTCGAGCAGGCGGGCGATGTGCTGAGCGATCACAGTCGGCCCTCGACGAAGTTTCGCGCGAGCGTGGGCCCGTCCGGCGTCAGCACCGACTCTGGATGGAACTGCACTCCGACGACCGGCAGCGAGCGGTGTCGGACAGCCATCACCTCGCCGTCGTCGGCATACGCGGTCGGCTCGAGCTCGTCCGGCAGCCGCGTCGCCGCGAGCGAGTGGTAGCGCCCGGCGTCGAAGGGCTCGGGAAGCCCCGTGAAGAGGCCGCTGCCGTCGTGGCGGACCGGGCTCGCCTTGCCGTGCAGAAGCTCGCGCGCGTAGCCGACCTCGCCGCCGAAGGCCTCGACGATCGCCTGGTGGCCGAGGCAGACGCCGAGGGTCGGCGTCGTCCGCGCGAGCCGTTTGATGATCTCAATCGACGCGCCGGCGTCCCCGGGCCTGCCGGGACCGGGTGAGATGACGAGCTGCGACGGGGCGAGCCGCTCGGCCTGCTCCGGGGTGAGCTCGTCGTTGCGCAGCACCGTGACCTCGACGCCGAGCGCGCCGAAGAGGTGCGCGAGGTTGTACGTGAACGAGTCGTAGTTGTCGATCAGCAGCATCATCGCTGCTGGGCCTCCGCGAGATCGATTGCCGTCTCGAGCGCGCGCAGCTTGTTCAGGCACTCGTCGTGCTCGGCCGCCGGATCGGAGTCGGCGACGATGCCTCCGCCGGCCTGGAGATGCGCGATGCCGTCCCGCAGCACGAGCGTGCGTATCGCGATGCACGTGTCCATCTCGTCCCGATCCGGGAACACGTAGCCGACCGCGCCCGCGTAGACGCCCCGGCGGTAGCCCTCGAGGTCCGAGATGATCTGCATCGCACGCACCTTCGGCGCTCCCGACACGGTCCCCGCGGGGAAGCACGCACGCAGCAGCTCGAACGGAGTGACGCGGTCCGCGAGCTCTCCGACAACCTCCGAGACGAGGTGCGTCACGTGGGAGTAGCGCTCCGGCGTCATGAACCGCTCGACCCGCACGGTTCCCGGCACGCACACGCGCGAGAGGTCGTTGCGCCCGAGGTCGACGAGCATCACGTGCTCCGCTCGGTCCTTCTCGGAGGAGAGGAGCGCCTCCGCGTCGCCCTCTCCGGGAGCGATCGTGCCCGCGATCGGGTTGACCGCCGCGCGGCGTCCCTCGCACTTGACGACTGTCTCCGGCGAGCTGCCGACGAGCGCGAGGTCGCCGAGCTCGAGCAGGAAGAGATAGGGGGACGGGTTAACACGCCGGAGCGCCCGGTAGAGCTCGAACGCCGAAGCCGCCGTCGGGCGCTCGGCCCGCTGCGAAATCACCACCTGGAAGACGTCGCCCTCGCGGATGTGCTCCTTCGCGTGCTCGACGCGGCGTAGGTGCTCGTCGCGCTCGGGGAAGCGGCGCAGCTCACCGCGGACGCCGGCTCCGCGCGGCGGCTCCGGCTGTGGTGCTTCCAGCAGGCGTGCGGCCTCGCCTGCGTCGCCGACGAGCACTTCCGCGATCCCCCGCGCGTGGTCGAAGCGGACGAGGAGTTCCGGCACGACGAACCGGCTCTCTGGGAAGCCGGGGCCGGGTTCGGGGAGCGGCACGGTCGGCTCGAGCCGCCTGACGATGTCGTACCCGAGGTAGCCGACCACGGGCTCTCCCAGCGTCTCCGCCTCGTCGAAGCCGACAAGGCGCGAGCCGCGGCCGACGAACGAGTGCCGGCCGAGCCGGCCGCGCTCCACCGACTCGAGGAGGAAGGAGGCAGGCGCGCCCTCGCGCAGGCGGAGGTAGGCCCCGAGTGGGGTCAGCAGGTCGGTGGCGATCTCGGCTGTCAGTGTCGGCTGGTTCTCGGGCACGAAAAAGGCTCCTTCCGGAGCCGGGTCGAGCGGGTCGGGATGGGTGCGCGTCTACCTCAGCGCAGGCTCCCGCACCGCTCGGAGCGCCAGGCCCACCAGGTGCAGGAACGAGTCATCCCGTCCAGCGTAGGCGGCGGGCGGCGGGGCGTCAACCGTCGCCCTCGCCCTGGATAGAGTCCGCGCCGTCGTGGCGATCCCGCAGACGCTCGAGAGGCTGCTCACGGCTCCCGGTCCCTCGGGGCAGGAGGAGCCGGCGTCTGCGGTGTGGCGGCAGGAGGCCTCGGCGTTCGGCGAGGTCTCGTACGACGTGCTCGGTTCCTCCTGGGTGCGTGTGCCGGGAACCGGCGAAGGGCCGCTGCTCGCGCTCGTCGGCCACATCGACGAGATCGGGCTCGTGGCCACGCACGCGGGTGACGACGGCTTGATCGCCGTGCGCCAGCTCGGAGGGTTCGACCCGCACGTGCTGCTCGGGCAGCGCCTCGACGTACTGACGCGGGACGGGCCGGTTCCGGCCGCGGTCGGCGCTCGCAGGCAGAAGCGCAAGCGGGGTGAGGATCGCAAGCCGCTCGAGTTCGACGATCTGTATCTCGACATCGGCGCGAAGAACGGGGAGGAGGCGCGTTCCGTCGTCCGCGTCGGCGACGCCGCCGTCATCGCCGGGGCGCCGGTCGCCCTCCGCAACAACCGGATCGCCTCGCGCGCGCTCGACAACCGCCTCGGCTCGTACGTCGCGCTCGAGGTCGCGCGACGCATCGCCGAGGAGGGCGGCGCACCCGGCGAGGTCGCAGCGCTCGCGGTCGTGCAGGAGGAGGTCGGCGACTTCGCCGGCGCGCGCACGGCCGCCTTCGTGGTCGAGCCGGCGGTCGCGATCGCGGTCGACGTCACGCACGCGACAGACATCCGCGGCGGCGACCCGGAGGAAGACGGCGACCACCGGCTCGGAAGCGGCCCCGCGCTCATGCGCGGCCCGTCGATGCACCCGCGGATCTTCGAGCTTCTGCACGAGACGGCCGAGGCCGAGGGAATCTCGTTCACGATCGAGGTTTCCCGCGGTCACACCTACACCGACGCGGACGCCGTCTATCTGAGCCGCGTCGGCGTCGCGACGGGGCTCGTCTCGATTCCGCTGCGCTACATGCACACGCCGGTCGAGACGGTCGACCTCGACGACGTCGAGGCAGCCGTCCGGCTGCTCATCGCCTTTGCCCGGCGGCTCGAGCCGGGTGACTCGTTCGAGCGCTGAGCCGAAACTCTCGGGGTGGATTGGCGACGAAGTTCTCAGGGTAGGTTGACGGTGTGAGCCGCACAGTCATCGTCTCAGCCGTGCGCACACCGTTCGGGAAGCTCGGCGGCGGCCTGAAGGACCACCGCGCGACCGAGCTCGGCGCGATTGCGATTCGCGCGGCGCTCGAGCGAATCGGCCTCGAAGGCGCAGAGGTCGAGTACGTGATCATGGGCCAGGTGCTCCAGGGCGGCGCGGGTCAGGCACCCGCACGCCAGGCCGCGGTCGGCGCCGGGCTGCCGATCGAGGTGCCGTCAGACACGGTGAACAAGGTGTGCGCGTCGTCGATCCGCGCCGTCGAGATCGCTGACTCGATGATTCGCGCCGGTGACGTCGAGGTCGTCGTCACCGGCGGCATGGAGTCGATGTCGAACGCGCCGTATGCGCTGCCGAAGGCACGCTTCGGCTACAAGCTGGGTGATGCGACGCTCGTCGACCTGATGATCTGGGACGGACTGCGCTCGACCTTCGACGGTCAGCACATGGTGCAGCAGGCGGCCGGCGTCGCGCGCGAGCTCGGCGTCACGCGCGAGGAGCAGGACGTCTGGGCGCTGCGGTCGCACGAGCGCGCGGCCAGGGCGCAGGAGGAGGGCTTCTTCGCGGAGGAGATCGTTCCGGTCGGGGATGTGACGTCCGATGAGAGCATCCGCCGCGACACCTCGCTCGAGAAGCTCGCGTCGCTCAAGCCGGTGATCGACCCCGAGGGGACGATCACCGCGGGAAACGCGCCGGGCGTCAACGACGGCGGGTCGTGCCTGATCGTCTGCTCCGAGGAGTTCGCGAGACGGCGCGGGCTGGAGCCGCTCGCGACGATCGTCTCGCAGGGCTACGTCGCGGACGAGTTCGCGTGGCTCGCACGCACGCCGGCGAATGCCGGCGCGCAGGCTCTTGCGAAGGCCGGCAAGTCGATCGGGGACGTCAAGCGGGTCGAGGTGAACGAGGCGTTCTCGTCGGTCGCGCTGAACTCGGTGAAGATGCTCGGCGCCGATCCGGAGACGGCGAACGTCAACGGCGGCGCGGTCGCGCTCGGCCACCCGCTCGGCGCGAGCGGTGGGCGGATCGTCGGCACGTTGATCCACGAGCTCCGGCGAACCGGCGGCGGTCTCGGCCTCGCGGCGATCTGCTCCGGCGGCGGCCAGGGAGACGCGCTGCTGATCGAAGTCTAGAAGTCGGCCGCGGACCTCACGGCCGCGAGACACCGTAGTAGGGACACCCGTTCAAGGAGGATCGGATGTCCAGACGTCTCGCCGCCGCTTCCGTGCTCGTGCTGCTCGCGCTGGCCGTCGTGCCCGCCGCGTTGGCGGACGGGCCGATGCCCAACACCTTCCAGGAAGGTGCGGGCGTCGCCACGCCGGACGGTGCGTACCGCTGGGTCGCGGTCGGCGCGGCGGAGAGCACCGCGCTCGAGCAGATCCAGATCCGTGACGGGACCGTCCTCCGCTCGTACCCGCTGTTCGGCTCATGGGGTGTCCCCGTCACGACCTACACGCAGGGCGGCGAAGGTCTCTCGACAGACGGGCGGACGCTTGTCCTCGGCGATGCCGTGTCCTCGTACCCGCGCACGCTGAGCCGGTTCCTCGTCTTCGACACGAAGCACTTTCGGCCGCTCCGGGCGTTCTTCCTGAAGGGCGACTTCGCCTTCGACGCTCTCTCGCCCGACGGCGGTCGTCTCTATCTCATCGAGCACGTCGATGCGACGAACACGCAACGGTACGTCGTGCGGGCCTACGACGTCGGCGCCGGTCGCCTGCTCCCGGGGCGGATCGCCGACCGCGCGCAGAAGAGCTGGGTCATGCAGGGCTACCCGATGGCCCGCGAGACGAGCGCCGGCGGCCGCTGGGTGTACACGCTCTACCAGAACCCCGGCGGCTACCCCTTCGTGCATGCCCTCGACACGGTGCGCGGCGTCGCCCACTGCATCGGCCTGCCGTGGCACGGCAACCAGAACGGCTTCTACAACATGCGGCTCACGCTGCGCGACGGCGACCGCTCGCTCGCCGTTCACTGGCTGAGCGGCAAGCCGTGGCTCCGCGTCGACACGCGCACGTGGGCCGTTGCTCCCGACCGGCGTGCCGGGCTGCCGTGGCTCGGAATCGGCACGGGCGGGGCAGCGATGCTCCTGGCCGCTGCGGCGCTCCTTCACTCCCGCCGGCGCCGGCGGGCGGCGGCGCTCGAGCGGGGGCTCGCCGAGCTGTTGCGAACGGATTCGGAATCGCGGGGAACGCCGGCGGTCCCGGCGGCGTCATAGTCCCGTCAACGCGTCTCCAAGGAGGAGTCATGTTCCGACGGGAGACTCGATCGCGCTGAAGGGAACCTTTGCGTTCGACGCACTCTCGCCCGACGGCTCGAGGCTCTACCTTGTCCAGCACACCTTGAAGCAGGACATCCAGCACTACATCGTGCGTGCAACGATCTGAATGCGCACAAACTCCTGCCGGGCCGCATCGCCGACAAGACGCAGAAGAGCTGGGTAATGCAGGGCCCTGTCTTCAGCTTCACGCTCTCCCTGACGCGGAAGAAGCTCCTCGTGAAGATGAACGACGGGAGCACGTACAGAACCGTCAACACGACGAACTGGAAGGTCTCGAAGAAGAGTTAGCTCTGCGGCCCAGCCGCGACGAGGAACTCTTCGAGGATCCGCGTTACGTGGCCGGGCTCCCGCAGCGTGAGGTATTCACGTCAACCAGTGCCACGCGCGCGACGATAGCCTGCGACACGATGGCGTTCGAGCATGTCCTGGTCGTGGGCGCGGGTCAGATGGGCGGCGGGATCGCGCAGGTAGTCGCGGCGTCGGGCCGCCGTGTCTCGCTGCACGACGCGGCCCCCGGTGCGGTCGACCGCGGGCTCGAGGCGATCGGCAGGTCGCTCGCCAGGCTCGCGGCGAAGGGGGGACCCGATCCTGACGAGGTGCTTGGGCGGATCGAGCGGGCCGGTGACCTCGTGGCCGCCGACCTGATGATCGAGGCGGTCGTCGAGGACAGCTCGGTGAAGGAGCAGATCTTTCGGCGCGCCGACCAGGTGCTGCCGGCCGACGCCGTGCTTGCTTCGAACACGTCGTCGATTCCTATCACCTCGCTCGGGGCTGCGACGTCGCGCCCGGAGCGCGTGATCGGCATGCACTTCTTCAATCCGCCGCCGGTGATGAAGCTCGTCGAGGTGATCCGGGGCCTCGAGACCTCCGACGAGACGGCCCTGGGGATCACGGCGCTCGCCGTCGATCTGGGCAAGACGCCGGCCGAGGCCCGGGACCTGCCCGGCTTCGTCTCGAACCGGATCCTGATGCCGTTCATCAACGAGGCCGCCTACGCGCTGCTCGAGGGGGTTGCCGAGGCTGAGGCGATCGACACGATCGCGAGACTCGGCTTCGCACACCCGCTCGGCCCGCTCGCGCTCGCCGATCTGATCGGCCTCGACACGTGCGTCGCGATCATGGAGGTGCTCCAGCACGGGCTGGGCGATCAGAAGTATGCGCCTTGCCCGCTCCTGCGCCAGTACGTTCAGGCGGGGCGCCTCGGCCGGAAATCCGGTCGTGGCTTCTACGACTATTCGTAAGCGTTTCTCAGGTTTGTCAAAAGGCACTTCGGGGGATCAAGTACGTCCCCTTCCGTACCGAATCAATCCGTGAAGGGGGGATCGCCGCGAAGATGAGAATTCTGCTCGTCGATGACGAGCCTGCCCTCCGGGAGCTCCTACGGGTGACCTT
Organism: Gaiellaceae bacterium; assembly: GCA_041499745.1. Lineage (GTDB taxonomy): Bacteria > Actinomycetota > Thermoleophilia > Gaiellales > Gaiellaceae > Palsa-739. The sequence continues at coordinate 19,224 of JBGQKY010000005.1, forward strand.
CGAGGGTGCAGACGTGACCGTCGACGAGGCCGAATCCGGCCTCGAGGCCGAAGCGTGCATCCGGCGCAGTAAGCCGGATGTGATCGTGCTGGACCTCCGCATGCCCGGGATGGGCGGCACGGAGCTCTGCTCACGCCTGAAGGCGGACGAGAAGACGAAGTCGATCCCGATCGTGTTCCTGACAGGCGCCGATGCCGAGGAGGCGCGGCGTGCGCAGCTAGCCGGGGCCGCGGCACTCGTCCGCAAGCCGTTCAGCCCTCTCGACCTGCTCGCGGTCATCGAGCGCGTCGTCGGGGGCGCGCCGGTGCCCAGGCGGCCGCGGCACGTCGACGGGCCGGAGGAGGAGGTCGTGCTCTACGCGCGGGATCTGCGGCACCTGCTCGAGGCCGAGCGTGGGCAGCGTGCGCTCCTTCAGGAGTCGTACCTGGCGACGGTCACCTCGCTCGCGGGCGCGCTCGAGTCGCGCGACATGGGCACCGGAGCGCACTCCCACCGGGTGCAGCGGTATGCGTGCGAGCTGCTCGAGGCCTTGGATTCCGGCACGCTCGAGCAGAACCCGGGCGTCGAGTACGGCTTCCTGCTCCACGACATCGGGAAGATCGCGATTCCCGATCAGATCCTCCAGAAGCCGGGCCAGCTGACCCGCGGCGAGCGGAAGCGGATGCAGACCCACACCGTGCTCGGCGAGCAGATGCTCTCCGGCGTCGCCGTGCTCCACGGCGAGGGCCTGCGTGTCGTGCGCTCGCACCACGAGCGGTGGGACGGGAAGGGCTATCCGGACAGTCTCAGCGGGTTGGAAGTGCCGCTCGCCGCCCGCGTCTTCGCCGTCGCCGACGCGCTGGACGCGATGACGAGCGACCGGCCGTACCGGCGCGCGCTGCGCGGGAGCGCCGCGCGCGACGAGATCCTGGCGCAAGCCGGCACGCAGTTCGACCCCCAGGTCGTCGAGGCGTTCCGCGAGCGCGAGCCGCAGCTCCAGGCCGTGCGGCGCGAACTGGCCGTGGCGTAGCCCGGGAACTGCCGGCTAGGCGATCGGCCCGCCCGGCACGGGCACCTGCTGCCAGAGGACGATCTTGCCGCGGCGGACGACGAAGACGGCCGCCGCCTTCCCGCCCGGCGCGTCGCAGCGATGTTTCGGGCGCTGGCCCAGGACGAAGGTCGCAGTCGCCCGGTTGCCCTTCACGGCCACTTCGACGATCCGGCCGGCACAGGGAAGCGAGGCGTTGAAGGCGACGGCCAGTCTGTGGGTGTTCAGCAGCACGTCGACGCCCGGTTGCACGACTCGGGCGTTGTGGGCAAAGAGCTGGGCCGCGTGCTCGTTGTCGTTCGCGTTGAGCGCGCGGCTCCAGGCTCGCACGACCTCAGCGGGCTTTGCCGCGGCCTGCGCCGTGCCCGCAACCGCCATCGCGAGCACGGCTCCCAGGAGTACGAGCCGTCTCACCTCCCCGAATATAGTGCGCGCCGTGGATTTCGAGCTTGGGGCCGAGCAGAAGGAAGTCCAGGCGCTCGCCCGCGAGTTTGCCCGGCAGGAGATCGAGCCGCACGCCTCCGAGTGGGATCGCGACCATTTCTTCCCCCGCGACGTGTTCCAGAAGCTCGCCGAGCTCGGGCTGATGGGGGCCTGCATCCCGGAGGAGTACGGGGGTGCCGGTACCGACTTTCTCTCCTACATCCTCGTGCTCGAGGAGCTTTCTCGCGCCGACGCGGGCGTCGGCGTCACGGTGGCGGTGCACACGAGCGCGGCCACGCTGCCGCTGCTCGCTTTTGGAACCGAGGAGCAGCGGTCGCGCTTCGTCCCGCCGCTCGCCCGCGGCGAGAGTCTCGGTGCCTTCGCGCTCACGGAGTCCGGATCGGGCTCCGACGCCGGCTCGCTGCGGACCCGCGCAGAACCGGACGGCGACGGCTGGCGTATCACGGGCGCGAAGCAGTGGATCACGAACGGCCGCTATGCGGGGATGTTCCTCGTCTTCGCCCGCACCGATCAGGAGACACACGGCCCGCGCGGCGTCAGCGCGTTCATCCTCGACGCGGACCACGTCCGCGTTACCCGTGACGAGGAGAAGCTCGGGCTCAACTCGTCGGTGACGAGCGACATCGTGATCGACGGCGCCTTCGTCGGCCGCGACCGGCTGCTCCACGAGGAGAATCGCGGCTTTCGCGTCGCCATGCAGACCCTGGACAGCGGCCGGATCGGGATCGCCGCGCAGGCGCTCGGCATCGCGCAGGCGGCGTACGACGTCGCGCGCGAGTACGCGAAGGAGCGGCAGACCTTCGGTAAGCCGATCGCGCAGCACCAGTTGATCCAGCTGAAGCTCGCCGACATGTCCACGGAGATCGGGGCGGCTCGGCTGCTCGTCTACCGAGCGGCGTGGCTGAAGGATCGCGGCGACCCCGTCACGGAGGCCGGTGCCAAAGCCAAGCTCTTTGCGTCGGAGGTCGCGCGACGGCAGACGGGCGAGGCGATCCAGATCCTCGGCGGCTACGGGTACACGAAGGAGTTTCCGGTGGAGCGCTACTACCGCGACGCGAAGATCACCGAGATCTACGAGGGCACGAACGAGATCCAGCGGCTCGTGATCGCCCGTTCGATCCTCGGACTGCAGCAGAAGTCACTCGCGCGAGGGTAGACCCTCGTACGGCCGCCGTTCGTACTGCATGGTAGGCGGGTGCACGTAGAGGTGGCCGAGGGTGCCGTCGCCGATCGCCGCGAGCCCCACGACGCGCCGGTCGACCTCGGCGACCTACATCTCGTGATCGACGGGCACGATCCCCGGCCCGTCGGATCATCCCCGTACTCTACGACCGTGCCCCGCGACCCGAACGAGCCGGTCAGGCTCACGCGCATCTACACGCGCGCCGGCGACGCGGGCGAGACGAGCCTCGGCGACGGCTCGCGCGTCTCGAAGCTCGACCCGCGCATCCGCGCCTACGGGATCACCGATGAGTTGAACTCGCAGCTGGGCGTCGTGCTCGCGGGCGAGCTGCCGGAGCGGGTGCGCGCTCCGCTCGTGCGCGTCCAGAACGAGTTGTTCGACGTCGGCGCCGACCTCTCCGTGCCCTTCAACGGCCCGGACGACCGGCTGCGCACGACGCAGGAGATGATCGACCGCCTCGAGCAGCTCTGCGACGAGTTCAACGCCGAGCTTCCGGAGCTGAAGAGCTTCGTCCTTCCCGGCGGCACCGAGGCAGCGGCCCGGATCCACGTCGCGCGCGTGATCGCCCGCCGCGCCGAGCTCGCCGCGCTCGAGGCGGACGTCAATCCGCTCGCCCGCGTCTACCTGAACCGCGTGTCCGACCTGCTCTTCATCCTCGCCCGCGTCGCGAACGCACTTGCCGGCCGCGACGAGCCGCTCTGGCGCCCCGGCGCCTAAGGAGGGTTTCGCGGAACAGTGGCTGTGCCGCAGGGCCGTGCTGGACGCCGCGCTGCGGCGTTCTCAGTCGCCCCGATAACGCCGCTATCGGGGCTCCCTGCGTCCTTGCAATCGCGACGACCATCGCACCCCTGCGACGAGCACCGCTCCGCCAAACCCTCCTAGCGCGTGCCGCGCAGCAGCGTCTTGAGCGTCGCGCCGACGACCTTCGCCGACGTACTCCGCGGTAGCACGGCGGCGACACCGATGCTCCGGTAGTAGGCGCCGCGCGCCCGCGAGTCACTGAGGCCGACGATCCTGATCTCCGGCAGGAGTGCGTGCAACGAGGCGAGCGTGTAGGCCGGCACGGTGTCGAGGTCGACGACGACCGCCATCGCGGCGGTGCGGAAGCGCGTGTCGACGACGTCGTAGAGCGCCGCGTCGCTGACGGGTCGGACGACGAAGCCGCTGCCGAGCGCCTGGTCGAGCGTGCCGAGACGCTTCACTCCCCGGATGACGGCGACCCGGAGCGGCCGGACGTCCGTCCAAACCGGCGAGGCCGGCCGCTTCGCCGAGAAGCGGATGAGCGCGGTGCGGTTGACGGATTGGCCGGCGCCGTCGGCATGCATGTTCAGCCTGTACAGGCCGGCCTTCGTGATGCGCAGCGGCACCCGCAGGATCGTCACTCCGCCGCGTCGTGTCGGCGTCGTGATCGTCTGACCCGGGACAGTTGATCCGTCGGGGCCGACGAAATTGCCGGTGACGCGTGCGGGTGCGGTCAGCGACATGCGCACCGCGACGAACGAGCGATGCTCGAGCCAGAGCCGACGCACCGTGATGATCCGCATCGCGAGCTTCGTCGAGACCTCCTGGCCCACGAGTGCGTACAGCGTCAGGTGCCGTGTGAGCACGTGGATCGTCCCGTCGGAGTCGCGGAACCAGCCGTCGCTCTGGCCGTCCGGGAGGTTCAACGTCGGCAGCTGAGAGAGATCGCGCCAGTCGGAGCCGTTGGACGAAGTCGCAGCGTGTGCGCCGGCAGTAGCGTTGAGGAAGCGGATGTCCACGACACTTCCGAGCTGCGTCACGGGCGCGTGCGTGCTGCGGAGGAAGGCTGTGACGTCGACGACCAACGAGCCCGAGGGCAGCGACTGCACCGTACTCGCCGCTCTCGGCGCGACCTCGACAACGACCATGTCGCTGAACGCGCCGGCGGGCCACGAGAGGATCGTGCGGCCATCGGAGCTGTGCAGTTCGCCCGCCGCGAAGGGCATCGCGTTCTTCTGCACAGCCGGCGCCGCCGACCCGTTCGACTGCGTAGCCGGAGGAGACCAGATCGTGAAGTGGGAGAGAACATCCTCCGAGCGGCCGCCGCTTACGAGCGTGCCCCGCACCACGTACAGGCCCTCGGCCGTCGAGCCGAGCGGCCACGACCCGGTCACGCCCGCGCCGTCGGCGAGCTGCGTGACCGAGCCGTCCGGACGAGTGAGCGTCATGTTCGTCCACGTAACCGACAGGCTCGCCGTCAGCGTGAACGTAGCTGCCGAGCGGACCGTCGAGCCATCATCCGGTGACTCGGAGACAAGCGCGGCAGCCGCGGTCGTGACGCCGCCGCCGCCGGCCGGCGGAGTGACGGCCGGCGTCTGATTCGCGGCCGCGAAGGTGTACGGCGCCACGAGGTTCGCGGCTGCGTCGTGGAACGCGTTGAGCGCCGGGATGGCGTAGGCGATTGCGATGTTGTCGCTGCTCGCCACGGCGGGCGAGATCGTCAGCGTCACGGTCTTGCCGCTCATCGTGACGGTGCCGACGGTGCGGGTCGTGGTGCCGGTGGTGACGGTGAAGGCGGTCGGATCCGGCGCTGCCCCGGCGAGGTCTTCGGTGAACACGATCGTGACCGTGGACTCGTTGGCCGACGCGGAGGCGACGGTCGGCGCGACCGTGTCCGGGGTGTTGTTCACGACGGCCGCCGGGTCGATGTTCGCAGTCTCGTTCCTGGTCGGTGCTGCGTTGTCGCGCAGGCCGTTGCTCGACGGCTTCGAATAGCGGACCGTCACGCTCTGCGAGTTGTTCGGCGGCGAGACGAGATCGAGCGAGACCGACAAGCCGGAGATCGTTACGCCGCTCGGAGTCGGCTGGACGACTCCGTTGTACATGACGGTGAACCGATCGGCGCTCGGTACGGAAGCGCCGTCGAGCGCTTCACTCATGGTGATCGTCAGCTGCGTGCCGGCTGCGTTGGTCGCTGCGGAGACGAGGGTGGGCGCAGTGATGTCGGGGATCCGGGCGATGTTCGTGGTGGTCGCCGTGTACTGATTGCCGACGTTGTCCGTCGCGAGCAGCTGATAGGCGTAGCAATGGGCGTCGGTGACCGTGGTGTCGCTTCCGGCGGTGAGCGTCACGGGTGCGAACGACGACCAGCTCGGAGCGGCGGTGTCGCAGGTGGCGCCCGTGAGGGTCGTCTCTGCCCGCAGGATCTGGACGCTCGCGATGCCGGATCCGCCGGCGTCGCCCGCGGACGTCGTGATCGCAACCGAGTGGGACCCGTAGTTGCCGTCCGTGTAGTCGATCGAGCCGGCCGGGGCGGTGACGTCCGAGACAACGTCGACGTGATCGAAGGTGACGCCCGAGTCGCGTGTGACCTGGATCGGCTCGTTGTTGAGCGGGGCCGTCCCGTCCCACGTGTAGTCGCCCGAATGGAACGGAGCACCGTTGGCGACGTTGTCGGCCGCCGGCGCGCTCCGGAGCGGGCCGGCGCTCTTGCCGGTCCACGTCGCCGTGTCGATGCCGTTCTGGCCGAGCGTCGTCAGCTCGAGCTTGAACGGACGGTTCGCGGCGCTCATCCCGAGGAAGACCGTCGAGCCGTTCTGGTAGGCGCCCGCCGGATTGCCGTTCGAGAGCTTGATCACCGAGCCGGTCGTGAGCTTCGCGACTGCCGCCGACGAGAAGGTCGAGGCGACGCCGGTGTTGTTCTTCGAGACGAGTCGGTAGGCGTAGCAGGTGCCGGCGGAGACGGACGTGTCGACGAAGGGATTGACGGTCGCTGGGCCGAGGTCGGCGAAGGTGCCGAGCGGGTCGCACGTCGAGCCGTTGAGCGTCGCGGTGGCGCGCTCGATCCTGACCTCGCCCGTGCCGGATTGCGCGTCCGTGCCGCGGTTCCAGTCGACGGTTACCGAGTTGGCGGTCGCAAGGCCGTCCACGTACGAGATGGAGCCGCCGACGGGGCCGGTGGTGTCGACGAGGACGATCGTAGCGAACTCGCTCACGTTGCCCACGTTGTCCGAGCCGGTGAGCTTGTACTCGTAGCACTGACCGTCGGTCGGCACGGTGTCGGACACTCCGGGAACGACGGTCGCACCCGTGTAGCCGTTGACCGGGCACGTTCCGGCGGTCGGCGTCTGGGGGTTCGAACGCGTGACCACGTTGCTCGCGATGCCCGATTCACCATCGATGAAGTCGGTCCTCGCGATCGAGATGGCCTGGAGCGCTGAGTACGGGTTGATCGAAAGCAGGCCGCCGGAAGGCACGGTGCTGTCCGCGGTGATCGTGAAGGCCGTAGCCGGCGTGGAGGAGGCGCCGGCGTGGTTGGCCGCGACCACGGTCTTGCCGCCGCCGCCGGTGCTGATGCCGTCGAAGGTGACGTCGACCTTGTTCCCACTCTGGGTTGCGGTGAGGAAGTTGCTCAGCGTCGAGAAGGTGTACCCGGCGATGCCGGTCTCCGGATCCGAGGCCCCGAACGCATTCACGGTGAACGTGCCGCCGGCCGACGGGCGGTAGTACAGCGTCGATCCGGTGACGAATGTGTTTCCGCTCGAGCGTCCGCTGAACGCGATCATCGGTGCGACGGGCGCCGTCGTGTCGACCTTGACGATCGTCGAGATCGACGCGCTGTTTCCGACGCGGTCGGTGCCGGTGAGGATGAAGAGGTAGCAGCTTGCGTTGCTGACGTTGTAGCTCGCGCCGGTGATCGTCGTCGGCAGTCCGAAGCTGCCGCAGGAATCGTTCGCCAGCGCAGCCGACCGGACCGTCAGTGTCGAGGTCGCAATGCCGGAGCTCGCGTCGGTGTAGTCGCTGCGGCTGTCGATCGAGACGCTCCCGCCGCTCGTGAGGTAGCTCGAGCTGCCGCCGCCCGTCGCGCCCGTTCCATTGACGGTCAGCGCGCCGGTCGACGGAGCGGCGGCGTCAAGCGTGACGTTGTAGCTTGCGTCCGTCGAGGGTCCGCCCGCGTTGTTCGTCGAGTGGACGGTGAACGCGCCGCCGCCGATGCTTGCGCCGGTGAACGTGACGTCGACCTTGTTTCCGGCCTGGCTCGTGCTCGAGAAGCCGCTGAGCGGCGAGAATGTGTAGCCCGCGTTCCCGGCCTTGACGGCGGATTCGTTGTCCGTCGAGCCGTTGGCCTCGACTGTGAACGCGCCGCCGGCCGAGGGGCGGTAGAAGAGCGTGCCCGCACTGTCGTCGAATGTGTTGCCGTTGGAGAGGCCGCTGAAGACGACACTCGGCTGGTTCGGAGCCGTGGTGTCGATCATCAGCGTCGCCGTCAGCGTTGCCGCGTTCCCGACGTTGTCAGTCCCGGTGAGCGTGAACCGGTAGCAGTTCCCGCCTGCGAAGTTGATCGAGCTGAGGTCGGTGCCGGCGACTGTCGTCGGTGAGCCGTAGCTGCCGCATGCAGCGTTGGCGAGCGAGGCGCTCTCCACCGTGAGCGTGGACGATGCGAAGCCCGAGCCGATCCCGTCGAGCGCGTAGTCCGTGCGGGTGTCGATGCTGATCGCCGCTGCTGCCAGATACTCGGAGTCGCCGGTGCCTGTCGCGTCGAGGCCGTTCACCGTCAGGCCGCCGCCGGTCGGCGCCGCGTTGTCGAGCAGGAACGTCACTCCGTTGTCGCCCGGGGTGTTCCAAAGATCGACCGAGGTGACCTTCTTCGGGCCCGGCGGCGTGGTCGCGGAGCTGGTGAAGCTGTACGAGCGGCTCGCCGTGAACGGATCCGAGTTACTGTCGTTCGTCGATGTCCCGCCCGAGCCGCTGAAGCCGCCCGTGTCGGTGAGATCCGGGAACGTGACCGTATCCACACCGCTCGGATCGGTGGCGGAGGCGTCGAGCGTGAGGCTCCCGCCGCCGTTCGCGGTCGAGTAGTACAGGTTGTAGTCGATCCCGCCCGCGAGCGGCTGCAGGAAGGCGTTGCTCGCGCTGCTCAGCGTGAGGGTCGTAATCGGGGCACCGGTGTCGCTACCGAATTTGACTCGGATCTGGTGGTGGGTCTCGACGTTTGCCACGTTGTCCGTCGCGAAGACCTCGATGACGTAGACGTGCGGCCCGGTGAGCTTGCTCTGGTCGAGCCCATAACTCCAATCGTTGCCGGCGAGGGCGGCCGTCAGGTACGGCGTCTGGCCTGTCTGTGCGAACCCGGCGCCGTCGTAGTACTTGCCGGTGGTCACGTCCTCGACGGAGACCTTTACGTTCGCCAGGCCCGACCCGCCGTCGGTGACCGTGCCGCAGATCCCCGGCGTCGTGCAGCCGTTCCAGGTCGAGCTCTCGTACGACCCGTTGTTAAGCGGGAAGGTCGAGTTCGTCGCCGGGGACGTCCCGTCTGCAGCGATCGCGATCGAGTCGGTCGCCGTCGCCGTGGCCGGCGCCGTGACGCCGTTCGAGGCGGTCATCGTTACGGTGCCGCTGTTGGATGCTGGGCCGAAGGCGAAGAGGTTCGACTGGTACGGGCTCCCACCGGTGACGTCATGGGCGCTCGTTCCGAGCAGCGCCGAGAAGTTCACCCTTGCGATGCCGGAGTCGGAGTCGACCGCAGTCGCATTGAGCCGGAACGAGCCGCTGTCGCCGGCGTTCAGCCACAGGGTCTTCGTCCCCGAGTCGAAGTACTGGGATGCCGGAGTTGCTACAGACGTCGCCGTTACAACCGGCATTGTCGGAGCGCTGTTGTCGACCAGCAGGGTGCTCGCGCTCGAGGTGGTCGTGTGCCCGACGTTGTCGGTCGCGACTGCGACGACCGCGTAGTTGTGACCGTTGGTCAGGGCCGTGTTGCTCCAGTTGAGCGAGTAGACGCCGAGCAGCGGCACGCCGGCGCCGATCGCGAGCGACGGGTTGCACATTGCGATGGCGGTCCGGTCGCAGTACAGGAAGTCGACCTGGCGGAGGCCGGAGTCGGCATCGGTCGGCTGTGCCGAGATCTGGACGCCGTCGCTGACCTTTACGCCGTCTGACGGGCCGATCAGCGAGAAGGCCGGCGGCCCAGCACTGTCGGCTGAGAGCGTGAGCTGGTCGGCGGCCGAGACCGCACCCGGGAAGGTGACGCCGTTGCGTGCCGTCACGGACTTGAGACCCGGCGAGGCGAAGCCGCCGCCCGGGAAGGTGTAGATGCCGGACTCGTAGCCCTCGCCGCCCGTGCCTGCGCCGGCGTTCGAGCCGGTCGCGAAGATCGCCGGGAAGTCGACCGACGAGATGCCCGACTGCGCGTCGCCGGCGGTGACGTTCAGTCGGAAGGTGCCGGTCTGCGTCGCGTTCAGCCAGAGAGTCTTGGTCGAGCCGTCGTAGTACTGGGAGCCTGTGCCGGTTAGTGCGCTCGGCGTCGTCACGGCGACGGCCGGCGGGGTCGTGTCGACCGTGAACGAGCTGACCGCGCTGAGCGGCGAGGGAGCGCTCGAGCCGTCGATGCTCTTCGCGCGCCAGTAGTACGTCGTGCCGCTCTGGAGGTCGAAGGCGCCGGGCACCTGCGCGTTGCCGTTCGCGGCGTTCGCGATGGCGGCGGAGTCGAACGTGCCGAGGGAGCTCGAGCAGTTGCTCGTCGAGCAGAGCTCGAAGGTGACGCTGCCCGCGTCGTTCGGATCCGGATCCGTGAACGTTGCCGTCAGGGTCGGGGTCGACGAGCCGGCGAAGACGCCGTCGGCCGGGGTCACGAGCCCGGGCGCGTCCGGGGCGATGTTCGAGGTGTTGTTTGCGATCGAGCCGTTGGCGAGCGAGCTGGTCGGGGCGGCGTTGCCGGGCGGCGTCGTGGTGTCCCTCACCATCGGGTCGCTGCCCGGCGTCGTGTACGCGAGCGTGAGCGTGTCGAGGTGGTGGACGGCGCTCGAGAGCGTGAACTGCGTCTTGTTAGCCGCCGGATAGGAAACGGCTGAGCCGGTGCCGGTGATCGGCGAGCCGCCGTTCGGAGTGACGCTGATCGCGCTGCCCGCGACCGCCTGTGACTGGTCGAGGCTCTTCGACCAGGTGACCGTGACCGTGAGGCCGTCCGCGCCGACTGTTGCCGAGCTCATGTTCGGCGACGCGTCGTCGACGACGAAGGAGCGCGTTGCGCTGTACGGGGAGGCGGCGGCCGAGCTGTCGGCGCTCTTTGCATGCCAGTAATAGGTTGGGCCACTCTGGAGGGCGAAGCCGCTCGGCACCTGGATGCTGCCGTTGGCGCCGTTTCCGACGGTGAGCGAGTCGATTGTGCCGAGCGAGGTCGAGCAATTGCTGTTGGCGCAGACCTCGAAGGTCACCTTGCCGCTGTCGTTCGGGTCGGGATCGCTGAAGGTCGCGGTCAGCGTCGGCGTGATCGTGTTGACGACGGTGCCGTTCGCCGGGCTGACGAGCGCCGGCGCGTTCGGGGCGATATTGGCGGTGGTGTTCGTGACCGGGACGCCGGTTGCGGTGGCGGCTTCGTTGCCGGCGGGGGTGGCAGTGTCGGCGATGAGCGGGCCGGAGGCCGGCTTGGTGTAGTCGAGGCTGAGCGCGTCGAGGTGGTGGACGGCGGCTGCGAGCGTGAACCGGGTCTGGTTCGCGGCCGGGTAGCTGACCGGGGCCGCGGTGCCGGAGATGGAGTTGACCAGGTAGGCGCTGCCGGGGGCTGCCTCCAGGCTGTCGAGGCTCTCCAACCAGGTGACCGTGACGGTGACGCCGTCGGCGGCGACGGTGGCCGAGGCGACCGTCGGGGCGGTGGTGTCGACGACGAAGGAGCGGGTGGCGCTGTAGGCGGAGCTCGCCGCCGAGGAGTCGGTGTTCTGTGCGCGCCAGTAGTAGGTGCCGTCGGAGGTGATGGTGCCGCCGGTTAGCGAGGCGGAGGCGTTGGTGTGGTTGGCGACGCCGGAGGTGCTCGAGAAGGTCGCGATCGGGTCGCCGCCGGCGCTGCAGGTCGCGTTTGTGCAGACCTGGAAGCTGACGGTGCCAGTGTCGCTCGGGTCTGGGTCGCTGAAGGTGGCGGTGAGCAGCGGTGTGGCGGTGTTCAGGCGCAGTCCGTCGGCGGGGTTGAAGAGCGCGGGTGTGGTGGGGGCGATGTTGGTGGTGGTGTTGGTGACCGGGATGCCGGTTGCGCCGGCGGCGGGGTTGCCGGCCGGGTTGGCGGTGTCGCGGACCATCGGGTCGCTGCCCGGCTTGGTGTAGTCGAGGCTGAGCGTGTCGAGGTGGTGGACGGCGCTCGTGAGCGTGAACCGGGTCTGGTCGGCGGCCGGATAGCTGACCGGGGTTGCGGTGCCGGCGATGCCGTTGACCGAGAAGGCGTTGCCCGGCACGGCCTGTGTCTGGTCGAGGCTCTCCGACCAGGTGACCGTGACCGTGACACCGTCGGCGTCGACCGCGGCCGAGGCGACCGACGGGGCGATCGTGTCGACGACGAAAGAGCGGATCGAGCTGTTCGCCGAGCCCGCGGCGGAGGAGTCGACGTTCTTCGCGCGCCAGTAGTAGGTGCCGTTGCCGGTGAGCAGGCCGCCGGGCACCTGCGCGTTGCCGCCGGCACCGTTGGCGACGACCGGGGAGTCGAAGGTCGAGCCGATCGGGGTTGAGCAGCTGCTGTCGGAGCAGACCTGGAAGCGGACGACGCCGCTGTCGTTGGGGTCGGGGTCGCTGAAGGTCGCGCGGAGCGTCGGTGTGGCCGTGCTCAGACGCAGCCCGCCGACCGGGTCGACCAGCACCGGCGCGGTCGGGGCGATGTTGGCGGTGTTGTTCGTCAGCGCAGCGCCGGTGGCCGTTACGGCGGGGTTGCCGGCCGTGGTGGCGGTGTCGCGCACCATCGGGTCGCTGCCCGGCTTGGTGTAGTCGAGCGTGAGCGTGTCGAGGTGGTGGACGGCGCTTGTCAGCGTGAAGCGGGTCTGGTCGGCGGCCGGGTAGCTGATGGCCGTCGCGGTGCCGGGGATGGCGTTGACCGAGAAGGCGCTGCCCGGCACGGCCTGTGTCTGCTCGAGGTTCTCCGACCAGGTGACGGTGACCGTGATGCCGTCGGCTGCGACGATCGCCGAGGCTACCGTCGGTGCGGTGGTGTCGACGACAAGGGAGCGGGTGGAGCTGTAGGCGGAGCTCGCCGCGGACGAGTCGACGTTCTTTGCGTGCCAGTAGTAGGTGCCGTCCGCGGTGATCGTGCCGCCGGGTACCGAGGTGGGCGCGTTGGTGTTGTTGGCGACGACCGAGGAGTCGAAGGTCGAGCCGATCGGGGTCGAGCAGCTGCTGTCGGAGCAGACTTGGAAGCGGACGACGCCGCTGTCGTTCGGGTCGGGGTCGCTGAAGGTCGCGCTCAGGGTCGGCGTGTCCGTGTTCCGCTGTGTGCCGCCGGCGGGGGAGACGAGGGCGGGTGTGCTCGGGGCGATGTCAGCGGTGTTGTTGGCGAGCGAGCCGTTGCCGAGCGAGCCGTTGGCGGCTTCGTTACCGGCCGGGGTGGCGGTGTCGCGGACAACCGGGTCGCTGCCCGGCTTCGTGTAGTCGAGGCTGAGCGTGTCGAGGTGGTTGACCGCGCTCGAGAGCGTGAACCGGGTCTTGTCGGCCGCCGGGTAGCTGACCGTCGCCACGGTGCCGGGGATGGCGTTGACCGAGAAGGCGCTGCCCGGCACGGCCTGGCTCTGGTCGAGGCTCTCCGACCAGGTGACCGTGACGGTGACGCCGTCTGCGGCGATGATCGCCGAGCTCGCGGTCGGGGCGGTGGTGTCGACGACAAGGGAGCGGGTCGCGCTGTAGGCGGAGATCGCAGCCGACGAGTCGACGTTCTTTGCGCGCCAGTAATAGGTGCCGTCCACCGTGATCGTGCCGCCCGGCACCGAGACGGAGGCGTTGGTGCCGTTGGCGATTCCCGAGCTGCTGCTCACCGTCGCGAGCTGGCTGGAGCAGTCGCTGACGGCGCACACCTGGAAGCCGACCGTGCCCGTGTCGTTCGGGTCGGGGTCGCTGAAGGTCGCGGTCAGCGTCGGCGTCGCGGTGTTGACGTGGGCGGCCGCGGACGGCAAGACGAGCGCGGGTGTGCTCGGGGCGATGTTGGCGGTGCTGTTCGTGACCGGGACGCCCGTTGCGGTGGCGGCTTCGTTACCGGCCGGGGCGGCGGTGTCGGTGACGAGCGGGCCGGAGCCCGGCTTGGTGTAGTCGAGGCTGAGCGTGTCGAGGTGGTGGACGGCGCTCGCGAGCGTGAACCGGGTCTTGTCGGCCGTCGGGTAGCTGACGGCCGCCGCGGTGCCGGAGATGCCGTTGACGGAGAAGGCGCTTCCGGGAGCTGCCTCCAGGTTGTCGAGGCTCTCCGACCAGGTGACGGTGACGGTGACGCCGTCTGCTGCGACGATCGCCGAGCTCGGGGTCGGTGCCGTCGTGTCGACGACGAAGGAGCGGGTCGCGCTGTAGGCGGAGCTCGTGGTCGAGTTGTCGGTGTTCTTTGCGCGCCAGTAATAGGTGCCGTCGGAGGTGATGGTGCCGCTCGGCAGCGAGGCGGAGGCGTTGGTGTGGTTGGCGGTCCCGGAGCTGCTGCTGAAGGTGGCGAGCTGGCTGGAGCAGTCGCTGACGGCGCAGACCTGGAAGCCGACGGTGCCGGTGTCGTTGGGGTCGGGGTCGCTGAAGGTCGCGGTCAGGAGCGGTGCGGCGGTGTTCAGGCGCAGCCCGTCGGCCGGGTTGAGGAGCGCGGGTGTGGTCGGGGCGATGTTGTCGGTGTTGTTGGTGGCCGGGACGCCGGTTGTGGTGTCGGCGGGGTTGCCGGCCGGGTTGGCGGTGTCGCGGACCATCGGGTTGCTCCCCGGCTTGGTGTAGTCGAGGTTGAGCGTGTCGAGGTGGTGGACGGCGCTCGAGAGTGTGAACCGGATCTCGTTGGCGGCCGGGTAGCTGATGGCCGTCGCGGTGCCGGGGATGGCGTTGACCGAGAAGGCGCTGCCCGTGGCCGCCTGTGTCTGGTCGAGGTTCTCCGACCAGGTGACCGTGACCGTGACGCCGTCGGGGGCGACCGCGGCCGAGGCGACCGTCGGCGTCATGGTGTCGACGACGAAGGAG
>JBGQKY010000006.1:0-32133 GCA_041499745.1 Gaiellaceae bacterium
GAAGACGGGCCGCGACGTCGTGATCGCCGCGCTGCTCGGTGCGGACGAGATGGGTTTCGCGACCGCACCGCTGATCGCGACCGGCTGCGTGATGATGCGCGCCTGCCACCTGAACACTTGCCCGGTCGGGATCGCGACCCAGGATCCCGAGCTCCGCAAGAAGTTCGCCGGCAAGCCGGAGCACGTCGTGAACTTCTTCTTCTTTGTCGCCGAGGAGGCGCGCCGGATCATGGCGCAGCTCGGCGTCGCGCGCTTCGACGATCTCGTCGGTCGCGTCGACCTGCTCGACGTCGACGAGGCGGTGTCGCACTGGCGGCAGCGCGGCGTCGACCTGTCGGCGATTCTCCACCGGCCGGCCGCAGACGGGCCGCGGCGGCGCACGGAGGCCCAGCCGCCCGCACTCGAGGACGCGCTCGACCACCGGCTGATCGAGGCGGCGCGCGACGCGATCCTGACCGGATTGCCGACAGAGGCCGAGTTCGCGATTGCGAACCGCAACCGCACGGTGGGCGGGCTGCTCTCGAACGCCGTCACGCGCGCTCACGGCGCGCAGGGACTGCCGGCCGGGACGATCCGCTTCACGCTCCGCGGCTCGGCGGGCCAGTCCTTCGGTGCGTGGCTTGCGCCGGGGATCGAGCTGACGCTCATCGGCGACGCGAACGACTACGTCGGCAAGGGCCTTTCCGGCGGCGTGATCGCGCTGCGGCCGCCCGAGGCCGCAGGCTTCCGCGCCGAGGAGAACGTCGTCGCCGGCAACACGATCCTCTACGGCGCGACGGCCGGGAAGGCGTTCTTCCGCGGCCTCGCCGGCGAGCGCTTCGCGGTTCGCAACTCCGGCGCCGCCGCCGTCGTCGAGGGCATCGGCGACCACGGCTGCGAGTACATGACCGGCGGCGCGGTCGTCGTCATCGGCCGCACCGGGCGCAACTTCGCCGCCGGGATGAGCGGCGGCATCGCGTACGTCCTCGACGATGACGGCACCTTCGCAGAGCGCTGCAACACCGAGCTCGTCGGCCTCGAGGCGCTCGAGGCCGCGGACGCGCGCGTCGTGCGCGAGCTCGTCTCCGAGCACGAGTTGCGCACCGAGTCGCCGGTGGCCGCACGCCTGCTCGACGACTGGGACAACGCGGTGCTCGCGTTCGTGAAGGTGATGCCGCACGACTACCGCGAAGCACTGGAGCGCCACCGCGACTACCCCGTCTCTGCCGGCGGCCACGGCCTCTTCACCCGCGAATCCGAGACCGAAGAGGCTGCATAGCGCAATGGGCGAGATCGGCGGCTTCAAGAAGTTCACGCGCGCCGACCAGCCCGAGCGCCCGCCCGGCGAGCGCGTAGGCGACCACCGCGAGTTCGTCGGCACGCTCCCGCTCGTCGAGCTCCAGCACCAGGGCGCTCGCTGCATGGAGTGCGGCGTCCCGTTCTGCCATCACGGCTGCCCGCTCGGCAACCTGATTCCCGACTGGAACGACCTCGTCTACCGGGACCGGTTCCGCGACGCGATCGACCAGCTGCACCGCACGAACAACTTCCCCGAGTTCACCGGCCGCCTCTGCCCCGCCCCGTGCGAGGCCGCGTGCGTGCTCGAGATCGAGGAGGGCAACGCGGTCACGATCAAGCAGATCGAGCTCGCGATCGTGGACCGCGCGTGGGAGGAGAGCTGGATCGTGCCGGAGCCGCCCACGACTCGAACGGGACGCACGGTCGCAGTCGTCGGTTCCGGGCCTGCGGGCCTCGCGTGCGCGCAGCAGCTGACCCGCGCGGGCCACTCCGTCACGGTGTTTGAGCGCGACGAGACCGGCGGCGGATTGCTGCGCTTCGGCATCCCCGATTTCAAGATCGAGAAGACAGTCGTCGAGCGGCGCCTTGCGCAGATGACCGAGGAGGGCGTCGAGTTCCGGTTCGGGGTCGACGCCGGAGCCGAGGATGTCAGCGGGTTCGAGGCGGTCGTGCTCGCGACCGGCTCGCGCATCCCGCGTGATCTACCCGTTCCGGGGCGCGAGCTAGACGGCGTGCACTTCGCGATGGAGTACCTGTACGGCCGAAATCGCGACATCGCCGGCAGCAAGACGCCGACGATCACCGCAGCAGGCAAGCACGTCATCGTCGTCGGCGGCGGAGATACTGGCGCGGACTGCGTCGCGAGCACGCACCGCGACGGTGCCGCGTCGGTGACCCAGATCGAGCTGCTCGGCGAGCCGCCCGCGAAGCGCTCGGACGAGCTGACGCCGTGGCCGCTCTGGCCGGTGAAGCTGCGCACGTCGTACGCGTTGAAGGAAGGCGGCGAGCGGAGCTTCTCCATCTCGACGACCGGCCTGTCGGGCAGCGGCCGCGTCAAGCGCATCAACTGGATGCAGAACAGCGGCAATCCCCCGTTCGAGCCGATCGCAGGAACCGAGGAGTCGCACCCAGCGGAGCTCGTGCTGCTCGCGATGGGTTTCGTCGGCCCGGAGCTGCCGCTGCTCGAGGCGCTCGGCGTCGAGCGCGACGCGCGCGGCAACGTCGCGACGACCGACTACGCCGCGAGCGTCCCCGGCGTCTTCGCCGCCGGCGACGCGCGTCGCGGCCAGTCACTCATCGTGTGGGCGATCGAGGAGGGTCGCCGCTGCGCCGCAGCGGTCGACGCGTGGCTGTGCGCGAACGTCGTCGAGCCCGTAGCGGCGGCGGCTCGGCGATGAAGCCCGGGCCGCGCGAAGGCTTCCGCTGGACGCAGGAGACGATCATCTATGCATCGCATCCGTCGGTGACGACGGTGCGGACCGTCTTCGGCTCGTGGAACTCCGCCGTCGCAGCGGCGGGGCTGCGTCCGCGGCGGCGCGACGAGGCGCGCAAGGGAAGCCCGGGCGCGCCCAACGGAAGCCAGGAGTCGGCGGTGCGCTGGCCGACGCGGCGGGTCCTTGCGCGCCTGCATGCCTGGGCGCAGAAGCACGGACGGCCACCGACGCTCGAGGAGTGGCGCCGCGCAGGCGAGTCGCAGCCCTCGGCCGCCACGGTGCGTCGCCTGTTCGGCACGTGGAACGCCGCGCTCGTCGCCGCAGGCTTCGAGGCTCGCCGGCCCGGCGTGCCGCTGCTGCCGCGGAACCTCACGCACAGGCGGTGCGAGAGCTCCGGTCGCTGGATCAGCCGCGTCGCGTAGGAGCCTTGACGCAAACTCGGTCGGTAGGGACCGGCTTCTCGAGGCACTGAAGAGTCGAGTCAGAACTCTTGACAACGTTCGCGCACAGGCTGATGCTGGCTCGAGGGCGAGCGGATCAGCTTCCGCTGCCAGACGTTGCGCGAGCACGTTTCCGTGGACGCCAAACCGGAGCCGACCCACGACGGGCAAGAGTCGCGAAAGACGCCTCGGTGGCGTTCGCAGGGTTTGCCGTTGCTCGGACGGGCGGCAAAGTGGGTGGCGGTGCTCGCGGTCGTCAGCCTGATGGTGCCCGCGCTGACGACTCAGTGGTCAGACCGGCAAAAGGAGCTTGATCTGAAGACGTCGCTCGTCTCTCAGATCACCGGGTCGGCGGCAACCGCCACCCAGGACGCCTTCACCCTTGTCGCCGACGAAGCAAAGTCGAGCTCGATCAAAGATCCGGCCTGGCGCGCCCAATACCGGAACATCCTCAAAGAGTGGCGCGTCGCGGCATTCACGCTCGAGTCGGAACTCGACGCGTACTTCCCCAGGGTCGAGCTGAGCAACCGACAGCCATCGCAGCCTTCGAGGCTCGTTCCCGCCTTCGCTCTGTACAACGACATCATCCAGGACTACATCCGCCTCAGCCTTGACGAATGCCGCACAAACAACGGAAGGCGGCTCGCAATCGCGCGCATCTACTCGTACCTCGGCGAAGACCCTCCGGCGGCTATCACGGGAAGGCCCAACACATCAATCATCCACGGCCCCGAGTGCTGGAAGAAATCCGAGTCATTCAGACTCGGCTACCAGGATCTCGGCGACGACCTGCTGAAGAGACGCGACATCCTTGTCGACGCAGTCATCCACTCGAACGCAGCCGGTTACAACGTGGGCTTCAAGGACTTCGTCCACCAAATTGTGCCGTTCTTCTAGCGCGATCTGCCAGATTCCGCACCTCTTCGGTAGGAAGTAGGGAACCGCATGCTCTTGATCCGCGTCAAGCAGCTCCCCCGCAGGCACGGCAAACCGCCGCTCGGAGCTGCCTTCGGGCTGCCCGTGTTCCTCGGCGTGCTGGGGCCCGGTCTCCTGGCCGGCCTCTCCGACGACGATCCCGCCGGCATCGCGACGTACTCGATCGTCGGCGCCCGCTACGGCTACGAGCTGCTCTGAATCCTCGTCGTCTCGGTCGCGGCCCTCATCGTCTTCCACGAGCTCGGCGCACGACTCGGGCTCGCCACCGGCGCGGGCCTCGTCGGCCTCATTCGGCGCACGTACGGGCATCGGGCCGCGCTCGTGGTCGCGGCGACTCTCGTCGTCGCGAACCTCGGCACGACGTGCGCCGAGTTCGCCGGAGTCGCTGCGAGCCTCGACCTCGCCGGCGTCACTCGCTACGCCTCCGTTCCCGCGGCAGCCGTGCTCGTCGGAACGGTCGTCCTCCGCGGGAGCTCCCACCGCGTCGAGCACGTCCTGCTGCTGCTTTCGACGATCTTCGTCGCATACGTCGCAGCGGGATTGCTCGCGCATCCGCGATGGGGCGACGCCGCACGCGGGCTCGCCGTGCCGAGCCTGCCGTTGACGCGCGACGCCTTCATCATCGTCGCCGGCACCGTAGGCACGACGGCTGGCGCCGTGGGGGCTCGCCTTCATCCAGTCGTATGCCGCCGACAAGAAGCTGACGCGCCGCGACCTCACCTATAAGCGGGTGGACGTGATCACCGGCGCGGTCCTCACCGGTGTGATCGGCGCGTTCGTGATCATCGCGTGCGCCGCGACGCTGCACGCGACGGGCCGCACTCACATCGAAGACGCCCGCGACGCGGCGGGGCGTTGAAACCTCTCGCAGGGAACGCTGCGGCCACGCTCTTCGGCGTGGGCCTCCTGGGTGCCGGGCTGCTCGCAGCCGCCGTCGTGCCGTTGTCGACGACCCAGTCATGTTCTCTCGCGCCTCCTTCATTCGGTCAGATCGGCGATCTCGGCACCCGTGAGGGCCGGAAGGTCGCGTCAGCGCCCGGATACAGGGCGCTCTCGCGGCCGTCGTCCCAGCGAACGCTGGAATCCGATCATTGATAACGCAGTGCCTCGGCGGGGTAGATGCGCGCAGCGCGAACGGCTGGCGCGTACGTTGTCGCCAGCGCGACGAGGTACACCGCCAGGAAGACGACGCCGAGCGTGAGCCACGGCACCTCGAACGCCATGCTCGCGTAGCTCGGCGTACGCCGCGAGTCGAGGATCACGTTGTAGGCCACTGCGAGCCCGAGCCCGGTGCCGACGATGATCGACGTCAAGGCGATGAATGACGACTCGATGACGAAGCTCAGCTGCACCATGCGCCGGCTGAAGCCGATCGCACGCAGGACGCCGATCTGCTGGCGCCGCTCGACGACGGCGCGCGCCGTGATGACGCCGAGCGCGGCGACCCCGACGATCAGGCCGAGCCCCATGAACCCCATGATCAGCCGGTTGAACGTCAGGCTCGCTCCGACTGCGTCCGCGAGCAACTTGCGCAGCGAGTCTGCCTGTATGCCGTTGGCGAGGAATGCCGATTCGAGCTTCGCCGCCGTCGCCGCCGGGTCGACGCCCTTGCGCAGCGCGAACAGGTGGGCCGTCGGCAGGACGCGCTCGCCGAACACCGGCGCGAGCGTCGCCTGAGACGTCCAGATGCCGGACATCATCAGAGGCGTGCTGTCGGCGAGGACGCCGATCACGGTGAGCGTCAGGTGCTTTCCAGTCTGGGGATCGCGGACGCCGACGCGCACCGGCGCAAACGTCTTGTCCTCCAGGAAGAAGCCGCGAAGGTGGAACTTCGGCAGCGCGACACCCCAGTTCTCGCGGCGGGGAACGGCGAACTGGTCCACCACTGCAAGCCCTGGGTGATCTCGCACGGCCTGCCAGACCGCCGCATTCGACGCGTATCCGCGCGCACGTACGGCGAAGCCGTAGGTCGTGTTGTCGAGGAACGCGACATCCGCACCGTTCACCGGATACGACTCAGCCTGGGTTGCAACGCCGACCTGCCGGGCCTTGACGGGAAGCGTCGACTGATTCGACACGATTCGAAAGTCCGCACGCTTCATGCCACTTACGCGGTCGACCGCGTTGTTCATGTCGAGGATCGGTGAGGCGGACGAGGCGGTCGCCCGGACGTCGAAGCCGCCCCCGAAGGCACTCACGTCGTTGAAGGCATGGACGAACGAGCCGGACGTCGTCGCGCCGACGACGAGCGTGAAGACGACGAGCGTGAACATTGCGAGCGTCACGCCGGTGCGGAACAGGCTGCGCAGGGGGTACGCCATCGCCATGCGAAGCACCGGCGCGACGCTCTTCAAGCGCCCCACGGTCGAGCCGAGGGCGCCGAGCAGGACGTCGGCGTTGTACATGATCGTCCATGTTGCGCCGATCACGATCATCAAGCCACCGAGGACGAAGATCGAGAAGTTCACTTTCATCTCGCCGAACAGCAGGCGCTGCAGGGGGAGGACGAACCACCCGATCAACGCGAGGCCCGCACCCGTGCGCACGAGGCGGTCGGGCACACCGGCCAGACGCAGGATCGGAACGAGGCTCAGGATCACGACGGACACGCCGAGCCCGAGAGGGACGGAGTCGTCCGCGCGCACGCCGCTCACCGCGAGCAACACGCCGAGCACGATGCCGACGAGGGCGAGCAGCCGGCGCCGCGTCGGAATCCTCTTCAGCGGGGCATCCGGCAGGTTGCGAATCGCCGCGACGATGTTCATTCGGCTGACCCGCCACGCGGAAAACGCAACGACGGCGAAGGTCAGCAGAACGCCGATTGCGTACGCGAGCAGGACGCTCACCGGCTTCACCGCGTATTGGATCGAGAGATCGCTCGTCGCTGCGAACGCCGATGCCATGACGAGCACCATCCCGTAGGCGACCGCGATGCCGATCAGGGCGCCGACAGCAGCGGCGAGAAGGTCGTACGCCGCCCCTTCATAGAGGAACATCTGAACGAGGTGGCCTCGCCGCGTGCCGACGGCGCGTGCGATACCGAGCTCGCCTCGACGCTCGGCGGCAAGCATGACGAAGATGAGGAAGATCAGCAGGATCCCCGCCGCAATCGAGAACGACCCGAACGTGGTGAAGATCGACATGAAGGCGGTGCCGGCGGCGTCGGCTTCCTTCAAAGCGTCCTGCTTCGTGTTGTCCGCCTCGAGACCGAGCGGATCGAGCGTCGGCTTCAGGAGAGCGATGACCTCGTCGGTCTGGGCCACGCCGCCGGCGTTGGCGACGAAGATGGCGCGGACGAGGCCCGGCTTGCCGAGCAGCTCCTGGGCAGGCCGGAGGCGCATGAGGATTCCGGAGTCCGACGTCGCGCCGCCGTCGTAGCGGACGATCGCCCGCACGCGGGCGGTCACGAGCCGCTCCCCCGCGAGGATGCGGACGGTGTCGCCGGCCTTCGCGCGGAGCTCGTGCGCGGCCTTCGAGTTGAGGTAGATCTCGCCGGGCGCCAGGTCCGCGAGCGACACCGTCTTGCCGGCGGCGCGAATGTCTCCGAAGCCGCGTAGCTGCGAGGGGTCGCTCGCGAAGAGCGTGACGCGCGGCTCGTTCTGGCGGCTCGCGACGTCCTGGACGGCGACACCCTCGACGATCACCGGCGCCACCCCCGCAATGAGACCCGAGCCGGCGGTCGCTCGGGCGATCCGCCTCGAATAGTCCTCGCTGATGTAGCGGCTGCCGGTCGCCCCGTTGCTCCCGACGGCGAGCGCCGCGCCGATGCCCTTGGCCGCGACGACCTCGTCGGTCGGCCCGAGCGCCGCGACGGCGGACGCGCGGATCGTGTGGCTCATCGTGTCCCCGGTCGCCAGTGCCGCCGTGATGATCGCCGTGCCGAGCATCAGCCCGACGACGATCAGCGCGCTGCGACCGGCGCGGCGGCGCACGTTCCGCACGCCGAGCCTGAGAAGGATGCGGTTGCGGAGCGCCAGCGCCCCGGTGGCGCCGAGCACGAGCGCGAGCACGACGGCGAGAACAACCGCGAGCGTGCTCACGGGAATGCCGAACAGCTTGCCCACGATGCCCTCCTCAGCCGGCGCAGATCGCCGGCGCCTCGGCCACGGCTACGTCGTAGGTCTCCCGCCCCGGCCCGGGTCGGATGAGCGTCACGAACTTCTCGACCTGCGCGCCGTAGCTCCCGCTCGCGACGCTCGCGTCGGCCGCCTCTGCGTCTGACCAGAAAGTCAGCACGAGCGCCTTGCCTTCCGGTGTCGTCAACACGTAGCAGCCCTCGTAGCCCGGCTCCTCCCGCAGCTCGGGAATGACGGACTCCTCGAATCGCGCAACCGCCCGCGCAACGCTCGTGCGCACGCTGTCGATCTCGGCCAACGTGACCCGCGCAACCATCGCTCACACCTCCAGAAGTTCCTCGTCGACGATCTGGCCGTCCACCATCCGCACGATCCGGTCGGTCGAGCGGCCCACGGTGATGTCGTGGGTGACGATCAAGAAGGTCAAGCCGCACTCGCGGTTCAAGCGGCGCATCAACGCGACGATCTCGTCCGCGTTCTCGCTGTCGAGATCGCCGGTCGGCTCGTCCGCCCACACGATCGCCGGCTCGTTGACGAGTGCGCGTGCAATCGTCACCCGCTGGCGCTGTCCTCCCGACAGCTCGTCCGGCACGTGCGAGGCCCGCTCGCGGAGGCCCACGAGGTCGAGCGCCGCGAGCGCCTTCCGCCGAGCCATCTTCGCATCGATGCGCGCAACGAGCAGCGGCAGCTCGACGTTCTCGACCGCGCTCAGGACCGGCATCAGGTTGTAGAACTGAAAGACGAAGCCCATCCGGCGCGCGCGGTAGTCGGTGCGCGCCCGGTCAGACATGTCCCCGAGCGAAACGCCTTCGATCAACACGTTGCCGGTGTCGATCGCGTCGAGGCCAGAGAGGCAGTTCAGCAGCGTCGTCTTGCCCGATCCGCTCGGGCCCATGATCGCCACCATCTCGCCGGCGCGGACGGTGAAGGTCACCTCACGGAGCGCGTGCACCTCGACCTTGCCGGTGTCGTAGGTCTTGTGGACGCCCCGCGCCTCGACGATCGCCTCGGCTACGGGCTCCTCCATCTGGACGGGCGGCCTGACCTCCAGGGATACAGCCATTGCAAACCTCCCTGTCGCTGCGTCTCGCCGAGTTCTCCGCGGGCGCGGTGCGTGGCATCGGCGCTTGTCCACGCACCGCGTTCGGGAAAGTACGGAGCGCTACGGCTCTTAGCCTCTCCGGCCCAGCCGCCGAAATCCGTGGGCGTGACCGGCGCACTCCTTGCGCTGCTTGCGCGCGCGGCGGACGACGGCGCCCGCGGCGAGCGCCGTGAACGCGGCCGGTGCGACGTAGCGCTGCTTGACGATCATTGTTCCCTCCTCGAGTCGGGCCTTGCGGCCGTGTAGATCAGACCGGCTGCCAGCAGCCCGAAGACGGCGCTGCCTCCGAGCAGTCCGACACCGATCCAGAGCAGATGCGGAAACCGCGCGCCGACGCGAATCTCGGCGGCGGGGCCCGACGACGCATTGGCGTTCATCAGGACGATCCGCCAGCTGCCGGTTCTCGGCTTCCAACTGATGGTCATGTCACCGCTGCCGACGGCCTTCGCGTCCCAGATGGAGAGCGCTCCCGGAGGCGCCGCCGGCTTGCCGCCCGCGATGATCTTGTAGTCGCTTCCGCGCGCGTCCAGCGCGGGCCCGACTTCGCGATTGACGCTGCCGAGGTACGCATCAACGTCGCGCGCCGACGCGATTCCCACGAACACCGGTGCTTCGCTACGAATCCCGACGCGGACGGTTCCGAGCATGTCGCGCGCGACCAGCAGGTCGCGGGCGGTACCGCCGCGGTAGCTCTTCGACACGACGGCGTACGTGCCGGTGGAATACGCGTCCCAGCCGGTCATCAGGTAGCCGCTGCCGTCACGCTGCGTCTGGTCGAGCGCGACCGAGATGCCGCCGCCGACAAGAGCGGCAACTGCGACCAGCCCGGCGAGACCTCCGAAGACGCCGGCGACGACCCTGCCGCCGCTCGACGAGCCCTTGACTGGTCCGGTGAACGAGATGGTCAGACCGCTCGGATCCTCCTCGCCGGCATCGACGCGGAACGGTGGGTACTCCGGCGTCATCACCGCCGCGTACGCGACCACGCGGATCGCCCAGCGGTTCAGCCCGAGCACGAAGTCGTACAGTTGGCGCGGGTACGAGCCCGTGAACAGCAGGACGACGGCGGCGCAGAGCACGAGGAGATCGATCAGGCCACCCCAGTGCCAGACGCCGAGAACGCCGCCGCCGGCGAAGACGCAGGCGACGATGTAGTGGGGGATCCCGGCGAGCCACCACCCGAGCAAGGGAAGGCCACGCCGTTGCCGCTCGGGGTACGGGATCTCGAGCCGGGCCGGGTAATCGGCGACGTCGGCGAGCGTGAACGGCGGGTAGCGGTCGGTGCCGTTCACCCCGTAGGCGTAGAAGGCGACGCGCCATGTCCAGCGCAGCACGCCGACGTTGAAGCCGAAGATGCCGCGTGGATACCGGCCGCTGAAGAGAACTACGACGAACGCGAAGACGGTCGAGAGGATCATCGCGATCCACAGAAAGCCGAGCAGAACGTAGTGCGGAAGAAGGAGAAGCCACTTGACGAGCCAGAGCCCGCGGGACGGCTGCTCTAGGTGACCCTCGACCCGAACCGGGTAGGGCGCGACGACAGACATGAACGCTCCTTTCTGCTACGCGGCGAGCGTCGTCCGCCCGTGCCAGACGTGGCGCACGAGCGACGCTGCCCACAGCAAGACGATGGCGACGGTGAGGAGTGAGAGCGCCGTCAGCGACCCGGTCACGATTGCGATGACCGCGAGCACTCCTGCTCCGACGCCGAGCGTGGCGAGGAGCTTCGTCGCGGCATCTCTGCCGGGCGAGCCGAGCCCGCACGTGAAAGCGCCGATCAGGGTGATCGCGCCCGCTGCCCAGCGATGGCTGCCGCCGACGAGCCAGACGTTCCACCCCTCGTGCGTCGCGACGAAGACGAGCACGGCCAGAGCGGTGAGTCCGGTCGCGGCGGCATCCTTGCGACCCAGTGACATGTTCGTCACCTCCTTCTGACCGCCCGATCGCCCGCGCGGGCACCGGGACAATCGGTGCCCGCGCGGATCGGGCGTGCGGGGTTACACGTACGCGGGGACGAGCAGTCGCTCGGCGAGCTCGAAGAGCCGCGTCGAGTAGCCCCACTCGTTGTCGTACCAGGCGATCACCTTCACCTGCGTGCCGTCGCTGACCGCAGTGAGCGGCGCGTCGACGATCGCCGAATACGGCGATTTCACGATGTCGGAGGACACGAGCGGCGCCTCGCTGTAGTGGAGGATCCCCTCGAGCTCGTTCTCTGCCCGGTCACGGAAGATCGCATTGATCTCCTCGACCGACGTCTCTCGCCTCGCCTCGATGGTGAGGTCGACGATCGATCCCGTCGGGATGGGCACGCGCACCGCGAAGCCGTGGAGCTTGCCCGCGAGCTCCGGGATCACGAGGCCGATCGCCTTGGCGGCACCGGTCGTCGTCGGCACGAGGTTGAGGGCGGCCGCACGGGCTCGCCGGAGATCCTTGTGCGGCATGTCGACGAGATTCTGGTCTCCCGTGTAGGCATGGATCGTCGTCATCAAGCCGTGGCGGATGCCGACCGCTTCGTGCAGGACTTTCGCAACCGGCGCGAGGCAGTTGGTCGTGCACGAGGCATTCGAGACGATGTGGTGCCGTTCGGGGTCGTACACGTCGAAGTTCACGCCGAGGACGACCGTGGCGTCGGGATCCTTCGCGGGCGCCGAGACGATCACCTTGCGCGCCCCGGCGGCGAGATGCTTCGACGCACCCTCTCTCGTCTTGAAGCGCCCCGTGCACTCCAGCACCACGTCGACGCCGAGCTCGCCCCATGGCAGATCGGACGGGTCTGTCTCGCCGAAGAAGGGGATCTCGGTCTCGTCGATGCGCAATGCGCCGCCGAAGCCGCTGATCGGCGCGGGGAACTCGCCGTACACGGAGTCGTGCGCCAGCAGGTGTGCGAGCGTCGGCGAGTCCGCAACGTCGTTGATCGCGACGAACTCGAGACTCGAGTCAGCCTCGTACGCCGCCCGGAGCGCCGCGCGCCCGATGCGGCCGAAGCCGTTGATTGCCACCCGTGTCGACATCGTTATCGCTCCTTGCCTCGTAGATAGACGAACCAGTAGATCGCCCCGACCATGAGCGCACCCCCGACCACGTTGCCGATCGTCACGGGCAGCAGGTTCGAGAGGAAGAAGTGACCCCAGGTCAGATGCTCCATCCCGGGAGCGGCATGCTGCGACGCGAAGGCGGAGTCGCTCTTCACGAAAAGCCCGATCGGGATGAAGAACATGTTCGCGACGCTGTGCTCGAAGCCGGCGGCGACGAAAGCGGCGATCGGCGGGATGATCGCCAGGATCTTGTCGGCGGTCGAGCGCGCGCCGTACGCCAGCCACACCGCGAGGCACACGAGCGCATTGCAGAACGCTGCGAGCGCGATTGCCTGCACGAACCCGAGCCCCGTCTTCGCGGTGGCGGTCGCAAGCGCCTGCTCGCCGACCGCACCCTTGCCGAACGTGTACTGCTTGCTGACGAAGAGGATGCCGGCGGTCGAGATCGCGCCGGCGAAGTTGCCGGCATAGACGATGGCCCAGTTGCGAAGCAGCCGTGCCGTCGAGACCTTTCGACTCGCCCAGGCCATCACGATCAGGTTGTTGCCGGTGAAGAGCTCGGCACCGGCGACGACGACGAGGATCAGCCCGAGCGAGAAGGCCAGCCCGCCTAGCAGACGCGACACGCCGTAGGGGAGCGTGGAGCCGCCGGCGGTGACGGTCGTGGCGAAGATGGCGCCCATCGCGATGAACGCGCCGGCGAGGACGGCGAGCGCAAAGGTGTCGGCCGCCGACATGCCGGCCTTCGCCACGCCGACCCGCTCGGCCTTCTCCGCCATCTCGAGGGGAGGAAGCGCGTCGAAGCTCACGGCTCGTAGCTCGCCCGTCATGCCCAACCCCTATCGAGCGCTTCGTGGACCCCGCGCGCGGCGAGCTTCGCCTGGCGCACCGCCTCCACGACGGTCGCACCGCCGTTGCACGCGTCGCCGGCGGCGAAGTACTTCGGGTTCGTCGTGCGTCCGGTCGCCGGGTCGACCCGGATTAGACCGTGATCGAGCTCGAGCCCGTCGATCCAGCCGAGGAACTGCGCGCGGGTGCGCCGACCGATCGCCTTCACCACGGTGTCGACCGGCAGGATGAACTCCGAGCCGAGGACCTCCTCGGGGCGGCGGCGGCCGCTCTCGTCCGGCCGGCCGAGACGGGCGCGCCGGCACTCGACCGCCTGGAGCCGCTCCCCGCCGACGAAGCGGACCGGCCTCGTGAGCCAGTCGAACCGCACGCCTTCTGCGACGGCCTCGTCGACCTCGCGTGCGGACGCGGGCACCTCGTCGCGAGCCCGGCGGCAGAGCACGGTCACCGTCTCTGCGCCCAGCCGGACGGCCTCGCGGGCGACGTCGACGGCGGTCTTGCGACCACCGATCACCGCGACCGACTCGCCGACGTAGGGCGGGCGACCCGTCTTGATCGCCTCGAGGAAGGGGAGCGAGTCCCACACCCCGGGCAGCTCGTCGCCGGGGAAACGGACGTCGGCGTCGTCGCCCATGCCGACGGCGAGCACGACCGCGTCGACATCCTCCTCCAGCTCGGCCAGCGCCTCCGGAGTGTCGATCGAGATTCCGAGCTCGAAGGAGACGCCGAGCTCGGCGAGCACGCGCGCCTCGGCCGGCAGCAACTTGTTCAGCCGGCGGAAGGGAGCGATCGCGTAGCGCACGAGCCCACCGGGCTCGAGCCGCTCGTCGTAGACGGTGACGCCGTAGCCGAGCGCCGCGAGCTCGCCGGCGCACGCGAGGCCCGCCGGGCCCGCTCCGATCACGCCGACGCGCAGCCAGTTGTACGGTGCGCGCCGGCGAAGCGAGGCGCCGGCCGCGAGCGCGGCGTCGCACGCAAAGCGCTGCAGCCGTCCGATCTCGACCGGTCGCCTTCCTTCGTCATGCAGGACACACGCGCCCTCACAGAGCAGCTCGACCGGGCAGACCCGCGCACATGTTCCACCGAGAAGGTTGTCGGCGAAGACGATTCGCGCCGCCTCCTCCGGCTCGTCGCGCGCAATCGCGGCGACGAACGAGGGCACGTCGACGCCCGCCGGACAGCCGACGACGCAGGGCGCCGCGGTGTACGGTCCGCCGCACTCCAGGCACCGGCCGGCCTCGACGAGCGCCTCGGCTCGCGCAAGCGGCGGTGTCACCTCTTCGAAGCTCGGCCCGACATGTGTGTCGACCGTCGCCACACCTGGACTCTCGTCTTGCGCCAACGAGGATGCATCCGCGGGGGCGCTGACCCGGGTTGCGGGAAAGGTGCAGTCAGCGCCGGCGGCGCCACGGCGGCCGCCGTTCCTGCCGCCACTGCTTACGCTCCAAGCGGCGCGTCCTCAGTCCGGCGAGCACCATCAGGCTCGACACGGCGAGCATCGCCGGCGTCTGCGCGACGAGAGTCGACGCAGCGGTCATCGGGCCACCCCGCTCCGGTCGTGGAGCTCTGCGTGGACCTCGACGACACCGGGAACGCGCCACAGGCAGCGCTCGAGGATCTCGGCGTCGAACCGGGTGCTCACGCCGCCGCTGATCGTGACGACGCCGCCCTCGACCGCGAGCTCGAATTCCTCGGGTGAGACGAGCATGATCCGGAGCAGCACGTCTTCGCGGATCTCGCGCTCGATCTCTGCGTCGGAGCGCTGGAACGCGCGGACGAGGTCGGCGCGGCTGACGATGCCGACGAGCCGCCCGTGGGCGACGACGGGAAGCCGGTTGATGCGGTTCGTGACCATGAGCCGCGCCGCATCGGCGATGCGCTGCGTGGGAGAAACGGTGAGCGCCGGCGCGGTCATCGCATCGCCGGCGGTCAGGGCGCCGAGCTTCGTCAGCTCGCCGTCCAACCGCCGGAAGAGCCAGGCGAGCCTGCCGCCGAGCGCGGGCGGGAACCCTTGCTCGCGGCGGAGGATGTCCGCCTCGGAGACGACTCCGAGAACGCGCCCTCCCTGCGAGCAGACGGGAACGCCCGACACGTGGTTGTGGGTCAGCAGCTGCGCGACATCTCTGAGCGGCAGCTCCGGGGTCACCGTGAGCACGTCGCGCGTCATGACCTCTTCGATCTTCATCGCTCTACCCCGCCTTTCGCCGTTCCCACGGTTTCGAGCTCGCGCGCCTCCTCGTCGTCCGGCGCGCGCACGACGAGCACCGGGCACGGCGCGTGGTGGAGGACGGCGAGCGAGACACTGCCGAAGACGAGCCGCTTGAGCGCACCCCAGCCGTGCGCGCCCAGCACGACGAAGTCGGCGTTCGTCTCCTCGGCGGCGGCACAGATCTCGTCCACGGCGTCGCCCTGCCGCAGCTCCGAGGTCGCGTCGACACCGACGGCGCGCGCCGCCTCGACGACGTCGCCGACGACGTTGCCCGCGTGCTCTCGCTCTGCCTGGGCGAGCTCCGGGACGTAGTCCATCGGCACGTAGCCGTAGCTCGTCACGACCGGGATCCGCCAGACGGTGAGAGCGCGAAGCCGCCAGCCGGTGGCCTTCGCAAGCTCGATCGCAGTCTTTGCCGCCTCTCTGGCCGACGGCGAGCCGTCGGTGGCGAGCAGGATCGTGTTCACGGTCTCCTCCTCGTTCGGATGTTCGCTTCGAGAATGCGGTTGGACCGGCCGGCCGCGCATCGGTGCCGGGACGGATAGCGATCAGTAGTTCGCCCTGAGCAGCGGGCGCACGCGACGGGTGATCGGCAGCACGAAAGCTAAAGGAGGCGTCATGGCAGCAATGCGGGCGGTCGGCTACCGCCACCAGCTCCCTCCGCACGCACACGTGCAGGAGACGGACGAGCAGTACGTCATCGAGCTCGACGTTTCCGACTTCACGCGAGCCGAGCTCTCGGTCGAGGCTCTCGGCCCGTACATCACGGTGCGCGGAGACCAGCAGGAGGTACCCGGCGACGAGGGGAAGGCGTTCCGGATCCACGAGCGGCTCGAGGAGTCGTTCCGGCTTCCGGACGACGCCGATCCCGACCAGATCAACGTGTCCTTCAAGCACGGCTCGCTCGAGATCCGCGTCAGGCGGATGCGGCTCGAGCCTCGGCGGCTGCCGATCGAGCGCCGCCGGTCGGGCCTCGTCCTCGACCCCGACGCGGGCGGCGTCTGAGAGGAGGAGTCATGTCAGCCGGTACGAGCAGCTCCGCGCCGCCGCTGAAGCGGTCGATGGGGCTCTGGATGGCGACGGCGCTCGTCGTCGGGAACATGGTCGGCTCCGGCATCTTCACGCTGCCGGCGCTGCTTGCCGGCGAGGCGGGCCCGGCGTCGATCCTGTCGCTCGCCTTCACCGGCATCGGCGCCATGCTGCTCGCGCTCGTCTTCGCGAACCTCGGGCGCGCCCACCCGCGCACCGGAGGCCCGTACTACTTCGCCCGCCGCGCGTTCGGCGATTTCGTGGGCTTCCAGACGGCCTGGGCGTACTGGATCGCCGCCTGGGTCGGCAACGCGGCCATCGCGGTCGCGTTCGCCGGCTATCTCGGCGTTTTTTGGGGCGGCGTCAAGACGTCGAACTGGCTCGCAGCGGTCGTCGCCGTCGCGGCAATCTGGCTGTTCACGCTCGTGAACATCCTCGGCGCACGTGAGTCCGGCGCGGTACAGGTGCTGACCACGGTGTTGAAGTTCGTGCCGCTCGCGGTGATCGGCATCGTCGGGCTCTTCTACTTGAAGAGCGGCAACTTCACGCCGTTCGCTCCGGCCAAGGGCGGCTTCGACTGGCACATCAACGCCGCTGCGACGCTCGCACTGTGGGCGTTCATCGGCCTCGAGTCGGCGACCGTGCCGGCGGAAGAGGTCAAGGACGCCGAGCGGACAATTCCGCGGGCAACCATTCTCGGCACGCTGGCGACCACGCTGCTGTACATCGTGGCGCTCGTCGCGATCGTCGGCATCCTCTCGCAGGCGGCGCTGTCGGGCTCGTCCGCACCGTTCGCCGACGCCGCGAACGCGATCTGGGGCGGCACGTTCCTCGGCCTCACGTGGGGCAAGTGGATCGCGCTCGTCGCCATGGCCGCGACGCTCGGCGCCCTGAACGGCTGGATCATGCTCACGGCACGAGTCTCCCTCGCGGCGGCCGACGACGGCCTGTTTCCCAGGCCGTTCGCGAAGGTGCATGGGGAGCGGCGGACGCCGGTCTTCGGCCTCGTCGTCTCGTCGGTGCTCGTGAGCGCACTCGTGCTCTACAACTGGAACGCCGACTTCGCCAGCCGGTTCACCGACGTCGTGCTGCTCGCGACGTGGATGACGCTCATCGCCTACGCGTACGCCGCAGCGGCCGAGGTCGTCCTCTTCGTCCGCGAGCGCGAACTGTTCTCGTGGGTGAAGCTGACGCGTGACACGGTGATCGCGTCGCTCGCGTTCGCCTACTCGGTCTGGGCGATCTGGGGCTCCGGGCAGGAGTGGCTCGCCAAGGGCTTCATGCTCCTGCTCTTCGGCATTCCGGTCTTCGTCTGGATGAAATGGCGCCAGCGCGTCGTCCACACCCGGTTCAGGAAGGAAGCCGAGCAGGAGGCATTCGCGCTCCAGCGGTCGCACACCCCGGCGCCGAAGGTGCCTGCAGGCGTCGGCTCGCACTGAAAGGAGAGATCCGATGAGGAAGATCGTCATCATGGGAGCCGGGGGCCGGGACTTCCACAACTTCAACGTCGCGTTCCGCGACGACCCGGACACCGACGTCGTCGCCTTCACTGCGACGCAGATCCCCGGCATCGCCGGGCGGATGTACCCTCCCGCTCTCGCGGGACCGCGGTATCCGGAGGGAATCCCGATTCGCCCAGAGGACGAGCTCGCACAGCTCGTCCGCCGGCACGACGTCGACGAGGTCGTGCTCGCCTACTCGGATCTCAAGCACGAGACGGTGATGCACAAGGCGTCGCTCGTCCTGTCGACCGGCGCCGACTTCCGGCTGATGGGGCCGGACACGACGATGCTCGACTCGAGCAAGCCGGTCGTTGCGGTCTGTGCGACGCGAACCGGCTGCGGCAAGAGCCAGACGAGCCGGAGGGTCGGGCGGACCCTGCTCGACGCGGGTCTGAAGGTCGCGCTCGTGCGGCATCCGATGCCCTACGGCGATCTGGAAGCGATGCGCGTCCAGCGGTTCGCGACGCTGGAGGAGATCGATGCGTCGAACCCGACGGTCGAGGAGCGCGAGGAGTACGAGGAGCCCGTTCGCATCGGCATGGTCATGTACGCCGGCGTCGACTACGAGGCGATCCTGCGTCAGGCCGAGGCGGAGGCGGACGTCATCATCTGGGACGGCGGAAACAACGACTTCTCCTTCTATGCACCCGATCTGCTGATCGTCGTCGCCGATCCGCTCCGGCCCGGCCACGAGCTGCTCTACCACCCCGGCGAGGCGAACCTTCGGATGGCCGACGTCGTCGTCATCAACAAGGTCGACTCGGCCGAGGCGCACAACGTCGAGCAGGTGCTCGAGAACATCGAGTCCGTGAACCCGATGGCGACCGTCATCTTCGCGGCGTCGCCACCGACGCTCGACGACGGTCCCGATCTGCTCGGCCAATACGTCCTCGTCGTCGACGACGGCCCGACGCTCACGCACGGCGACATGCCGTTCGGAGCCGGACTCGTCGCGGCTCGGAAGGCGGGCGCCGGGAAGATCGTCGATCCGCGCCCCTTCGCAGTCGGCTCGATCAGGGATGTGTTCGCCCGCTGGCCGCAGCTCACGAACGTACTGCCCGCGATGGGGTACGGCGAGCAGCAGCTCGCAGACCTGGAGGCCACGATCAACGCAGCCGACTGCGACGTCGTCGTGACCGGCACCCCGATCGATCTCGGGCGCCTCATCACGTCGCGCCATCCGATCCGGCATGTTCGGTACGAGCTGGAAGAGGTGGGATCGCCGACGATCGCCGACGTGCTCGAGCCGATCGTCGCGCAGGCGACGGCTGCAAAGCTGGAGCCGGTCGCGTCGGGGTGATGACGATGAATGCCCTCGACACCACAACGAGGCTCCACAACTTCACGCGAGTTGCGGATCTGACCGTACACGGGGTCGCGCAGCTGCTGGACCTCGCGGCAGCAATGAGCGACGACTCCTTCCACTGCGAGGACGAGCTGCGCGGGCGGGCGGTCGCCTGCATCTTCGAGAAGCCGTCGACGCGGACTCGCGTCTCGTTCGCCGCCGCGGCGGCCAGGCTCGGCGCCACGCCGATCGCCCTCACACCGCAGGAGCTCCAGCTCGGCCGGGGCGAGACGATCGCCGACACCGCACGGTCGTTGTCCGGATACGTCGACGCGATCGTGATCCGCACGTTCGCGCAGGAGACGGTCGAGGAGCTCGCCGACTGGGCATCGGTGCCCGTAATCAACGCGCTCTCGAACGAGCACCACCCGTGCCAGGCGCTCGCGGACCTCCTGACGATCAGAGAGGCTTTCGGGGATCTCGCCGGAAGGCGGGTCGCGTTCGTCGGCGACGGTAGCGACAACGTCGCGCATTCGCTGCTTGAGGCGGGAGCGCTCACCGGGCTCGACGTCGCCGTCGCGTGCCCAAAGGGCTACCGGCCGGGCGCGCGCGTCTTCGAGGAGGCTCGGCGGCTCGCGGAGCAGACCGGCGCGGAGCTGAGCGTCGTCAGCGATCCGGAGGCGGCGGTGGCGGGCGCGCATGCCGTGTACGCAGACGTGTGGGCCTCCATGGGCGAGGAGTCCGAGCGTGATACGCGGCGGCGGGCGCTGGCGGCGTATCAGGTCACCGAGGAGCTGATGAGCCTCGCGCAGCCGGGCGCCGTCTTCCTCCACTGCCTGCCGGCCAAACGCGGCGAGGAGGTCGAAGCCGCCGTCATCGACGGTCCGCAGTCGGTCGTTTGGAAGCAGTCCGCGAACCGGTTGCCCACAGAGGAGGCGCTGCTCCTGACGCTGATCCGGGGGCGGGGCCAATGACACGCACACGCGTCGTGGTCGCGCTCGGCGGCAACGCGTTGCTGCGGCGCGGCGAGGCGGCGGAGGCGGAGACTCAGAGGCGCAACGTCCTCGAGGCCGCGTCCGCTCTCGCCGCGCTTGCGTCCCACCACGAACTCGTCATCACCCATGGCAACGGGCCACAGGTCGGCCTGCTCGCGCTCGAAACCGATGCGTACAAGGCCGTGTCGCCGTATCCGCTCGACCTGCTCGGCGCCGAGAGCCAGGGGATGATCGGCTACCTCGTCGTCCAGGCCCTCCGCAACGAGCTCCCGGACCGCGAGGTGGTGGCGCTCTTGACGCAGGTGGTGGTCGACGCGGAGGACCCGGCGTTCGGCGCGCCGACGAAGCCGATCGGCCCCGTCTACTCCGAGCGCGAGGCGCGCAGCCTGGCCGGCGCACGCGGCTGGACGGTGGCCCGCGACGGCGGGTACTTCCGGCGCGTCGTCTCCTCACCCGACCCGATGGCGATCGTGGAGCTCGAGTCGATCGAGCGCCTTGTCGCCGCGGGCGCCGTTGTCGTGTGTGCCGGCGGCGGCGGCATCCCCGTCTCCCGAAACGGCCGGCTCCGCGGCGTCGAAGCGGTCATCGACAAGGATCGGACGGCGGCACTGCTCGCCGAAGAGCTCGACGCGGAGCGACTGGTGCTCGCCACGGACGTGCGTTTCGTGGAACATGACTGGGGCACGGCGTCCGCGAAGCCAATCGAAGCTGCGACGCCGGACGTGCTCCGCCGCTTCGACTTCGCGGCCGGCTCGATGGGGCCGAAGATCGAGGCGGCGTGCCGCTTCGTCGAGCGGACGGGCGGCGAGGCCGCGATCGGCGCTCTGGGCGACCTGCGCGCGCTCGTGCGCGGGACGACCGGGACGCAGATCAGGCCTGACCGGGCCGCGCTCGCCACTCCGTAGTTCGAGGAAGGCCGTCTGCGCCGAATTGCGGATTCTCCGCGAGCCCTCGCTCGTTAGCGTTGTGGACGGAGGTCGACATGGACACGCCTCGGCACGATGACACCGGGCTCCTTCGCGCGGCGCAGAAGGGCGAGCCCCGCGCGCGTGAGCGCGTCGTCGCCGACCACCTCTGCATCGTGCGCTCGCTCGCGGCGCGATACCGAGACCTCGGGCTCCCGTTCGACGACCTCGTCCAGGAAGGCTCGCTCGGCCTGCTCGACGCAATCGATAGCTACGACGCCGAGCGCGGCGCCGACTTCGAGACCTATGCGCGCTTTCGGGTCCGTCGTGCAATCCGCAATGCGCTGACCGAGAAGTCTCGCCTGATCCGCCTCCCGAAGCAGATCGTCGAACGTCGGCGCGTGATCGAGCGGGCCGAGGCGACGCTGACCGCCGCGCGAGGACGGCCGCCGACGCCGCGCGAGCTCGGGGCGGCGACTGGACTCTCAGCGGCCGCCGTTGTCGAGACCCGGATCGTCGCCGCAGGCACGGTGTCGCTCGACCAGGAGGTGCTTTCCGACGGCTCGACTCTCGAGACGGTGGTCGCCGACGCGTCGGCGGTCGACCCAGAGATCGAGGCCGTCGAGCACTTGCAGGCCGAGCTCGTCGACGAGGCGGTCGCAGATCTTCCGCCGCGGCAGCGGGAGATCGTCAGCAGGCACTTCGGCATCGGCTGCACGCCGGAGGAGATCGGCGAAGTCGCGTCCGCACTCCACCTCTCGCAGCAGCGGGCGCGCACGATCGAGCGCGACGCGCTCTACGCGCTCCGCGACCGCCTCGAGAAAAAGCAGACGGATCGGTCTCCGGGCGAGTCATTGCGGCGCCGGTAGGCGGTCGGCGTCGGGCTGCTGCGCCCGATCCGTACTTTTCCACGGCCCGGATAGGCGCGATCACGGATGCGCTCCTCGGCGCCGCCGCCGGATCATCAGGTCTCCCTGGCGCCGCGGGACCGTCTCGCCCTCCGCGATACGTCCGTCGCGGCTTGCGGAGCGGCGACGGCCCGCGGCGCCAGGGGAGAACGCAAGCGAAGGAGATTCGATGGCACCGCTGATCCTCATCGCGTACGGCTCGAAGCACGGATCCACCCGCGAAGTCGCGGAAGTCCTCGGCGAGGCGATCGCCGAGCACGGCCTCGAGGCCGAGACGCTGCCCGCCGGAGCCGTGCCCGACGTGACGCGGTACGCCGGCGTCGTCGTCGGCGGCTCCCTTTACATGGGCCGCTGGCATCCAGAGTCGTTCGCCTTCGTCCGGCGCCATGCAGAGGCGCTCTCGACCCTGCCGTTCGCGGTCTTCGCGCTTGGTCCACGTACGCTCGAGCCGGCCGACGTGGCCCAGTCGAAAGAGCAGCTCGGCAATGCGCTTGCCAAGGTCCCACAGGTCGATCCCTACGCCGTCGCGATCTTCGGCGGCGTCGTCGATCCGAAGAAGCTGCGTTTCCCGCTGAGCAAGCTTCCGGCGAGCGACGCCCGCGACTGGGCCGAGATCCGCGCCTGGGCCGGCGAGCTCGCGGCCGCGTTTCCCTACGGGAAACCCGCATCGATTGCGGGGAATGTCCGCAGCGACCTTCAGCAGACCCACCGATGAAGCGCGGCCACTCCGCCGCGAAGCTGATGGCACAGGTCAGAGCAGACTCTCGGCCGCGACGGAAGGAGAAGGACATGCGCAAGGCATTGGAGATCGGAGGCGTCGTCGCCGCGGCAGTGCTCGTGGCATTCGGCCTCGCAGCAATCGTGATGGGCGTCAACGGCCGCTCGACGGTTCGCGACAGCCTCAAGCTCGAGCAGATCGTCGGCAGCTCGGACATGACGCCGGCGGCGATCACGGCCTCGGCCAAAGCGGCTGGGCTGAAGGACTTCGACGTCCCCACCCTCGCAGTTGCCGGCAAGCAGATCAACAACGGCGACCGCGCTCGCGCCTTTGCGGGCTACATGCGGATCCACACGCTCGAGGCAACCGGCGGCCTGACCTACTCGCAGCTCGGCCGCTACACCGCGAAGCCCGGGACGCCGGCGAAGTTCACCGACGGCCACGGCTCGACGAGCGACGCGCAGTATGCACTCACCGATCCGAAGACGCAGCGGCCGGTCGAGAACGGTCTCCGCAACCTCTGGGTCACCGAGACGGCGCTCACCACGGCACTCAACACGAGCTATATGGCCGAGCAGCTCTCGCTGTTCGGGCTCGTCGTCGGCATCGCCCTGCTGCTCGCCGGGATCGGGTTCGCGATCCTCGCGATCGGCGGCGCGCTCCGCAGCACGGAGCCCGCGTTCAGGTTCCTCGCGAAGCGGAACAAGGCGAGGGTCGCGCCGACGGCGTAACCCACAAGTCCCCCCCACCGAACGGGCCGCCCTCGGGCGGCCCGTCGGCGTTCTACTGCTCGAGCAGCCCCAGCTCGAGCGCGTAGCGAACGAGCTCGGCGCGGCTCGTCAGCCGGAGCTTCTGCATGATGTGCGCGCGGTGCGTCTCCGCCGTCCGCACCGAGATGTAGAGCTGCTTCGAGATCTCCTGGTTCGTATGGCCGAGCGCGAGCAGCCGCAGCACCTCGCGCTCGCGATCCGACAGGGGGTCCTCCTCGGCGCGGCGGGCCTCCTCGGACTCGGCGGCCACGAGGCGTGCGCCGAGCGACGGGTGGACGTAGCGGCCGCCGTTCGCGACCTCGCGGATCGCCGACACGACTTCCGTGTCGGCGGCCTCCTTCAGCACGTAGCCGCTCGCGCCCGCCGCGAAAGCCTGGCGCACGTACTGCGGATCGTCCTGCATCGAGAGCACGAGCACCTTCATCTCCGGCCGCTCGTGCAACAGGGTCGGCACGACCTCGATGCCGCTCTGGTCGGGCATGACGACGTCCATCAGGATCACGTCGGGCTTCAGTGCGCGGGCCTGGAAGATGGCTTCGCGCGCAGTGCCCGCCTCGCCGATCGCCTCCAGATCGTCCTCCGCGTCGATCAGAAGCCGCAGGCCGGCACGCACGACCGCGTGATCGTCGACGATCAGGACGCGAACGCTCATGTGACGGGCACCTCGGCGACGAGCGTGGTACCGGACTCGGCACTCGACTCGACCTCGAGCCTGCCGTCGAGGAGGCCGACGCGCTCGCGCATGCCCTCGATGCCGAAACCGCCTTCGCGGGTCTGCGCGGGATCGAATCCCTGACCGTCGTCTTCGATCACAGCCACAACGCTACCGGGCTTCCTGGTCAGCACGATGCTGACGTTGCGGGCCTGCG
Organism: Gaiellaceae bacterium; assembly: GCA_041499745.1. Classification (GTDB taxonomy): domain Bacteria; phylum Actinomycetota; class Thermoleophilia; order Gaiellales; family Gaiellaceae; genus Palsa-739. Next base: position 24,340 of record JBGQKY010000006.1, read on the forward strand.
CGTGCTTGACGATGTTGGTGAGCGCTTCCTGGACGATTCGGTAGAGCGCAGTCTCGGCCTCCGGGAGCAGGCGTTCGTCCCGGATACCCGCCTCGAATCGGACCTTGATGCCCGTCTGCTCGCCGAAGGTCTCCGTCAGGCGCTCGAGCGCCGGCACCAGGCCGAAGTCGTCGAGCACCTTCGGACGCAGCTCGACCGCAAGTCGCCGCACATCCTGGAGTGTTGCGACCACGAGCTCGCGTAGCTCGCTCACGGCGTTGCGCGACCGGTCGCCTTCGAGCGTCTCCTCGAACGCCCGCAGGCCGAGCAGGATCGACGTGAGCGCTTGTCCGGTCTCGTCGTGCAACTCGCGCGCGAGCCGGCGGCGCTCGAGCTCCTGCGCGTCCACGACCCGCCGGAGCGCATCGCGCGCGATCCGCTGGGACAGGTCGACGGCGACCGCGGCGCGCGAGGCGAAGGTCTCTGCAAGACGGAGGTCGTTGTCGGAGAAGCGGGCGTCTTGACCGAGCTTGTCGTGCGCGGCGATGAGCCCGATCGTGCGTCCTCTGGCGACGAGTGGGACCCAGAGCCCGGTCCGGGCGCCGAAGCGGCGCACGACTTCCCGGTCGACCTCGGGATCGTCGAGCACCGCGTCGCTCCGCTCGCTGCGACCGCGCTCGAGGACGCGGCCGCTCTTCGACGCCGCCCGGACCATCGTCCGGCCGACGAGATCCTCCCCGCCCTCTCCGGCGACCGCGACGAACCGCAGCTCCATGGGCCCGGCAGGCAACAGCACCACGACCAGGCGCGCATCGAGCAGCTCGCGAAGCCGCCGTGCCACGAGATCGAGGAGGCGGTCGATGTCGGTCTCCGTCGCGAGCGCGTTGCCGATCTCGTTCAGCGACTCGAGCTGATTCGACCACTGGGTCGTCGCCTCGTAGAGACGCGCGTTCTCGATCGCGACCGCGGCCTGGCCGGCGAGCAGCGTGACGATCTCCTGATCTTCGTCGGTGAAATCCTCGCCGCCGACCTTCTCGGTCAGGTAGAGGTTGCCGTAGGCGATCCCGCGCAAGAAGACGGGGACGCCGAGGAAGGTGCGCATCGGGGGGTGGCCGGGCGGAAAGCCGACCGATCGGGGATCCTCGCTCAGGTCGTGCAGGCGCAGCGGCACCGTGTCTCGAATCAGCACGCCAAGGACGCCGCGCCCGCGGGGGAGCTCGCCGATCGTCTCCTGGAGCTCGGGATCGATGCCGGTCGTGAGGAACCGCTCGAGCTGCGAGCCGTCGCGGCCGAGCACGCCGAGCGCCGCATACCGCGCCCCGGTCAACGCCGCCGCCGCCTCGACGACGCGCTGGAGGAGCACGTCGAGCGAAAGCTCCGAGCTGATCGCCATCCCGACCTCGAGCACGGCCCGGAGGCGGGTCTCGGTCGGGGTGACGGCTTCCACGGGCGCATGGTAGGGGGATCTGCGGAAAACCACGCGGGCGGACTCAGTTCCGACCCCGATGACGGCAAGACCGCGCCAGGCGCACACTCGAAGTACAAACGAAGGGAGGACGTCATGTTCAAGACGATCCTTTGGGCAACGGACGGGTCGGCGACCGCCGACCGCGCGCTGCCGTATGCAAAGTCCCTCGCCGAGGGCGAAGGCAAGAAGCTGATCGCCGTGCACTGCAAGGAGCTGCTCATCGGCGGCCGGGCGAGCGGCTATCCGGTGCTCGCCGACGAGGAGGAGCTCCAGGAGAAGATCCTCCACCAGGTCGAGGAGGCCAAGGCGGCGGGGTTCGACGCGACGTTGGAGGTGATCACCGCCGCCGCGGCCGGCGCAGCGCACGTGATCGCCGAGGCCGCCCGTGAGGCAGGCGGCGACGTGATCGTCGTCGGGACTCGCGGACACGCGCCCGTGGCCGGGCTCCTGGTTGGGAGCGTCACGCAGCGGTTGCTGCACGTCTCTCCGTGCCCGGTGCTCGCCGTTCCGGCCGGCAAGCACGCCGAGATCGCCGAGCGCGAGCTCGAGAAGGTGACGGCCGCCCGCTGAACCGTGCGGCAAAGCCGCAGCATCGGACAGTGGCGTCTCCGATGCTGCGGCTCCCCGGACCCGGCACAGTGAGCGCCATGGCCGCGCTCCCCATCCACGCCCCGGGCGCGGTGGACGTCATCCTCCGCGACGGCTCGACGCTGCGCCTGCGGGCCCCCGGGTCCGCCGACGCGGGCGCCCTGCTCGAGTTCTTCAAGCGGCTGTCCGACCGCAGCCGCTACCAGCGTTTCCACGGCATCCGCCACGTCGACGCGGCGTTCGTCGCACATCTTCTCGGCGCCGACTCGACCGAGCGCGGCGCCCTCGTCGGCGCCGTCGCCGACGCGGGTGGAGGCGAGCGGATCGTCGCGGTCGCCGAATACGCACGCCTGCGTGACCGCTCGGCAGCGGAGGTCGCGTTCGCGGTTGCAGACGAGTTTCAGGGCCGCGGTGCGGCCACGCGGCTCCTCGAGCAGCTCGCACCGCGGGCAGCGAAGGTCGGCATCGAGCGGTTCCTCGCAGTGGTGCTCCCCGAGAACAACGCGATGCTCGCGGTCTTCCGGGACGCAGGCTTCGAGATCACCCGCAAGCTCGAAGGCGGCGAGGTCGAGGTCTGCTTCGCGATCGCGACCACCCCGCGCTTCCGCGAGCGCGTCGAGGAGCGCGACCACATCGCCGTTGCCGCCTCGCTGCGGCCGTTCTTCGCACCGGCGAGCGTTGCCGTGATCGGCGCCTCGAAGCGGCGCGGCTCGATCGGCGGCGAGCTCTTCCGCAACGTGCTCCAGGCCGACTTCGCGGGTGCTGCCTATCCGGTCAACCGGGCGGGCGAGGCCGTGGCCGGGGTCCGCGGCTACGGCACGATCGAGGAGATTCCGGATCCGGTCGACCTGGCGGTCATCTGCGTCCCGGGCGAGCACGTGCTCGAGTCGGCCGAAGCTTCGCTCCGCAAGGGAGTGCCCGCTCTGTGCGTCATCTCCGCCGGCTTCGCCGAGATGGGCGCCGCCGGCGTCGAGCGCCAGGAGCAGCTGCTCGCACTCGTCCGAGCGCACGGGGCGCGTCTTCTTGGACCGAACTGCCTCGGGATCGCGGTTCCGGGGATCGGGCTGAACGCGACGTTCGCGCCGGGCGCACTGCCGACCGGACGAATCGCCTTCTCATCCCAGAGCGGTGCGCTGGGCCTCGCGATGCTCGAGAAGGCGTCGGAGCGCGGCCTCGGCTTCTCCGCATTCGTCTCGATCGGCAACAAGGCCGACGTCTCGTCCAACGACCTGCTCGAGTGGTGGGAAGAGGACGAGGACACGGATGTGGTGCTCCTCTATCTCGAGTCGTTCGGCAACCCGCACAAGTTCGGTCGGATCGCGAGCCGCGTGGCTCGCCGGAAGCCGCTGCTCGCGCTGAAGGCCGGCACGACCGGCGTCGGAGCGCGCGCAGCGAGCTCCCACACGGCGGCGCTCGCCGGCTCCGATGCAGCGGTCGAAGCTCTCTTCCGGAGCGCAGGCGTTCTGCGTGCGCGCACGCTCGAGGAGCTCGTCGACGTTGCCGCGCTGCTCTCGCACCAGCCGCTGCCGCAAGGCCGCCGGGTCGCCGTCGTCACGAATGCAGGCGGGCTCGGCATCCTCTGCGCGGATGCCTGCGACGCAGCCGGGCTCGAGCTCCCCGAGCTTGCGCCCTCGACGCGGGAGGCACTCGCCGGAATGCTGCCGGTCGAGGCGAGCATCACGAATCCGGTCGACCTGCTCGGCTCCGCGACGGGCGAGACGTACGCGCAGGCGCTGCCGCACCTGCTGAGAGATCCCGGCGTCGACGCCGTGATCGCCCTCTTCGTGCCGCCCGTCGTCGCCGGCGCCGATGAGGTCGCTCTCGCGATTCGCGAGGCTGCGGAGGGTACGCAGTCCGAGAAGCCGCTCCTCGCCGTGGTCGTGAGTGCCGAGGGGACGCCCGCAGCGCTCCGCGAGGTCGACTCGCCGCTCGCCGCGTTCTCGTACCCCGAATCGGCTGCACGCGCACTCGGGCTTGCCGCGGAACGCGCGGAGTGGCTGCGGAGGCCGGTCGGGACGATCTCGGTCGTCGGCGTCGATCCGGCTGCCGCGCGGCGCGTCGTCGATGCGGCGCTCGCGACGAGCGGGGACGTCTGGCTCGAGGCGACGGCCGTGCGAGAGCTCCTCACCGCATACGGGATCCCGCTCGTTCCCGAGCGCCTCGTGGCAACCGCGGAGGAAGCAGTCGCAGCCGCCCGCGAGCTCGGTTTCCCCGTCGTCGTCAAGACCGCCGCCGCAGGCGTCCACAAGACCGAGAGCGGCGGAGTCGCGCTCGACCTCGACGGAGATGACGACGTCCGCACGGCGGCCGAGCGAATCGGCGGCCCGCTGCTCGTGCAGCCGATGATCGGCGGCGGCGTCGAGCTGCTCGCCGGCGTCTTCCAGGATCCGGTCTTCGGACCGCTCGTCGCGTTCGGCCCGGGCGGCACCCTCGCCGAGCTGATCGGCGGGGCCGAGTTCCGGATCGCACCGCTGACGGACGTCGACGCGGAAGAGCTCGTCGATGCCGGCAAGGCCGGCCGGCTCGTTCGCGGCTTCCGCGGCGCGCCCCCGGCCGACGCGCCCGCGCTCGTCGACCTCGTACAACGACTCTCGCAGCTCACCCAGGACGTGCCGGAGCTCGCAGAGCTCGACCTCAACCCCGTGCTCGCGCTGCCGGTCGGCTGCATCGCCGTCGACGCGCGCGTGCGCCTCCGCACCTTTGCGGAGGGACGCTCACTCAAGAGCTGGTAAGCAACAATGGAGTCAGGGGGACGTTCAGGGCGTCGCAGACGCTGACCCTCGCGCGCGGAGGCCAGTTGACGATCAGGAACAAGGACGTCATGCCCCACAAGCTCGTCAAGCTGAGCGGCCCGGCCCTGACATTCGGCCCGGCAGGCATGTCTCACGTGGGCGCGACCCTGAAGCTCAAGTTCACAGATGCCGGCGTGTATCACTTCACGACGAAGCCCGGCGAGGACTATCCGGCGATGGCATCGCTGAAGACGGTCGGCGAGCGGAGCGGGCCCGGCAGCGACCGGTCCGCTCGAGCCCGAGCATGCCGAGGATCGTCCCGGCGTCCGCGCCTCGACTTCGCCCTACTCGGTCAGGCGGCGGTGCAGTCTCGAAGACCGGGCGGCAGGAGCGACCGGTCGACCGCATCCGGCCGACTCCACGCGTAGACGGCCTCGGCGATCCGCGGGGGTCCCGCGAGGTGCTCGTACCATGCCGAGGCGCTCTCCCAGACGCCCGGCGCAGCGAGCAGCGGCTCGAGCACGCTCGCGCCGAGCCGTGACTCGAACACGAAGACGACCTCGTCGGGCGTCAGGAACACCTGATGGAGGTCGAGCCCGATCTCCTCGGGGTCGAACGGCGGACCGGAATCGAGCAGCGCACGAACCGCCTCGTGGGAGCCGGGTCGGATCGGCAGTACGACTGCGGATCGCCGGCCGGCGCGCAGAACGGCAATCCGCTCCGCCAGCTCGCCGACCACGCCGGGTTCCGAGACGCTCGCGATCGCGAGCGGCTCGCCGCCCCGAGACTCGAGGACGAGGCTGGCTCGCCCCGCAATCCGATCGGTGGGCGCGCGGCCCACGCGGACGTGCAGGAGGTCGTCGTAGGCGATCTCGCGGAATGACGGACCGGTGCCGTTCAGGCCGTCGAGCCGCAGCGAACGGGGGTGCAGCTCGAGCTTTCCGCGCCCGAGCGGCCCCGTGCCTTCCCGCCAGACGACTCCAAAGCTCTCCTGCATGGACGTAGGATCGGCCGTTTCCGCGGCGACTACATCGGGAGCACCCCCATTTCGCCTGCGGAAAAGCCGCAGTCCCCTCCCCCAAAACGGGGAAAGACCGAGGCCGCCGCTCCGCCCAGGGTGTGGAAGTGCGCACCTCCCGGCTCGTCGCCCTCCTGGCCTTCGCCGCCGCCGCCGCGCTCGCCGCCTCGACGGGCGCCTTCGCCGCCGACGACCCGTACGCGGCGATGCTCGCGCCGAACGGGACCTGTGGGCCGGCTGCCGACCAACTGGGGCTCGAGCAGACGGCCGCGCAGCTTTCGATGCAGTGCCTGACAAACTATGCGCGCGCGCAGGCGGGGCTCGCGCCGCTGGCGCTGAACGCACAGCTGAACGCCGCCGGGAACGCGAAGCTCGCCGCCGACGTCTCGTGCGGCGAATTCAGCCACACGCCGTGCGGCCGGCCGTTCAGCTCGGTCTTCGGCGACTACCTGAAGGGCGCCGCGGGCTACGAGATCGGCGAGAACATCGCGTGGGGCACGGGCAGGTACGGCACGCCGCGCGAGACGATGAACGGCTGGCTCCACTCAACAGGCCACCGCGAGAACATCCTCACCGCGGCCTACGAGGAGCTCGGTGTCGGCTATCTCCAGGGCCAGAGCTTCCTCGGCTCGAGCGGCGCGACGCTCTGGTCACAGGAGTTCGGGACGGCGACGCGTCTCGCCGGACATGTGCCGCTCGCCGCCACCACGCCGCCGGCCAAGACGCCGGTCACGGTGAAGAAGAAGCGGACCCACCGGTCGCAGCACCGCTCGTTCACACACCGCCCTTAGACCGGCTGCGTACCCTCGTCGGCGTGGACGAGACCAGAAAGCTCACGAGACGCGAGTCGCTGCTCGCAGTCGGCGGCATCGTCGCCGCGGCGCTCCTCCCGGACGTCGCGGACGCGGCGTCCGGCCCTGCCGGCGTCTCCACAGGCGCGATCAGCTGCGTACTGACCCCCGAGATGACCGAAGGACCCTTCTACGTACCGAGCGAGAAGGTGCGGCGCAACATCACCGAAGGGAAGCCGGGTGTGCCGCTCGAGCTGCGCCTGGCGGTCGTGAACGCGTCGACGTGCAAGCCGATCCGCAACGCCGTCGTCGACATCTGGCACGCCGACGCGGGCGGGGTGTACTCCGGAGCGGTCGCTGGAAACACCGGCACGAACTTCCTCCGCGGCGTGCAGCGAACCGACAAGGACGGCCTCGCCGTCTTCAAGACGATCTACCCCGGCTGGTACCAGGGTCGAGCGACGCATGTTCACGTCAAGGTCTATCTGTCCGACGGCAACGTCATGCACACCGGCCAGTTGTTCTTCAACGAATCGATCTCGAACGGGGTGTACAAACGCACGCCGTACCGCGCGCACGGAACCAAAGCCGATACGCCGAACGCGAGCGATTCCATCTACCGCAACGGCGGAAGCCGCTCGCTGCTCGCACTGAAGAAGGTCGGAGCCGGCTACCTCGGCCGGATCACGATGGGCGTCAGCGCGGGCTGACCTTCGCCGAGAAGAGGCCCTTCGCCTTCTTCAGCGTGAACGTGTGCGAGTGAACGGTGCCGCGAAGGATGACCCTCGCCTTCGTCTTGCCGACCTTGAGCGTCACGAGCCAGGACGTCGCCTTGCCCGTCCAGCGGACGACGTAGTGCGTGCCCTTCTTCGAGACCGTGGCCGCAACCTTCGGGACCGGGATGGCAGTGGAGCCGCCCCCTCCGGAGGAGCCGCCGCCGCCCGACGAGCCGCCGCCGCCCGAGGACGCCGGCGCCGCCGGCGGGGCGACCACGGGCGTCTCGAAGTCGCCCTCGACGATCACGGCCGGAGCGCTGCCGTCGGCCGCCATCGACCAGAGCTCGTAGAGATCGTCGTTCTGGGGATCGACCGGATCCGCCTGGCTCGAGTCCGAGTTATCGCTCGAGGAGTCCCGCACGAAGAGCACCGTCGCGCCGTCGGCCGAGTACGAGGGCCAGTAGTCGGAGTCGGTCGTCAGCTGCGTCCCGCCGCCGCCGGC
>JBGQKY010000007.1:0-31563 GCA_041499745.1 Gaiellaceae bacterium
CGCGGCCTGCGCGATCCAGACGCCGGCCGAGGCGGCGCGCGCGCCGTCGGGCGAGACGTAGACGATCACCGGGAGCTTCGCGGCGAGCTCGTCGGTGTAGATCGTCTTCATCGACGTGGACAGGCCGCCGGGCGTGTCGAGCAGGATGACCGCGGCGTCATACCCGTTCTTCTCTGCCTGGTGAAGCTTCCCGCTCAGGTAATCCTGGGTGACCGGATTGACCTCGAGGTCGGGGCCGAAGCGGATCGCGAGCACGCGCGGCCCCGCCGAGGCGCCGGAAGCGGCGCCCGCGAGGATCAGCGTCAGGCCTGCGGCAGCGAGAAACGCTCGCACAGTCGTAAAGATTGTATCTGGGAAGGGTCTGGCCACCCTCGCGCCGAACCGAGTCATGGCAGGCTGGCTCTCTTATGAGACTTCTCCTCGGCATGCTCGCAGCGGCGCTCGTCGCGCCGGCATCGGCCCTCGCCGGAGGGCCGACGCTGACGATGGGCGAGGTTCCGCTGCACGCCGACCGCACGACCGCCGCGGCTGCGCCGCATTTCAACCTGGTCGGCCTTCACTGGCGCGGGTCGGGGAGCGTTCTCTACCGGACGCGGAGCGCCGCCGGACGCTGGGGTCCGTGGCGTGCCGCGGACGACGACGGCCGCATCGAGCATGCGTGGCACCTCGGGAACCTCGATTGGACAGGCGAGTCCACTGCGATCCGCTTCCGGACCCGCGGCGAGATGTCGCGGCTGCGCGCCTACTACGTGTGGAGCCCTGTCGAGCAACTCGGTGCGCGGCGGCTCCAGATCGCCGGCGCACCGTCGATCATCCCGCGCCTGTCGTGGGGTGCGGACGAGTCGATCCGCCGCGCGCCGCCGGCGTACGCGAACACGATCAGCTTCGCGGTCGTGCATCACACGGCCGGCTCGAACAACTACACCCCGGCGCAGTCTGCCGCGATCGTCCGCGGCATCGAGCTGTACCACGTACAGGGGAACGGGTGGAACGACATCGGCTACAACCTGCTCGTCGACAAGTACGGTCAGGTGTTCGAGGGCCGTTACGGCGGAGTCGACCGCAACGTGATCGGCGCGCACGCGCAGGGTTTCAACACCGGCTCCGTCGGCGTCGCGGTGCTCGGCGACTACGGCACGACGTCACTCCCCGCCGCTGCGAAGACCGCGCTCGAGCAGGTGCTCGCGTGGCGGCTCGATCTCGCGCACGTCGACCCGCTCACGCTCGTGCCGTGGCTCTCCGGTGGCAACCCACGGTTCCCGGTCGGCATCCCGGTCGTCCTGCGCGCAATCTCGGGGCATCGCGATACGGGCTTTACCGATTGCCCGGGCGACGCGCTCTACGCACAGCTCTCGCAGATTGCGAAGGACGTTGCGGCTCTCGGCGGACCGAAGATCTACGCGCCGAGTGTGGCCCGAGACGCCGAAGGCCAGGTGCGCTTCACCGCCCGCGTCTCGGCGGCGCAGCCCTGGACGGTCGCGATCGTCAACTCGTCCGGTGTTCAGGTCGCGCAGGGGTCGGGCACCGGCTCGAGCGTCGACTGGACGTGGGACGCCTCTGCCGCGCCGGCGGATCGGTACACGTGGACGATTGCGGCGCCGAACGCACGGTCTGCCACCGGCACCCTCGGCGCTGTCGCCGCCCTCGCGGTGCAGAAGGCGACGGCCTCGCCTGCGGAGCTCGCGCCCGGCGAGACGACGACGCTCACCTACACCCTGACGTCTGCCGCGACGATCACCGCGTCGCTCGTCGCGCCGAACGGACAGCTGCTGGCGATACTCCTCACCGCGCCGAAGCCGGCTGGGACGCAGACACTCACCTTCACCCCGCCGCCGGGACTGCTCAACGGCCAGTACGCCATCGCCATCGCCGCGATTGCAGGAACGAAGACTGCGACCGCGTCGGTCCCCTTCACGGTCGACGACATCCTGACCGGGTTCAGCTCCACCGGTCCGACGCTGAGCTACACGCTCACGCGCCCGCCGATCAGCGTCGCGCTCCAGGTGCTGCGCGGCACCACCGTGGTGGCAGTCCCGCCGCCCCCTCCCGTTGTCGCGGGCCCGCAGACACTCACCTGGGACGGCACGCTCGCCGATGGGTCCGGCGCGCTCGACGGCACGTATACGCTCGCGCTCACGATCGCCGACGAGTCGGCGACGTTCACGCGCACGGCGAGCGTCACGTTCGACCGAACCGCGCCCCGTATCACCGTCGTCTCGTACCGCAACCTGCGCTTCAGCATCTCGGAGCCCGCGACGCTGACGCTCGTGGTCGGAACGCAGCGATACACGCGCATCCTCAAGAAGGCGAAGACGACGCAGTTCTGGCTGAGGACGAAGCCGGCCGCCTATCGCCTGATCGCCACCGACGCCGCAGGGAACTCCACCCTTGTGCGCTACCGCCGGTAGGGCTGCGACCAGGCGTCGTACCCGAGCTCGAGCTCGGCGAGGATCGCAGCCAGGAGTGGGGCGCGCGCGACCTCGCGGCCGGCTTCGATGCGTACGGACGTGGACGGCTTCACGGTGTCGACAGGCAGTTCGCCGCGCGCCTGGTTCACGTTCACCCCGATCCCCAGCACCACCCGGCCGGGGCTCGCCTCGGGCAGCACACCGACGAGCTTGCGGCCGGCGACCACGACGTCGTTCGGATGCCGGAGCGTTGCGTCGATCCCGGTCTCGCTGCGAAGTGCCTGCGCAACGGCTTTGCCTGCGACGAGCGAAAGCTCCGGCCACAGCGGCATCGGGGGCCACGGCCGCAGCAGCACCGACACGAGGAGCGAGCGGCCCGGTACGTCCTCCCAGGTGCGGCCGAGCCGGCCACGGCCCGCGGTCTGATGGTCGGTGGCGACGACCGCCCCCTCGGGGTCGTCGCTGCCGAGCAGGCGCTGGGTGGACGCGCACGACTCGACGAAGCGATACGGCTGCCCGAGCCGGCCGCGCAGCAGCGGCAGCACCGCCTCCGGACTGAGCTCATGCACCCGGTCTAGACTAGCCGCGTGCGTAGGGGCCACCCGATCACGCAACCGCTTCGGCAGGACCGCGGCCTCGTCTACGAGAAGCTGAGCGACCCGATCCTCGTGACCCGGGCCCGGGTCGGCGATCCGCAGGCGCTCGAGGCGCTGCTCGAGCGCCACGCACCGAAGGTGGAGCGCCTCGCGAGGCAGTTCCTGCGCGACCCCGAGGACGCGCGCGATGCGACTCAGGAGGCTCTTGCGAAGGTGTGTGTACGCCTGAAGCAGTTCCACGGCGGCTCGCAGTTCTCGACTTGGCTCCACCGCATCGTCGTGAACACGTGCCTCGACGCGGCCGATCGGCGCAAGGCGCGAAGCCACGAGCCGCTCAGCGATCAGCTCGCCTCCGACGACGACCCGGCGCGCAGCGCCGGCAACGCGGAGCTTCGGCGCGAGCTGTGCGAGGCGCTCGCCGGCGTCTCGCCGTCGCAGGCTCAGGTCGTGCTCTTGAAGGACGTCGCCGGCTACACGTTCGAGGAGATCGCCGAGGCTGCGGGCATGCCCGTCGGCACCGCGAAGTGTCATGCCCACCGCGGCCGCGCGCGACTGAGCGAGCGGCTCGAAGACGTCGCATGACCAGCGGGCGTAGGCTCGACGGAGCCCGCCAAGGAGCGGCGGCAGCGGCTTGGCTGCTATCGGAGCAGGCATGACGCTGCCGTCACTGCCGTTCGGCCGCGACGTGATCGAATCGCTGATCCCGCACCGTCCCCCGTTCTTGCTCGTCGACGAGATCCTCGAGCTCGATCCGGGCAAGCGCGTCGTCGGCCGCCGTGAGATCCGCGCCGACGACTGGTGGTTCCCGGGCCACTTCCCGGAGCGCCCCGTGATGCCGGGCGTGCTGACGATCGAGGCGATCGCACAGGCCGGCGCGGTTGCCGTACTCGCGCACGAGGACAACGCGGGGAAGATGCCGTTCTTCGCCGGCATCGACGGCTGCCGCTTCAAGCGCGTCGTCGAGCCGGGCGATGTGCTCACGCTCGAGTGCGAGTTCACCCGCGTGCGCGGGCCGATCGCGAAGGGTCAGGGGCGCGCGTTCGTCGGTGACGAGCTCGCCGCCGAGGCGATGCTCACGGTATTCGTCGCCGAATGATCGGCGCGGCGCACGAAGGGCTCAACGTCTCGATCACCGGGCTCGGCTGGAAAGTGCCCGACCGCGTCGTAACGAACGACGACCTGGGACGCTACGTCGACACCTCCGACGAGTGGATTCTCTCGCGCACGGGAATTCGCGAGCGGCGGATGGCGTCGGACGAGGAGGCGCTTTCCGACATCGCGCTGCCGGCCTGCCGCGACGCGCTCGCGCAGGCCGGTGTCGAGGGCAAGGACGTCGATCTGCTGATCGTCGGAACCGTGACGCCCGACATGGCGTTCCCGTCGACAGGGGCGATTCTCGCCGACAAGCTCGGCGCGGTAGACGCGGCCGCCTACGACCTCTCGGCCGGCTGCACCGGCTTCATGTACGCGCTCGCGCAGGGCTACGGGATGCTCGCCGCCGGCCTCGCGAAGCGGGCCCTCGTCGTTGGCGGCGACCTCCTCTCGCGGCTCCTCGACTGGGACGACCGATCGACCCTCGTCCTCTTCGGGGACGGTGCGGGGGCCGTCGTGCTGGAGGCAGTACCGGAGCGGGGCTTCCTCGGATTCGAGCTCGGCACCGACGGCGCCGGCGCCGAGAGCCTCTGGCTCCCGGGCAGCGGCTCGCGGATCTTCAAGGGGCCCGACCGGTTCGTGAAGATGAACGGCCGGGAAGTGTTCAGGTTCGCGACGCGGATTCTCGTTCAGTCGGCCGAGGCCCTGCTCGAGCGCTGCGGCGCCACGATCGCCGACGTGGACGTCTACGTTCCCCACCAGGCGAACGTGAGGATCATCGACCACGCAACCAAGAAGCTCGGCGTCCCGTCTGAGCGGGTGGTGATCAATGTCGACCGCTACGGGAATACCTCTTCCGGCTCGATTCCGCTCGCTCTCGGCGACGCGGCGAAGGACGGACGGCTTCGACCGGGAAAGCTGGTGTTGATGACCGGGATGGGGGCAGGACTCACATGGGGGTCGGCCCTGATTCGCTGGACGAAGGAGATGTCATGAGCAAGATCGCGTTCTGCTTCCCCGGGCAGGGGTCGATCGAGGCAGGCATGGGCCGCGACATCGCCGAGGCGGTGCCTGCCGCCCGGGACGTCTTTCGGCGGGGTAGCGAGGCGTGCGGTCTCGACCTCGAGCGGCTCTGCTTCCACGCGGAGGCGGAGGAGCTCGTCGACACTGCCGTCCAGCAGCCGGCGCTCGTTGCGATGTCCCTCGCCGTTCTTGCGGCGATCCGTGAGCGCGGCATCGAGCCCGACTTCGTCGTCGGCCATTCCGTCGGTGAGTTTGCCGCAATCGCGGCTGCGGAGTCGCTCTCCGTCGAGGACGCGATCGCACTCGTTCGCGAACGGGGAATTGCGATGGCCGAGGCGGCTGCGCAGCATCCCGGCTCGATGGCGGCGATCCTCGGGCTCGAGGACGAGGTCGTCGAGACACTCTGCCGCCAGATCCTCGGCGTGTGGCCTGCGAACTACAACTGCCCCGGCCAGATCGTGGTCTCGGGCGAGAATCTGGCGGTCGACGAGTGCATCGAGCGCGCACAGGAACAGGGCGCCCGCCGCACGGTGAAGCTCAAGGTCTCGGGGGCGTTCCATTCGCCGCTCGTCGCGCGCGCCGCCGATCGTCTCCGGCCGGCGATCGAGCGCGTGAAGTTCCAGGAGCCCGTCGCGCCGTTCATGTCGACCGTCACCGCGCGCCTCGAATCGGCCCAGCGGATGGCGCCGCTCCTGGTCGACCAGCTCACCGCGCCGGTTCGGTTCACCCAGGCTGCGTCCGAGCTGATGAAGGAAGGCGTGCGCACGTTCGTCGAGGTCGGTCCCGGCAACGTCCTCTCCGGGCTCGTGCGGCGGATCGACCGGACCGCGAAGGCGATCTCGATCAACGATCTCGCGTCGCTCGACAAGCTGCACGAAGCGCTCGCCAAGACGTGAGCTTCGCATCGCTGGAGGGCAAGACGGCGCTCGTCACCGGAGCGTCGCGCGGAATCGGTCGCGCGATCGCCACCGAGCTCGCGGCGGCCGGCGCCGCGGTCGTGCTCGGCTACCGCTCCGGCAAGGACGAAGCGGAGTCGCTCGCATCCGACATCGGCGGGCGCGCTGTGGAGGCCGACGTCTCGAGTCCGGGCGATGCCGCGCGTCTCGTCGCGGAAGCCGGTGACGTCGACATCCTCGTCAACAACGCCGGCCTTACGCGGGACGGACTGCTCGCGCGCATGCCGGACGACGACTGGCGCGTCGTGATCGAGACGAACCTCTCGTCGGTCTTCTACACCTGTCGCGCCGTCTGCCGGCCGATGATGAAGAAACGTGCGGGGGCGATCGTGAACATCTCCTCGATCGTTGGCGTGCACGGGAACTGGGGCCAGACGAATTACGCCGCCTCGAAGGCGGGGATCATCGGCTTCACGAAGTCCCTGGCGCGCGAGCTCGGCAGCCGGAACGTCCGCGCCAACGTCGTCGCGCCCGGCTACGTGAAGACGCAGCTCACGGATGTCCTGCCGGAGGACGCGACCCAGGCGATGCTCCAGGCGACGCCGCTCGGCCGGCTCGGAGAGCCGGAGGACATCGCCGGAGCGGTACGCTTCCTCTGCTCCGACGAGGCCGCCTTCATCACGGGCGAGGTCCTGCTCGTCGACGGCGGACTGGGGATGTAGATGAGCTCGAACGGATCGATGAACGGACGGCTGCGGGTCGTCATCACAGGAATGGGTGCGGTTTCGCCGCTCGGGAACGACGTCGAGGCGTCATGGCGCAGCCTGCTCGCGGGGGAGTCCGGCGCGGGGGAGATCACGCAGTTCGACCACACGGACTACAAGGTGCATTTTGCGTGCGAGGTGAAGGACTTCGACCCGACGAACTGGATCGACAAGAAGGACGCGCGCCGGATGGACCGCTTTGCGCACCTGGTGATCGCCGCCGCCTACCAGGCACAGGAGGACGCAAAGCTCGACATCGACGCGGAGGCCGACCGCATCGGCGCGTCGATCGCCACGGGAATCGGCGGCATCCGCTCGTTCCAGGAGTGCTACGACACTCTCATCCACAAGGGTCCCGACCGTGTCAGCCCGTTCGCGATCCCGGCGATCATCCCGAACCTCGGTGCGGGCTGGGTCTCGATCATGCTCGGCACACGCGGTCCGCTCAGCGCGCAGTGCACGGCATGCGCGGCGTCGAACATGGCGATCGGCGACGGCCTCGACTCGATCCGTCTCGGCCGTGCCGACGTGATGCTTTGCGGCGGCACCGAGGCGGCGGTCAACGAGGTCGGCATCGCCGGCTTCGCGGCGATGCGTGCGCTGTCGCAGCGCAACGACGATCCGATCCATGCGTCGAGACCCTTCGATGCGGAGCGCGACGGTTTCGTGATGGGCGAGGCGGGTGCGGTGCTCGTGCTCGAAGAGCTCGAGCATGCGAAGGCGCGCGGGGCGAAGATCTACGCCGAGGTGGCCGGCTACGGCCTGTCGTCGGACGCGAAGCACATCACCGAGCCCGACCCAACCGGGCCCGTACGGGCGCTGGAGATGGCGCTGAACGACGCCGGCGTCGAGAAGGACGGGATCGACTACATCAACGCGCACGCGACGTCGACGCCGATGGGCGACGCGTCGGAGACGAAGATGCTGAAGCTCGCCCTCGGCGAGGAGAACGCGCTCAAGACGCCGGTGTCGGGCACGAAGGGCGCAACGGGCCATTGCCTCGGCGCTGCGGGAGCGATCGAAGCGACGTTCACGGTTCTGGCGATGCGCGACGGCAAGCTGCCGCCGACGATCAACTACGAGGTCGAGGATCCCAAATGCGACCTCGACTACGTGCCGAACGTCGCCCGCGACGCCGTTGTCGACACTGCGGTCTCGAACTCCTTCGGATTCGGCGGTCACAACGCCGTAGTCGTCTTCAAGAAATTCGCTGAGTAGCGCCTTCCGACTCTGTTACTAGCGTTGACAACGTGGACGAGCTCATCGAGGTGCGTCGGTCGCGGCGTGCCCGGCGATGGACGTTGTCAGTTCCGTGGGGAGCGCCGGCGCTCATGACGGTGCCGGTACGGATGCCGGCCGCCGAGATCGGACACATCGTCGACACGCATCGGGAATGGATCGCTCTCGAGCGAGCGAAACAGCGGCCGCGCCTGCAGCTTGGCCGGCAGTACGTGTCGGAGACAGAAGCGCGCCGTGCGGCGCGCGAGCTCATCGCGATGCTGATCGACGAGGAAGCGCCGGAGCTCGGCGTGAAGCCGAAGCGCGTCCGGATCGGCGACCAGCGCTCACGCTGGGGATCGTGCTCGACCACCGGCACGCTCTCGTTCAATTGGCGACTCGTGCTCGCCCCGTTCGACGTTCTCGACTACATCGTGGTTCACGAGCTGTGCCACATGCGGGAGCCGAACCACTCGCGGCGCTTCTGGAAGCTCGTCGAGACGCGCCGGCCGGGCTGGCGCGAGCAGCGCGACTGGCTGCACGAGCACGGGCCTGAGCTACTTGCTTTCAGGCCCGCTGCGTAGGTAGGCGTCGCTCCCGTCGAGCCAGTCCTGGCGCGGCGGGTGGAAGACGTCGACGTCGAGGCTGTCCTCGAGTGCCTCGGCCCTGTGCGGAAGGTGCGCGGGAATGCACAGCACCTCACCGGCGCCGAGCTCCAGAATCTCCGATTCGTCCTCGCCGAACCAGAACCGCATCCGGCCCTCGAGAAGGTACGTGAGCTGCTCGTTGTGATGCGAGTGCCGGGGCACGACGGCGCCCTTCGCGAGGTACACGTGCGCGATCATCATCTCCGTGCCGTTGATGAACCGGCGTCCGATGAGCGGGTTGAGCTCCTCGCGCGGGATGTCGTCCCAGCGGTGGTGAGTCACTGAATCGGCCATGTATCGTCGGAGTCTATGGACCGCTGGGCCACCTTCGACTGCTACGGCACCCTCATCGACTGGAACGGTGGGATCGGTCGCGAGCTCGAGCGGCTGTTCGGCGCCGAGCAGGTCGCGCGGCTTCTGCACGGCTACCACGAGGTCGAGCAGCAATTGCAGCGGGAGGAGCCCGAGGCGAGCTACCGTAAGGTACTTACCGTCGCTCTCTCGCGGCTCGCCGAGCGCGAGGATGTCCCGCTCGCGAACGACGAGCACGACGCGCTCGCCCGGTCGCTGCCGGCCTGGAAGCCCTTCCCGGAGGTGCGAGAGTCGCTGGAAGACGTCCGTGCCCGCGGCTGGAAGCTCGCGATCCTCTCGAATACGGACCGCGACTACATCGAGGCCTCGCTGCAGCAGATCGGCGTCCCGTTCGAGCTCGCGATCGTCGCCTCGGAGATCGGGTCGTATAAGCCCGGCCGGAAGCACTGGGAGGCGTTCGAGGGGCAGACGGGCGTGCCGCGCTCGTCGCACGTGCACGTAGCAGCGAGTCTCTATCACGACGTCGCGCCGGCTTCCGAGCTCGGTCTGCCGACCGTGTGGATCAACCGGCTCGGCGAGCATCCAAAGCCGCATCCCGACGTTGAGCTGCACACGCTGGCAGGCCTCGGAGCCGCTCTCGACTCGCTCGTTCCATGAGCATCGGGCCGGTGAGACAGCTCACGCTCGCCGACGCGGACACCGGCGCGGAGCTGCTGCGCGCGCTCCAGGCCGACTTCGGCTACCGACCGACGGCGAATCCGGCGAAGGTGCGCGACTGGATGCAGTGGGGCGACCTTGCGGACGACTCGTGGGCGTTCGAGGACGACGGGCGGTTGATCGCGTTCGGGTGGGTCATCAAGCACGGCGAGGTTGCAGAAGGCGGCGGCTTTGTGCATCCCGACGCGCGCGGGCGCGGCCTCGGCACCGAGCTCGTCGAGCGCTCGGAGGAGTGGGCGCACCGCAAGGGCTTCGAGAAGCTGCACGTCGTCGTGTACGGCCGCGACACGGCCGGCCACGATCTGCTGCGCGGCCGCGGCTACCGCGAGGTGCGGCGCTTCCACGAGATGGTGCGCACGTTCGACGGTCCGCCCGCGGCGCCGACACCTCCTGACGGCGTCCGGATCGATCCGTTCGGGCCGGCGGACGTGCGCGTCTTTCACGACACGATCGTCGATGCCTTCCAGGGCGAATGGGGATTTGCTCCGGTGAGCTTTGAGGAGTGGAAGCGCCGTCGGGTCGACGAAGCGGACACCTCGCTGTACTTCCTCGGTTGGGACGGCGACGAGCCTGCGGGCGCCATCCGCTGCGAGGCCCAGTCGCCGGCGGACGGCTTTGTCGCAGCGCTCGGCGTGCGACTGCCATGGCGCAGGCGAGGGCTCGGTGAAGCGTTGCTGTTGCATGCGTTCGGAGAGATGCACCGCCGTGGGCTGACGACGGTCAGCCTCGGTGTCGACTCGGAGAACCCGTCCGGTGCCACCCGGTTGTACGAGCGTGCCGGGATGTCGGTCGGGACCGAGGATGTCGTCTACGAGAGGACCCTGACATGAGCATGCTCCGAGCGAAGTGCCCCACGTGCAAGGCGCACACCGCCGTCGCGGTCGGTCCCGACTACGAGTGCCACTCGTGCGGGCGCACGTTCGCTGCCGGGCTCGTGCGTGTTCCGCGCGCCTGGGGTGACGGCGGAGAGCCGATGATCGAGTCCGCGTCGCTGCCGCTCGACTATCCGGAAGCGTCCG
This sequence comes from Gaiellaceae bacterium, assembly GCA_041499745.1. Classification (GTDB taxonomy): domain Bacteria; phylum Actinomycetota; class Thermoleophilia; order Gaiellales; family Gaiellaceae; genus Palsa-739. The sequence goes on from JBGQKY010000007.1 coordinate 10,693, forward strand.
TCGTCGAGGAGGACTCGTTGCACGCGCAGTCGCTCGCCGTTGCCTCGGATCTCCCCGTACGCCCGCTCATCCTCGGCGGTTGCTGCTGCTCGCACATCGGCGCGATCGAAGGGCTCGCGGCACGTCACGAGCGGCTCGGTGTCATCTGGATCGACGCGCACGGCGACCTGAACACGCCCGAGTCGTCGCCGTCCGGCAACGAGTGGGGAATGCCGCTGCGCATGGTGATCGATGGCGGCGCGGTCGATGCGCAGGATGTCGCGCTCCTCGGTGCGCGCAACCTCGATCCGTCGGAGGTCGAGTACATCGCCGCCGCCGGGATCCATGACGATCCGCAGGCGGTAGTCGCCCGCGTCGACTGCGTCTACGTCGCGCTCGACTGCGACGTGTTGGAGCCGAGCGAGATGGCCGTGTTCATGCCGGAGCCGGGCGGGCCCACCGTCACCGACCTGGAGGCGGTTCTCGGCCGGATTCGGGAGACCTCGACCGTGGTCGGGGCCGGCCTCACGGGTCTCGTCCCCGACCGGGCGAACGTCGAGAAGCTCGAGCGGCTGACGACTGCCCTCGGCTTTTGAGGCGCAACTCCCGGCTGGCGGGGCGGGTCTAAGCTAGCGCCGTGGGAAACATCGACGTCTCCGTCGAGACCGACGACAAGCCGGCTCCGCCGCCCAAGCATCCGAACACCTGCCCCAGCTGCCACTCGCACTATCGCGACGACGAGCTCGAGCAGTCGCTCTGGGTGTGTGCCCAGTGCGGGCACCACTTTCCGATGCGCGCGCGGCCGCGGATCGCGTGGCTCGCCGACGAGGGCTCGTTCGTCGAGGAGGCCGCCGAGCTCCACTCCGAGGATCCACTCGGGTTCTTCGACCTGCGCCCGTACAGCGAGCGGATCGCCGAGGCCGAGATGAAGACCGGTCTCTCCGATGCGATGGTGGTCGGCCAGGCGTCGCTCGACGGACGCCAGTGCGGGCTTGCTGTGATGGATTTCGCGTTCATGGGCGGCTCGATGGGCAGCGTCGTCGGCGAGAAGCTCTCACGCGCCTGCGATTCGGCCGCGGAGCGGGGCGTTCCCCTCATCGCCGTGACGAGCTCCGGCGGTGCGCGCATGCAGGAGGGGATTCTGTCGCTCATGCAGCTGCCGAAGACCGTCTGTGCCGTCGAGGACCTCCACGACGCCGGCCAGGCGATGATCGTCGTCATGTCGCATCCTACGACCGCCGGCGTGCTTGCGAGCTTCGCCAGTCTCGGCGACGTCCTGCTCGCCGAGCCCGGCGCGCTCATCGCCTTCACCGGCCCCCGTGTCGTGCAGCAGACGACCCGGGAAAAGCTTCCGGAGGACTTCGGCCTCGCCGAGCAGAACCTCCGCTTCGGGCACCTCGACGCGATCCTTCCCCGTCCCGAGCTCCGCCCGACGCTGTCGAAGCTGCTGAGGCTCTTCGATGCCCCCGTCTGAGCACGAGCTCCGCCTGCGCGAGCGACTCAGCAGGCTCCGCAACATGCCTCTGCTCGGCGGTACGAAGCTGTCCGGCGAGCTGGAGCGGCTCCAGCGCCAACTCGACCGGATGGGGACGGAGGCGACCGACGAGGAGATCTGGCGTTCCGTCGAGCTTGCACGCCACGACGAGCGGCCGTACACGCTCGATTACGTCGAGCGGCTGCTCGAGGACTGGTTCGAGTTGCACGGCGACCGCGGCCGCGCCGATGACGCCGCCATGGTCACCGGGCTCGGCAAGCTGGACGGGAGGACCGTCGCGCTCATCGGCCAGCAGAAGGGCCGCGACGCCCAGGAGCGCGTGAAGCGGCAGTTCGGGATGCCGTATCCGGAGGGATACAACAAGGCGATGCGGGTGATGAACCTCGCCGAGCTGCACGGGTTCCCGCTGATCTCGCTCGTCGACACACCCGGCGCCTACCCCGGCGTCGCGGCCGAGCAGCACGGTCAGGGCGGCGCGATCGCCGAGTCCCAGGCCGTGATGTCGCGGCTGACCGTCCCGACCATCGCGTGCGTGATCGGCGAGGGTGGTTCCGGGGGGGCGGTTGCGATCGCCCTCGCAGACCGCGTCCTGATGCAGGAGAACGCCATCTACTCCGTCATCTCGCCCGAGGGGTGCGCGGCGATCCTCTGGCGCGACGGCGGCGAGAAGAAGAAGGCCGCGGCCGCGTTCAAGCCCGACGCGGCCCACTGCCTCGAGCTCGGCGTCATCGACGCGATCGTCCCCGAGCCGCCCGGTGGAGCCCACGCAGACCACGACGCGGCGGCCCGCCTCCTGGGAGAGACACTCCGGGAGCTCCTCGACGAGCTCGCGGAGGTGCCCGGCGATGAGCTCCGGCGCCGCCGGCGGGCGCGGTTCCGTTCGCTCGGCGTCTACGCGTAAGGTCTCGGCGGTCGCGTAGCATTATTGGCAAGTTTTGCGTAGGTTGGATAGCCGATTGAGTGACTCTGTCCACAGCGTCCACAGGCTTATCCCCGGTTGCTCGCCTGCGTTGCAAACGAGGTCGCTACGACTCGAAGTCGGTAGAAAGGCCCTGTGAGCAGTTCGAAGCTCGGCGAGTACAACCGCAAGCGCGTCCCGAAGCAGACTCCTGAGCCCTTCACGTCGACGGGCAAGCGCGGGAAGAACCCGATCTTCGTCGTGCAGCGCCACGACGCGCGCCGGCTCCACTACGACTTCCGGCTGGAGCGAAACGGTGCGCTCGCGTCGTGGGCGGTCCCGAAGGGGGTGCCGCTCGAGTCGGGGCAGCGCTCGCTCGCCGTGCACGTCGAGGATCACCCGCTCGACTACGCGAGCTTCGAAGGCGAGATCCCGAAGGGCAACTACGGCGCCGGCACCGTCGAGATCTGGGACAGCGGAACCTACGAGCTCGTCGAGGAGAAGCGCGACGGCGGCTTGACGGTGCGGCTCCACGGCAGCCGGCTCGAGGGAGCCTGGACGCTCGTGCCGGCGAACCTCGACGGGAATCCGAGGAACTGGCTTCTGATCCGCAAGCGCGACGAGACTGCGCGCCGGGTGCGCAACGACTACAAGGCGATGCTCGCGACACCCGCGCAGGACGTGCCGAAGGGCGACGAGTGGCTCTACGAGGTGAAATGGGACGGCTATCGAGCCCTCGGCTACGTGCGCGGCGGCGGGGCGCGGCTCGTCTCGCGGAACTACAACGACCTGACCGGGCGGTTCCCTGAGGTGGCGAAGGCGCTCGAGAAGGCGGCGCGGTCCCCCGAGTGCGTGGTCGACGGCGAGGTGTGCGCCCTCGATGAGCAGGGGCGGCCGAGCTTCTCGGCGATGCAGCAGGGCAAGCAGGGCACGCAGATCGTCTACGCCGTCTTCGACGTGCTCGAGGTCGACGGCGTCTCGGTGACGAGCCTTCCGCTGGAGGAACGCCGGGAGCGGCTGGAGGCGCTGCTCGACCAGCGTCAGAGGACGGTGCAGATCTCCGTCCTCTTCGACGACGGCGAGGCGCTCTACGACGCCGCGGTCGAGCAAGGGCTCGAAGGCGTGATGGCGAAGCGGAAGGGCTCGCGCTACCTCGAAGGCAAGCGCACGCGCGACTGGCTGAAGATCAAGACGCATCAGCGGCAGGAGTTCGTGATCTGCGGCTATACCAAGGGGCAGGGGCGGCGGTCGGGCAGCTTCGGCTCCCTCGTGCTCGGGACGTACCGCGGCGGCAAGCTCGTGTGGGTCGGCAACTGCGGCACCGGGTTCAGCGAACGCGACATCGGGGAGCTTCTGCGCACGCTCGAACGGCTCGAGACGGGCGAGCCGCCGCTCGCGGTTGTCCCGAAGATGCCGAAGGTGCGCAAGGGCGATGTCGTGTGGGTGAGGCCGGAGCTCGTGTGCGAGGTCGAGTTCGCCGAGTGGACGCACGACGGCCACCTCCGCGCTCCGTCCTTTCAAGGGCTGCGCGAGGACAAGTCGCCGCGCGAGGTGCATCGTGAGAATCCGGTCGAGCAGCGCGAAGGTCGCGTAAAGCTCTCGAACCTCGACAAGGTCTTCTTCCCCGACGAGGGGATCACGAAGGGCGACCTGATCGACTACTACCGTGCCGTCGCGCCGGTGCTCGTTCCGCATCTCCGCGACCGGCCGTTCACCATGCGCCGGTACCCGGACGGCGCGTTCGGCAAGGCGTTCTTCCAGAAGGACGCGCCCTCGCACATGCCGGACTGGATCCCGCGGTTCCACGTACAGGTCTCGTCGCGCGAGTCCCCTCGCCGGCTGAAGTGGATCGATGCCCCGGTCGTCGACGGCGGCGACGCGCTCCTGTGGATGGTGAACATGGGCTGTATCGACCTGAACACGTGGTACTCGCGTATCGACAAGCCGGATCGCCCGGACTTCGTCCTGTTCGATCTCGACCCGTCGCCCGACGTCTCGTTCAAGGAGACGGTGCAGGTCGCGCTGATCGTGAAGCAGGCGTTGGACGCGCTCGGGCTCACGTCGTTTGCGAAGACTTCGAGCGTCGACGGGATGCACATCCTCGTTCCGGTCGAGCGCCGCTACTCGTTCGACGACACACGCGGGTTCTCGGAGATCGTTGCCGGCGCAATCGCCCGCACGCATCGCGGGCTCGCGACGACGGAGTGGTCGAAGGCGAAGCGGCGCGGCGTGCTGATCGATTCGAACCAGAACGGGGAGGGGAAGACGATCGCGTCCGCGTACTCGGTGCGGCCGCGGCCGGGCGCGCCCGTCTCGACGCCGCTGCGCTGGGACGAGGTGAACGAGTCGCTCGACCCGTCGTCGTTCACGATGGACGTCGTGCTCGAGCGCGTGCGCCGCCACGGCGATCTGTTCGAGGGCGTGCTGACGACGAAGCAGCGCCTCGACAAGGCGCTGAAGTCGCTGCGCTGACTCGCTCCGTCACACCGGCGTATGGAAGTCGTGACGTTTCCGTAACAGGGCCTGGCCCCTGCCTGTGGAAAAGTCCGGCGTGCGCGAGCGAGCGTTTCGTGCGATCTGGACGATGCGGGGGCCGGCGGAGCCACGTCTGGGGCCAGGCCCCGTTTACGGGAATGTCAGAGCTTGGTCCGCAAGCGTCAAGAGTGAACCACTCTGCGTTGTGCCGAGGTCTAATCGAGTCGCGTCGGTTGCCCGAGCATTCCCAGCTCGGCGAGATCGCGGCGGAAGAGCAGGGCGACCGTCCAGTCGACGACGACGCGGAGCTTCCGCTGCGCGAGCGGCAGCTGGTACAGGTGATAGCTCCGCGTGACGAACCAGCCGAGGAAGCCGCGCAGCCTCAGGCCCGGCACGTCGGCGATGCCTTTGTAGCGGCCGAGCGTCGCCACCTGTCCGAGCATCCGGTAGCCGTACGGCTTCGGATCCCCCTGGAGGTTTCTCGCGAGCCGGCGCGCCTGGCGGAGCGCGTGCTGGCACGTCGGCGGGTCGGGAACGCTGCTACGGGTGTTCGGAACGCGCGCGCAGTCGCCGAGCGCCCAGACGGACTCCCGGCCGCGCACCCGCAATAGCTCGTCGACCTCGACGCGCCCGCGGTCGTCGAGCGGCACCCCGAGCTCCCGCAGGAGTGGGTTCGCCCGCACACCGGCCGTCCAGACGAGCGTCCGCGTCGGGATCTGCGTGCCGTCGCCGAGCACGGCGTCGTCCCCCGACACCGATTCGAGCGTCGTGCCGACGTGGATCTCGACGCCGCGCTCCGTCAGCTCGCGGGCGGCATAGTCCCCGAGCCGCCACGGGATCTCCGGCAGGATCTTCGGGGCCGCGTCGACGAGCACCCAGCGGCGCGGGATCTCGCGCAGCCGCGGGTAGTAGCGCATCGCGTCGTCCACCAGGTCGGAGAGCTCGGCGAGCGCCTCGACGCCCGCATAGCCCGCGCCGACGAACACGAAGGAAAGCCGCCGCCGCTGCTCGGCAGGATCTTGCTCTGCGTCCGCCGCCTCGACCTGCTGGAGGACGTGGTTGCGCAGGTTGATCGCGTCCGGGAGCGACTTGAACGAGAGGCCGTGCTCTGCGAGGCCGGGCACCGGCAGCGTGCGCGGCACTGCGCCGAGAGCGATCACGAGCTGCGTCCACCGCGCCGTCTGGGGGCCGGCTTCGGTCTCGATCTCAGCCGTGCGCGCGTCGAGATCGACGCTCTTCACCGAGCCGAGCAGCAGCTCCGCATGCGGGCACATGACCCGGAGCGGCACGACCGTATGCCTTGGCTCGAGCGTGCCCGACGCGGCCTCGGGCAGCAGCGGCGTGTAGAGCATGAAGTTCTCCCGGCTCACGATCGTCGCACCGCGCTCGCCCAGCAGACGCGCGACATAGGCCCCGGCAAAGCCTCCGCCGAGGACGAGCACGCCGCCGCGGGCTTCCCGCTCCACGCTCCCTCTTCTAGCATCCGCGACGATGGCGACCGCTCAGGTCTCGGTGATCGGCAGCGGCGTCGAGCACGAGCAGCGGGCCGAGGAGGTCGGCACGACGATAGGGATCGTGCCGGGCGAGACGCGTGCCGGTGCGAACGCGTGGACGGATCACGTGGTCGTCACCGGGATCGGTCACGGCCGGAACCTCGCGGTCGTCGCCTCCGGCGACGCCGTGATCGCCGTCGGTGGCCGCTACGGGACGCTCGCCGAGATCGGCTTCGCACTCACGCTCGGACGGACGGTCGTCGTGCTCGAACCGGGCTGGGAGGTCGACGGGACGCTCCGCGCTGCGACACCCGAGCAGGCCGTCGAGCTCGCGCTACAACCGACTGCGTAGGAACTCGCGCTCGACCTCGCTCGGCGCCAGCCGAATCGCCTGCTCGTAGGCGCACCGGGCCTCCTCGGTGCGGCCGAGCCGGCGGAGGAAGTCCGCCCGCGTCGAGTGCAGCAGGTAGTAGTCGTCGAGCCCTTCGATCGAGTCGGCGATCGCGAGGCCCCGCTCGGTCCCGTGCGCCATCGCCACCGCGACGGCGAGATTGAGGTCGACGACCGGCGAGGGCGCCAGCTCCGCGAGCCGGGAGTAGAGCAGTGCGATCTCGCCCCAATCCGTCTCGTCCTCGACGTGGAGTGACGCGATCGCCGCCTGCAGCTGGTAGGGGCCCGGCATCCGCAATGCGAGCGCGCGCTCGAGAGCCGCGCGGCCCTGCTCGATCTCGTCGTGGTCCCAGAGCGAGCGATCCTGGTCGCCGAGGAGCACGAGGTCCCCGGCGGGCGATACGCGCGCGTCGCGGCGCGCGTCCTGGAGCAAGAGCAACGCGTGCAGCCCGTGTACCTCGGCCTCGTCGGGCATGAACGTCGCCAGAAGCAGGGCGAGCCGGATCGCCTCGGCGCAGAGCTCCCGTCGCACGGGCGGCCCGTAGCCGGCGTTGAAGACGAGATAGATCGTCGCAAGCACGGTCCTCAGCCGCTCCGGCAGCAGATGCTCCGGAGGGATGCGCAGCGGAATCCCGGCGTCGCGGATCTTCCGCTTCGCGCGCACGAGCCGCTGTGCGAGCGTCGGCTCCGGAACGATGAAGGCTCTTGCGATCTCGGGCGTCGTCAAGCCGCCGATGAGGCTGAGCGTCAGCGCAACCTGCGCGTCGGCGGCGAGTGCCGGATGGCAGCAGGCGAAGATCAGCTCGAGGCGTTCGTCGGGAATCACGGCTTCCTCGTCGTCGGGCAACTGCTCGACGCGCGCGAGCAGCTCGGTCTTCCGCGCGAGCGTCTGCTCACGGCGGATCCTGTCGATCGCCCGGTTGCGCGCCGTCGTGACGATCCATGCCCCTGGGTTTGCCGGCGTGCCGTCGCGCGGCCAGCGTTCGGCTGCGATGAGGAACGCGTCCTGCACCGCGTCCTCGGCGAAGTCCAGATCGCCGAGGACGCGGCCGAGGATCGCAATGCAGCGCGCACGCTCGTCCCGGTAGGCACGGTCGAGCTCGTCTATTCGCGGTACTCCGAGTTGTCGTGCACCGGTCGGATCTCGATCGTGCCCTGTCGTGCCGAGGGGATTCGAACGGCCCACTCGATCGCCTCGTCGAGCGAGTCGGCTTCGATCAGGTAGTAGCCGCCCAGCGTCTCCTTCGTCTCGGCGAAGGGCCCGTCGGTGACGAGCGTGTCGCCGTTTCGTACCTGCACAGTCGTGGCGGTGGTTACCGGTGCAAGCTCCTCGGACGAGATGAGCTTCTGCTGCGAGCGGAGGTCGTCGCTCAACTGGAAGTACTCCTGATAGAGCGCTCGGAGGCCGGCCTCGTCGAGCTCCTGCTCAGCGTCGTCGGTGTAGATGAGGAGCATGTACTGCATCGGCTACATCTCCACGATCGGGCGCACCTCGATCGAGCCGCCCAGGCGGGCCGACGGAATCTTCGCGGCGAGCGCCAGCGCGTCGTCGATCGCGTCCGCCTCGATGAGGTAGTAGCCGCCCAGCGTCTCCTTGGTCTCCGCGAAGGGGCCGTCGGTGACGAGCGTCGATCCATCCTTGACGCGGACGGTCTTCGCCGCTCCGATCGGGTGGAGCTGCGCGCCGTGCTTTGTCGCCTTGTCACGCGAGACTGCGGCGTACTCCTCGTAGATGGCCTTCGTCTCCTCTTCGGAGATGCCCGACCAGTCGGCCTTCGGATCGTCGTAGACCAGCAGCATGTATTGCATCTGTCTCCTCCTGGGGTTGCTTTCCGACTCTACGACGAACGGGATGGCGCGGAATCGACACCGAGCTTCGACATTCTGCGTAGCAGCGTCGCGGCTCCGTCCTTGTCGAGGTAGTCGTTCAGGTTCCCGCACTTCGGACTCTGGACGCAGGAGGGGCAGCCGCGCTCGCACGGGCAGCCCTCGAGCAGGCGCACCGTGTCGGCGACCCAGCCCTCGAACTGCTCGAACCCGCGCTCGGCGATCCCGACGCCGCCGGGGTGTCCGTCGTAGATGAAGACCGTCGGGGCGCCCGTGTCCTGGTGGACGTTCGTCGAGAGGCCGCCGATGTCCCAGCGGTCGCACATCGCCCACAGCGGTAGCAGCGCGATCATCGAGTGCTCCGCCGCGTGGAGCGACGAGAGGAGCACGGGCATCGCCTCCAGCCCCTCGAGGTGACGGGGCGTCGGGAGATACCAGACCGCCTCGGTCTCGAAAACGGTCGGCGGCAGGTCGAGCTCGATCGTCGCGAGCGTCGCCTGGTCACGGATCCCCTTCTTCTGGTAGGCGACGACGCGCTCGGTGACCGAGACGACTCCGAACGAGAGCTCGAGCCCGCAGCGGCGCTGGACGCGTAGCGGCCGCTCGATCGCGGTCTCGGTGTCCTTCTTCACCTGTGTGTACCAGTCGCCGGCGTGCGGCTCGACGATCGCGCGGCGTGCCGCGATGTCGAGCTCGCGGACGTGCCACTGGTCTCCCAGGTGGAGGTACACCGCACCTTCGTGGACGGTCGAGTACGCACGTTCGCGCTCGACGATCCCGAGCACCGTGCCGGACTCGCCGTCGATGATCGTGAAGGAGTCGGCGCTCGCGGAACGCAGCGGCGTCCGCGCGGCCGGAGAGTCCTTGCCCGCCCAGACCCAGCCGTGCTTGGACTGCTGGAGGTTCGGCACGTGCGGCGCGCGCTCGAGCGCCTCGTCGCCCAGGATCTCGCGATCGGCGGCGTCGACCGGGGCTTCGAACGCGGCCGCTGCGACGTGGCCGTCGAGCACGCGCGGGTTCGCGTGGTCGAGGATCGCGGCCTCCACCCGGCGGCCGAGCAGCGTCTCGGGCTCGCGCATGAAGTACTGGTCGAGCGCATCTTCGGAGGCGACGAGGACAGCGAGCCCGTGGCCCCGCCGTCCGGCTCGGCCCCACTGCTGGCGCAGGCTTGCGACCGTGCCGGGAAAGCCCACGGAGATGGCGCAGTCGAGCAGCCCGATGTCGATGCCGAGCTCGAGCGCATCCGTTGCCGCGACGCCGAGGAGCTCCCCCTCGACGAGCCGCCGCTCGATCTCACGCCGCTGCTGCGGCGTGTAGCCCGCCCGGTACGGGGCGAGCCGCTCGGCGGTCGCCGCGTCCACGCGGTCGGCCGTCATGCGGTGGATGAGCTCCGCCTGCTTCCGGCTCTTCGCGAAGCAAATCGTTCGGAGGCCGCGCTGGACCAGCTCGCCCATCAGGCGCGACGCGTCGCCGAGCGCGCTCGCACGGATCCCGAGCTCGGCGTCGATCAGCTCCGGGTTCCAGAGCGCGATTGTCCGCTCGGCGCGCGGCGCGGCATCGTCTCCGACGACGGTCGCGTCGACCCCGAGGAGCGATTGTGCGAGCTCTCCGGGGTTTGCGATCGTGGCCGAGGCGAGCAGGAACTGGGGCTCCGATCCGTAGATGCGCGCGAGGCGCCGCAGGCGCCGCAAGACGTTCGCCACATGTGACCCGAACACTCCGCGGTACACGTGCGCCTCGTCCACGACGACGTAGCGGAGGTTGTGCAGCACGTCGGCCCAGAGGTCGTGGCGCGGCAGTACGCCGATGTGGAGCATGTCCGGGTTCGTGAGCACGAGATTCGCCCACCTGCGGATCTGCGGACGGCGCTCGTGCGGCGTGTCGCCGTCGTAGATCGCCGCCCGCACCCGGGGGACTGCGAGCTCACCGAGTGCGCGCGCCTGGTCTTGAGCGAGCGCTTTCGTCGGATAGAGGTAGAACGCGCGATTCTTCGGCTCGGCCGCGAGCGCGTCCAGGACCGGCAGGTTGAACGCGAGCGTCTTGCCCGACGCGGTGCCCGTCGTGACGATCAGGTGCTCGCCTCGCTGCGCCGCCGCCCAGGCGTCGGCCTGGTGGGTGTACAGCCGCTCGATCCCCTGCCGCGCGAGCGCTTCGCGCACCTTCGGGTGGACACCCTCCGGCATTGCCGCGGTCCGCGGCTCTGTTGCCGGTGAGGTCGTGAGATAGGCGAGCTCGTCGCCCTTGAGAAGTTCAGTCCACAACTGTGAACAGCGTCAGCTGCATCCCGTCGCGCGTGCGGAGTCGGACGTTGCGGTCGTTCCACGGGGTCGTGACCGCCTCGGCGAGCTGCTCCGCACCGGCCGCGACGAGACGCGCCGCGACCGCTTCGCTGTCGTCGACTTCGAACGCGACGCGGACGGGGCCGGCGACCCGCCTTCCCACTTCGATCTCGTCGATGTGCGCTGCCTGGTCATCGTTCACGAGCTCGAGCGTGGCACGACCCGCGCCGAGGAGCACGACCCGCGCGTCTCCGGGCGACTCCCAGATCTGGAGCTCGGGTAGTCCGAGCGCGTCGCGATAGAAGGAGAGTGCGTCGTCGAAGTCGCCGACGGTCAGGACGAGCCGGAGCTCCATACCGAGCCATCTTGCCGGACGAGGATCACCCTCCGTGCCTCGACGCCCGACAGATCGGCGCCGTCGGGCGCGACGACCGCGTCGAACGACTCGGCCGGCGGTTCCTCGAGGGCTTCGCCGGCTCGCTCGCGTGCCCGCTCGACGTGGGCGGCGTCCCGCTCCACCACGACCACCTCGAAGCCGGCAAGCCGCAGCGGCGTCGCGTGGATGCCTGCGAAGTCGAGCTCGAGCACGCGGCCCGGCGGGTCGCCGAGCAGCTCGAGGATCTGCGGCGTCGCGCTCGCCGCGAGCGCCGGCGGGAGCCTCATTCTTCGCGAAGGACGGCAATCGCCCAGGCGCCGAGCGCGGCGGCGCCGAGGGTGAAGGCGGCGGTGACGGGGAGCGGCCCTCCCAGCGACGCCGCCGCTTGCCAGATTCCGATCAGTCCGAGCGCCGCGAGGAGCCGCACCTGATCAATGGTGCATTGCTAGCCTGACGACACCGGGGTGCCGCGGGCGCGGCTGAGATCACACCCGTCGAACCTGATCCGGTTAGTACCGGCGAAGGGAGCAGATGAAGATTCCACGCGCGTTGACGATCGCGGGCTCCGATTCCGGCGGCGGAGCCGGAATCCAGGCGGATCTGAAGGCGTTCGCCGCCGCGGGTGCCCACGGGATGTCGGCGATCGTCGCGCTGACCGCCCAGAACACGGTCGGGGTGACGGCCGTCCACGAGGTGCCGCCGGAGTTCGTCCGCGCACAGCTCGAGGCCGTCTTCTCCGACCTCGGCGTGGACGCGGCGAAGACCGGGATGCTCTTCTCCGGCGCGGTGATCGAGACCGTGTCGGCTTTTCTCCGGGAGCATCGCGTGCCGCTGGTTGTGGATCCGGTGATGGTCGCGAGCTCCGGAGCAACGCTGCTCGCCGACGACGCGGTCGGCGCGCTCGTGTCGGAGCTCTTTCCGCTGGCGACGGTCGTGACGCCGAACCTGATGGAGGCGAAGGCATTGACGGGGAGAGATGCTTCGCGGCGTGAGCTCGCAGAGCGTCTCCACGACCTCGGCGCTGCCGCGGTGATCGTCACCGGCGGGCACGGCGATCCCCCGGTCGACCATCTCTTCGACGGCAGCGAGCATGTCGAGATTCCCGTTGCGCGGTACGGGATCGCGGCGACGCACGGTGCGGGTTGCACACACTCGGCGTCGCTCGCCGCGTTGCTCGCACGCGGCCTGAGTCTCCGCGATGCCGCACGTGGCGCCGCCGAGGCGGCCTCGCGTGCGGTTGCGAACGGGCTGGAGGAGCTCGGTGCCGGTGAAGGCCCCGTCGACGTCCTGGAGGTAAGAAGACGATGATCGCTGCCGGAGAGACGCTGCGCGTGATGCGCGAGCAGAGGCCGCTCGTCCACCAGATCACGAACTACGTCGTCATGAACGAGACGGCAAATGCGACGCTCGCGCTCGGTGCGCTGCCGGTGATGGCGCACGCAGGCGAGGAGGTCGAGGAGATGGCCGGCATCGCGTCGTCGCTCGTGATCAACATCGGCACGCTTTCCGTCCACTGGGTCGAGGCGATGCTTCTTGCGGGCGGCGCTGCGTCAGCTCGGCGGATCCCGATCGTGCTCGATCCGGTTGGCGTGGGTGCGACCGAGTATCGAACGACGACGGCGCGCCGCATCCTCGACCTGATCGACGTGACGGTGCTGCGCGGCAACAGCGGCGAGGTGGCGACGCTCGTCGGAGCGCAGGCGGAGGTGCGCGGCGTCGAGTCGATCGGAGCGGGGATCGAGCCGGCAGAGCTCGCGCGCAGGGCGGCACGCCGGCTGGGCGTGATCGCCTCGGTGACGGGCCCGGTCGATTACGTCAGCGACGGCGAGCGCGTGCTCGCGGTCTCGAACGGCCACGAGCTGCTCGCAGCGGTCACGGGTACCGGCTGCATGGCGAGCGCGTTGACCGGGTGCTTCCTCGCGGCGAAGTCCGGCGAGCCGCTCGAGGCCGCGGCGGAGGCGCTCGCCGCGTTCGGGGTCGCGGCCGAGGACGCCGCTGCGGGAGCGCAGGGACCGGGCACCTTCCACGCCCGTCTCTACGACGCCCTGTACGCGCTCGATCCCGCGACGCTGGACGGACGCGTGCGCATCGAGGAGCTGTGAGTCTCGACGAGCTGGGGGAGTTCGGCTTGCTCGCGGAGCTCGAGCGGCGAGGGCTCGCGCAGGGGATCGAGGATGACGCGGCCGCGGTGGACGGTCTCGTCGTCACACAGGACGCACTCGTCGAGGGCGTGCACTTTCGCTTCGACCTCGTCTCGTGGCGCGAGCTCGGCTTTCGGGCGGCGGCCGCGAACATCAGCGACCTTGCCGCCTCCGGCGCGAGCCCGCTCGCGCTCATCGTCACGCTCGGCCTGCCCGGCGGCACGCGGGCCGAAGACGTCTTCGAGCTCTACGAGGGACTGAACGAAGCGGGCGTTCCCGTTCGCGGCGGCGACACGACCCGCGCCGACTCGGTACTGCTCAGCGTGACGGCGCTCGGCCGGTCCGAGCGGGTGCCCGGGCGGGCGGGCGCCCGGCCGGGCGACCAGCTCGTCGTGACCGGGCCGCTCGGCGCGGCGGGTGCGGGCTTCCGGGCCGGCCGGCTGGTACGGCCGCCGCTGCGCGTCGACGAGGGCCGCCGGCTCGCGCGGGTGGCAACGGCGATGCTCGACATCTCCGACGGGCTCGCGGCCGACGCCGCCCACATCGCGCGTCGCTCGGGATGCCGGCTCGCAATCGAGCTGGAGCGCGTGCCGCTCGCCGAGGGCGCGCTGGTCGAGGACGTGGGCTTCGGGGAGGACTACGAGTTGCTGGCGGCGACGCCCGACACACTCGGCTTCACCGTCATCGGGCGCTGCGAGGAGGGCTCAGGCGTCGGGCTGACTCTGCACGGCGAGCCCGTCGAGCTCGCCGGCTGGGAGCACTTCCGCTAGCCAGCTCTCGAAATGCGCGAGCGGGCGGATGCCGACGACCGTGCCGCGGGGCTCTCCGCCGGCGAACAGCTTCACGGTCGGGATCGACAAGATCTCGTAGCGCGAGGCGAGCTCCGGGTGCTCGTCGATGTTCACCCGGGCGACCGGCACCCGGCCCTGAAGCTGCTCGAGGATCGGTTCGAGCGCACGGCAGGGGCGGCACCACGGGGCCCAGAAGTCGACGACGACCGGCTCGCCCCCGATGGCCTCGTCGAACGTCGTTGCGTCGAGTTCCTGCACGTCCGTTCAGCGTAGCCGTGTTACAGGCGTCCGGCGAGGGCGGCGAGGCGAATGGCCGGAACCTTCCAGACGGCCTCGAGGACGATCGCCCGGCTCATCTTCGACCGGCCGTGCGCACGATCGATGAAGCGGATCGGCACCTCGACGAGCCTGAAGCCCTTGCGGAGGGTGCGGTAGGTCGTCTCGATCTGGAACGCATAGCCCTTCGAGTGGATCGCGTCGAGATCGATCGTCTCGAGCACGCCGCGCCGGTAGCACTTGAAGCCGCCGGTCAGGTCGCGGACGCCGACTCCGAGCACCGCGCGGGCGTAGAAGGAGCCGCCGAAGGAGACGAGGCGCCGCACGATCCCCCAGTTCTCCGTGCCGCCGCCCTCGACGTAACGCGACCCGAGCGCGAGATCGGCGCCCGCCTCGCAGGTAGCGATGAGCCGCGGCACGTCCTTCGGGTCGTGGGAGAAGTCGCAGTCCATCTCGAGGATGTACTCGGCCCGGCCGGCGAGCACGCGGCGGAATCCGGCGAGGTACGCCGGGCCGAGGCCCTGCTTTCGCTCGCGGTGGAGAACCGATACGAAGTCGAGCTCCTCGGCGAGCCGGTCGGCGATCTCGCCCGTGCCGTCCGGCGAATTGTCGTCGATCACGAGCACCTGTACCCCGAGGGGCTCGAGCGCCCGCAGCATCGCTTCGAGGTTCTCGCGCTCGTTGTACGTCGGTAGACAGACCGTCGCGTCCGGCACGAGACCGGAGGCTACATATGATCGAGCACGTGGCCGCGCTGCCCGGAAACCCCGCAGTGGCGGAGCAGTTCGACCTGCTCGCCGACCTGCTCGAGCTCGAGGGGGCGGAGTCGTTTCGCGTCCTCGCCTACCGGCGCGCCGCGACGCGCATGCGCGAGACCTCCGGCTCGATCGCCCAGCTCGCACTCGACGGCCGCGCGAAGGAGCTTCAGGGAATCGGCAAGACGATCGAGGAGAAGATCGTCCAGATCGTCGAGCAGGGGGAGATCGAGGCGCTCGCGAAGCGGAAGTCTTCGGTACCTCCCGATGTGGTTCGGTTCATGCGGCTGCCAGGTCTCGGGCCGAAGACAGCGGCGCGGATCTGGCGCGAGCTCGGGATCTCGACGCTCGAGGAGCTGAAGGCCGCCGCCGAGGGCGAGCGGCTGCGAGCGCTGCCCGGCCTCGGCGCGAAGAGCGAGGAAAAGATCCTCAAGGCGCTCGCCTTCCGGGCGGACAACCCGGACGAGGGGCGACGCCTGCTCGGTGACGGCCTACCCGCCGTGCAGGTCGCCGTCGCGGCCCTGCGCGAGCATCCGGCCGCGGTGCACGTCTCGGAGGCCGGTTCGGTTCGGCGTCGCAAGGAGACGTTCCGCGACCTCGACATCATCGCGACGGCGACGGATCCCGCGGAGCTGACGACGTACTTCACCGAGTTGCCGTGGGTGGTCGAGGTCGTGGCGCACGGCGACACGAAGGCGACGGTCCTCTCCGACCAGGGCCTGCGCTTCGACCTGCGTGTCGTGCCACCCGAGTCGTACGGCAACCTGCTCCAGCACTTCACCGGCTCGAAGGAGCACAACGTCGCGATGCGAGAGGACGCCGTCCGGCGCGGCCTCTCGATCTCCGAGTACGGCGTCACGACGGTCGAGACGGGCGAGGTCTTCAAGACCGAGGACGAGGACGCGCTCTACGACTTCCTCGGCTACCAGCCCATCCCGCCCGAGCTGCGCGAGAACTCCGGCGAGCTCGAGGCGGCGCGACGCGGCGAGCTGCCGGAGCTCGTCGAGCTGTCACAGCTGCGCGGCGACCTACACACGCACAGCCATTGGTCACAGGACGGCAAGAACACGCTCGAGGAGATGGTCGCCGCTGCGCTCGTGCGCGGGTACGAGTACTACGCCGTCACCGACCACTCGCACTATCTCCGCGAGGGACGGCTCGCGCTCCAGCTTCAGGAGATCGAGACGCTACGCGCGAAGTACCCGGAGCTGCGCATCCTCGCGGGGGTCGAGGCGAACATCCGCTCCAACGGCGAGGTCGACGTGTCCGAGGACGAGCTTGCGGCGCTCGACTGGGTCGTCGCATCGGTGCACAACGCGCCGGAGAATCGTCCGACCGAGCGCGTGCTCGAGGCGATGGAGAATCCGTACGTCGACTGCATCGGCCACCTCACCGGCCGCCGGATTCGCACGCGAGGACCGCGCGACGTGGACGTCGAGCGGGTTGTCGAGAGGGCGCTCGAGCTCGGCTGCTTCCTCGAGATCAACGGCCAGCCCGACCGGCTCGACCTCCGCGACGTTCACGCCCGCGCGGCCAAGGAGGCGGGGCTGAAGCTCGTCGTCACCTCCGACGCGCATCAGATCCGCGCACAGGACTACGTCGAGCTGGGAATCGGCCAGGCGCGGCGAGGGTGGCTGACGAAGGACGACGTCGTGAACACACGCACGTGGAAGCAGGTCGAGAAGCTGCGCAGGACGCGCCCATGAGCTTCCGCGACGACGGGTATGCCGCGGTCGACTGGGTTGCGCGCTATCTCGAGCGCGTCGGCGAGCTGCCGGTGCTCGCGGAGGTCGAGCCGGGTCAGCTCTCGGCGAGGCTGCCCGACTCGCCGCCGGAGCGCGGCGAGCCGTTCGTGAACGTGCTCCGCGATCTCGACGAGCTGATCGTCCCGTCGTTGACGCACTGGCAGCACCCGCGCTTCTTCGCGTACTTCGCGGTCACCGCGTCGGAGCCGGCAATCCTCGCGGAGCTTCTCGCCGCCGCCATGAACCCGGTCGCGCTCAACTGGCGTGCGTCGCCGGCGTCGACGGAGCTCGAGCTGCGTAGCGTCGACTGGGTCCGGCAGCTACTAGGCCTGCCGGACGGCTGGCACGGTCACATCGAGGACGCTGCATCCACCTCGACGCTCGCGGCGCTCATCGCGGCGCGCCATGCGACCGGGCGCAACGTGGTCGTCTGCTCGGAGCACGCCCACTCCTCGGTCGAGAAGGACGCACGCATGCTCGGCATGGAGCTCCGCAAGGCTCCGGTCGACGACGAGTTGCGCATGCGCCCTGACATCGCGCTCGACGATGCTGCTGTGGTCGTCGCAACGGTCGGCACCACGTCGTTTGCATCCGTCGACCCTGTGCGCGAGCTGGCAGAGCGCGCGCATGCCGCGGGCGCGCGCCTCCACGTCGACGCGGCCTACGCCGGCTCGTCCTGGATCTGCGAGGAGGAGCGCTGGTCGCAGGACGGCGTCGAGCTGGCCGACTCGGTCGTCGTCAACGCGAGCAAGTGGCTGCTCGTCCCGATGGACTGCTCGCTCCTCTGGACGGCGAGGCCGGACGAGTTCCGGGAGGTCTTCTCGCTCGTGCCGGAGTACCTGCGGACGCCGGAGGATGTGTATGCGCTCTCCGACTACGGCCCCGTTCTCGGCCGGCGCTTTCGCTCGCTGAAGCTGTGGGCCGTGCTGCGCTGCTTCGGCGCCGAAGGCCTGCGTGCGCTCCAGCGCGAGCACATCCGGCTCGCCGGCCTCTTCGCAGACTGGGTCGACGCCGATCCGGACTGGGAGCTCGTCGCGCCTCAGCGCTTCTCACTCGTGGTCTTCCGCCGCAACGGCACCAACGAGGAGAACGAGGCGATCGTCGAGCGCGCGAATCGCGGCGGTGAGATCTTTCTCTCGCACACGAAGCTCAACGGCCGCTACGTCCTGCGGCTGGCAATCGGCAATGCGCGCACCACGGAGGCCGATGTGCGGCGCGCGTGGGAGGTGCTCAGCTCATGATCGTGACGACGATGAACGACATCCCCGGCTACGAGGTCGAGGAGGTCTTCGGCGAGGTGATGGGCCTGACCGTTCGCTCGCGCAACATCGGCTCGCAGCTCGGAGCCGGCCTGAAGTCGATCTTCGGCGGCGAGCTGAAGGGCATGACGAAGGCGCTTGTCGACAGCCGCCACGAGGTGATGGACCGCATGACCGAGGAGGCGGAGGCGAAGGGCGCCAACGCGATCATCGCGATGCGCTTCGACACCTCGGAGATGGGCCAGAACTGGACCGAGATCTGCGCCTACGGCACGGCCGTGCGTGTGAAGAAAGGATTCGGGAACTAACGACGGAGCCGCGCATCCTCCGGCACGAAGTGGCGAACCGTCACGGGTTCGTGACCGCTTGTTCGCGGGAGCCCTCAGCTCGCCGCAATCCGCTCGAGCGCCGCATCGTGCAGCGCGACGCGGTAGCGCCAGAACGCGCGGCCGGTCGCGAGCAGGCGCTCGCGGAGCGGGCCGCCGAGCTCGTCGAGCGTGCCCCAGCGCGCGGCGGCGATCTCGGCCGGATCGTCCGGTGCGAGCTCCTCGTCGCCGGTCTCCGCGAGGAAGACGTGCGTCCGCCACCCGAGCTCGCGGCCGCGGTTCCGGAAGATCGCCTGCGACGCGACGAGGTACCGGCGCAGCTCGACGTGCAGCCCGGTCTCCTCGAGCGCCTCGCGCACCGCGCCGGCGACGAAGTCCTCGTCCCGCTTGATCCCGCCGCCGGGCGGGCGCCACACGTCCTCGGCGAAGTGAGGCTTGCGGATCAGCGCGATGCGCCGAGCCGGATCGAGGATGAAGAGCGTCACGTCGTGCGTGCGCGTGGGGTTGTACGTCGCGATTCCCCACTCGCGGGCGCTGATCTCGCACTCCCACGGCAGCATCGCCGGGTCGCCGAACCGTTCGCGGAGCGGCCGTAGGACAGCTTCGCCGACGTGCACTACAACCGTTTCAGAAGCTCGAGGAACTCACCCGTGCTCGAGAGCACGAGCTCGGCGTGCTCGGCGAGGATCGTCGGTGACTCCTCGGAGAGCACGGCGACGCGCAGCTTGTGCTCGAGCTCCTCCACCGCACGGAACGCGTCGAGATCCGTCGTATCGTCGCCTGCGACGAGCGCGCGGGAGAAGCCGGCGCCCGCGAGCAGCGTCCGCACGGCGGTGCCCTTGTTCGAGCCGACGGGCGGCAGCACCTCCAGCACTCTCCGTCCGAAGCGCGCGACGAGCCCGTCGTCGCGGGCGAGCTGCGCCAGGCTCTCCAGCTCGAGCACCGCCGCGCGCTCGTCGTCGCGGTGGCGGAAGTGGAACGCGACCGAGAGACCCTTCAGCTCGATCTCGGAGGGGGGCCAGGCCGCAGCCGACGAGAAGTCGACTATCTGTTGCCGCCAGCGGTCGGCCTGGCGGTCGAGCTCGAGCCCGTGCGAGCCGACGTAGATGACGCCGTCGACGCCGACGCGCTCCTTCACGTCGTCGCCGGCACGCCCGCTGACGACCGCGACGAGACCGTAGCGCCCGACGAGCCGCACGAGCTCCGCGCGCGTCGCCGGGGGCGGATACGCATTCTCCGGCCGCTCGACGATCGGCGCGAGCACGCCGTCGAAGTCCAGGAAGAGCCCCGCTTCCGCCGGGGCCGCCGTCACGTGCTCGAGCAGCGCGTCGGAGGTCGCGGCCACGCTCGTAGCATAGGCCGGTGCGTCTCGTCCTGATCGGGCTCGTTGCCGGGTTCTTCAGCGCGCTCTTCGGCGTCGGCGGTGGGATCGTGATCGTGCCGCTCCTGCTCCTCGTGGCGAAGTGGGAGATGCGCTCTGCCACGGCGACCTCGCTCGCCGCGATCGGCATCACGGCCACCGCCGGCGTGATCACCTACGTCGTGCACGGCGAGGTCGAGCCGCTGTACGCGATGCTTGTCGGCATTCCCGCTGCCGTCGGCGCGGCGGGTGGGGCCACGCTGCAACAACGGGTGCCGGTGCGCACGCTCTCGTTTCTTTTCGCGTCGGTCCTCGTCGTGCTCGCGATCCGGATGCTGCTGCAGTGACCTACGCGCTCGCAATCCTGCTCGGCATCTTCGCGGGGATCCTGGCCGGGATGTTCGGCGTCGGCGGCGGGATCCTGTTCGTCCCGATGCTGACCTGGCTCGGGCTGACCCAGCTCCACGCCGAGGCGACGTCGCTGCTCGCGATCATTCCGACCGTGATGGTCGGCGTCTGGCGCCAGAGCCGCTACGGCAACGTGCGCTGGCGGTCGGCGCTCGTGGTCGGCCTCGCGTCGATCGGCGCCGCCGTCGGTGGGGTGCAGGTGGCGGAATCGCTGCCCGAGCACGTCCTTCGGAAGCTCTTCGCCGTGCTCATGATCGCCGCGGCTTCACAGATCGCCTGGCGGGCCCGGCGAAAGCAGCCATAATTCCGGTATGAGCGTCGACGACGAGCTCTGGATCCCGCTGGTCGACGAGCCGATCGGCGCCATCGTCCAGCAGATCCAGGACGAGGACCCGGAGATCGGCAGGCTCGTCGAGTCGCCGCACCGCATCCTCGCGTTCCGGACGTTCGCCTACATCCGGACGGGGCTCGTCCTCGGCCAGCTCCTCTTCGAGCACGACGTTCCCGACTACGACGGCTCAGAGAGCTGGGTCGACGCACTGCTCAGAAACCCGGACCACCACGCCGCGCTCGCGCGCGAGGTGCGGGCCGTCGCCGA
>JBGQKY010000008.1:0-31413 GCA_041499745.1 Gaiellaceae bacterium
CTCCATCATCTCTTCGGCACCGACGAGCTGGGGCGCGATGTCCTCAGCCGCGTGATCTACGGCTCGCGCGTGTCGATCCCGATCGCGCTGCTGCTCGTCGCGCTCGCATCCTCGATCGGCTGCGTCATCGGTGCGATGGCCGGCTACTTTCGCGGGCTCGTCGACGGCGCGCTCATGCGGGCCGTGGATCTCTTCTTCGCCTTCCCGCCGATCATCCTCGCGATGGTCGTCGCCGCCGTGCTCGGGCGAGGGCTGCAGAACGCGGCACTCGCGATCGTCGTCGTCGCCTGGCCGTCGTACGCGCGCGTCGTCCGGGGCCTCGTGCTCTCCGTCGGCGACTCGGAGTACGTGCAGTCCGCGCGGCTGCTGGGCACCCCGGCGCGACGTGCGTTGTTCCGGGACGTCCTCCCGAACGTCGCCGGCCCGGTGATGGTGCTCGCGACGCTCGACCTCGCGAACGCCATCCTGCTCCTCTCGGGCCTCTCGTTTCTCGGTCTCGGAGCGCAGCCGCCGACGGCGGAGTGGGGGTCGATGGTCGCCGACGGCACCCAGTACTTCCAGTGGTGGTGGATGGGGACGTTCCCCGGGCTCGCGATCTTCACCGTCGTGCTCGCCTTCAACTTCCTCGGTGACAGCCTGCGAGACGTGCTCGATCCCCGCACGGCGTTGCGCTCGAGCGAGGAGCAGGCATGAGTCTGCTGGAGGTGGAAGCACTTCGCGTTCGGTTGCCGACGACACGGGGCCTCGTGACGGTCGTCGACGGCGTCGACTACGCAGTCGTGCACGGGGAGGTGTTCGGCGTCGCAGGCGAGAGCGGCAGCGGCAAGACGATGTCGATGCTCGCGCTGCTCGGACTTCTCCCTGACGGCGCCGTCGTGGAAGGAAGCGTTCGCTTCGGAGACCACGACCTGCTGCGCATGCCGCGCCGGCGCCTCCGTGAGGTGGCCGGCCGCGACCTCGCGATGGTCTTCCAGGATCCGCTCACCTCGCTCCATCCCATGCTCTCGATCGGCCGACAGCTCACCGAGCACGTGCGGCGGCACCTCGGGCTCGGTCGCCGTGCGGCCGAGCAGCAGGCGCTCACGTCTCTGGCGGACGTCCGCATCCCGGATCCCGCCGGCGCGCTGCGCGCGTTCCCGCACCAGTTCTCAGGGGGGATGCGACAGCGGATCGCGATCGCGATCGCCCTCGCCTGCCGGCCCAAGCTGCTGATCGCCGACGAGCCGACAACCGCGCTAGACGTCACGGTGCAGGCGGGCATTCTGCGCCTGCTCGACCGCCTCCGACGCGAGAACGACCTGTCGGTCGTCCTGATCACGCACGACCTCGGCGTGATGTCGGCGATCGCCGACCGCGTGTCGATCTTCTACGCCGGGAAGGTCGTCGAGGCGGGCTCCCGCGAGGCCGTTCTGCGTTCACCGCGTCATCCGTACACCCAGGCGCTGCTCGATGCACTGCCGCATCCGGAGGAATCTCAAGACAAGCCGCTCGTTGCGATCGCCGGCGCTCCGCCTACCCCCGGCGCCATCCCCTCCGGGTGCGCCTTCCATCCACGCTGCTCCTATTCCCGGGAGAGCTGCGTGCGCGAGACACCGCCGCTGGTCGCGAGCGGCGACCGGCTGCTGGCGTGTCCTCCAGACCCGCTCACCGAACGATGAGCGCACTCGAGGTCCGCGACGTCGTCGTCGACTACGACGCGCGAGGCGGCGGCCGCGTCCGCGCGGTCGCGGGCGCAAGCCTGACGGTCGAGCCGGGACAGATCGTGGGCCTGGTCGGCGAGTCAGGCTGCGGCAAGTCGAGCCTCGCCCGTGCGGCGGTCGGGCTCGTCGCGCCGACCGCAGGCTCGGTGCGCTTCGAGGGTGCGCCCGTGAGTCCGTTGACCCGGCGCGCCCGGCCGCGCGAGCTCGTCCGGTTGCAGCTCGTCTTCCAGAACCCGTACTCGTCGTTGAATCCGAGGCGGAAGATCGGCGCGCAGCTCGGCGACGCGCTCGATGCACTCGAGATCGTGCCGCGGCGCGGACGCGCTCCCCGTGTCCGCGAGCTGATCGAGCTGGTCGGCCTCCCCACCGCAGCCGCCGACGGCTATCCGCACGAATTCTCCGGCGGGCAGCGCCAGAGGATTGCAATCGCGCGCTCGCTTGCGGCCAACCCGTCGGTGATCGTGCTCGACGAGCCGCTCGCCTCCCTTGACGCCTCCGCGCAGGCGCAGCTCGCCAATCTCCTCGTCGACCTCTCGCGCGACCTGGGGCTCGGGCTGCTCCTGATCTCGCACGACCTGGCGATCGTCCGCCACATCGCCGACGCCGTCTCGGTGATGTACCTCGGAGTAATGGTCGAAACCGGTCCGACGCTGCCGCTCTGGCAGCTTCCGCTGCATCCGTACAGCGAGGCGCTGATCGGCGCAGTGCCGCATCCCGACGGGACCGGCTTCCTCCCCGAGGCGCTGCCGGGTGAGGTTCCGGATCCGGCCAGTCCGCCGAGCGGCTGCCGATTCCACCCGCGGTGTCCCTACGTCTTCGAACGCTGCCACACCGAGGTGCCGCCGCTCGTCCTGCACCCGGGTGGTCGCACGGCCGCCTGCTGGCTCCAGCCGGAGGGCGCACCTGCGGCTCCGCCTGCTGCTCGCGCGGCCAACCGCACGGACGCTTCACTCGTCCAATAGGGTCAGAGGCCCGAATCCCCCCGCTGATAGGAGGCCCGTGGTGAGACGATCTCCCGTGCGGCGTGCAGTCTGGCTGCTACCGCTCACGGCAACACTCGCACTCGTGTGTGCGCTCGCCGCATTCGGCGCGACGACGCGTTCGTCGGCTGCTCCGACGCTGGTGGTGGACAACTCGTTCACGATCAAGACGTCGGATCCTCAACGCGCGTTCGACCCGACCGCGTCGATCATCGATCGCGCGATCTACGACACGCTGTTCACCTACAACAAGGGCGACCTCGCCACTCCGATTCCGCTGCTCGTGCAGTCGTGGAAGGCGACGAACGGCGGCAAGACGTTCACGTTCCAGCTCAAGCAGAACGTCCACTTCGCCGACGGGACGCCGCTCACCTCGGCCGACGTCGTCTTCTCGTTGAATCGACTGATCAACCTGAAGGGGAATCCGGCGTTCCTCCTCGCCGGAGTCAAGGTCTCGGCGGCCGGGAAGTACACGGTCGTGATGAAGTCGAGCACGCCCGCCACGCAGCTGACGGCGATCCTCGCCAACCCGTCGACAGGGATCGTCAACTCGAAGCTCCTGAAGAGGCACGGCGGCACCGCCGCGGCGAATGCGTCCAAGGCCGACAAGGCGGAGCAGTTCCTCAACTCGACCGCCTCGGCCGGCGCGGGCAGCGGCCCGTATATCCTGAAGTCCTACAGCACGACGTCGCAGATCTCGCTGGCCCCGAACACGAAGTACTGGGGCACGAGGAAGCCGGCGTTCGGCACCGTCGTCGTCCGCAACATGATCGCGCCGACGCAGCTGATCAACGTGCAGCGCGGCTCCCACGAGATCGCGATCGACCTCTCGGCCGATCAGGCGAACACGCTCAAGGGACAGTCCAAGGTGCACGTCTCGCTGCAGCCGTCGACCTGGATCTTCTGGCTGTTCACGAACAACAACCCGCAGATCTCGGCGATTACGTCGAACAAGCAGTTCCAGCAGGCAGTGCGCTACGCACTCGACTACAAGTCGATCCTGTCTGTTGCGGGGCCCGGTGCGATCCAGGCGCCGGGAATCATCCCGTCGATGTTCCTCGGCTCGCTGCCGCAGAAGGACGCGATCAAGCAGGACCTCGCCAAGGCGAAGACGGCGCTCGCCGCATCGGGCGCGGGGAGCCAGCAGGTGACCCTCGAGTACCCGAGCGACCTGACGATCAACGGCGTGCCGTTCACGACGATGGCGCAGAAGGTGCAGGCGAACCTCCAGACGGCCGGCTTCAACATCGCGCTGTCGGGATCACCGACATCGAACTGGTTGACGAAGTACCGCGACGGCCAGATGGCGTTCGGCCTCTCGTTGTGGGGGCCGGACTACCCGGATCCCGCCGACTATCTCGCCTTCACGCCGGGACAGCTCGTCGGCATCCGCGCCGGCTGGCCAAAGGGGAGCGACGCCGCGATCGAGACGCTCGCCGCGAAGGCGCTGGTCACCACCGAGCCCGGGGCTCGCAAGTCGCTCTACCAGCAGATCCAGACGCAGCTGAACCAGCGGGGACCGTTCTTCCCGCTCATGCAGCCGACGCAGGTGTTCGTCGCCACGTCGGATCTGAAGAACGCGGTCTACAACGCGACGTACGACGTCGACGTCACGGCGGTGTCGCCGAAGTAGCGCGCTGATTACCCGTTCGCGACGAGTGCGGCGGGGTAGGTGTTGAGCCTGCGCCCGCCGCTCTCATCGCACATGACGATGTCCTCGATCCGCAGGCTGAAGCGGCCCGGGATGATGATCGACGGCTCGTCGGTGAACGTCATCCCCGTGCGCAGCGGCGTCTCCTCCTCGGGTGAGATGAACGGCCGCTCGTGGACGTCCATGCCGATGCCGTGACCCATCCGGTGGCGGAAGTGCTCGCCGAGCCCTGCATCCTCGATCGGCTTGCGACACGCTGCGTTGACCTCCCGGGCGGGCGTCCCGGTGGAGGCGGCGGCGCGCCCGGCCTCTTGCGCGGCGAGCATGACCTCGTAGATCTCGACGTAGTCGGCGGGCGGCTCGCCGCAGTAGATCGTCCGCCCGAAGTCGGAACAGTAGCCGTCGACGACGCCGCCGAAGTCGAACATCACCGAAGTCCCCTCCGTGACGGCCAGGTGGGCAGTGGCAGTGCCGGAGTCGAGGTCGTCCTCGCCGAGTCCGGTGAAGATGTGGGTCGTGAACGACGGGCAGCGTGAGCCCGCCACCCTAAGCTCGTGTTCGACAGCCTCGGCGAGGTCGGCCATCGTGACGCCCGGAACGACGAGCGCCGCGACAGCCGCCATCGTGTGCTCGACGGTCGCGATCGCGCGGTCCATGGCCTCGAGCTCCTCCGCCGTCTTGATCCGCCGGAGCTCGTTGACGAGGGACGATCCGGGACGGAGCCGGTCGTGCCCGAGGATGCGCCCGAGGTTGATGACCGTCTCGGCCCAGACCCTGTCCCCGACGGCAGCGGCCGCTGCGGGCCCCAGGCTCCGCGCGACCCGCTCGAACACGGCAGGCCCGTCGTCTGTCTCGCTGATGACGACGACCTCGCCGTCCGGGTCCTCACGGAGGTCGAAGGCCGCGAACATGCGCGGCAGGACGAAGACCGGATCCGCTCCCCGACGGAAGAATGCCCCGGTCACCCAGCCGTGCGCGTACGAGGCCTCGCCGAAGTTCGGGATCTGCCGCTCGACGCCGGTCAGGTACTCGAGATCGGCCGACGGCGCGAGGAAGAGGATGTCGACACCTTCCGCCTCCATGCGCCGGCCGAGCCGCCGGCGCCGCTCCCGGTAGTCGAACACCACGAGACTCTAAGCCGGAGCGGGACCTCGCGTCATGGGAGCTGGACGCCGTACCGCGCGTGGATCACCTCTGGCGTTGCGGACAGGGGCCCGTCGCAGTCGAGCCTCGGATTCGCGTGCCGCGGATCACGGACGCTCGAGCTCTCGAGCCGTCCAGCGGCGGGATCAGCGCGAGGCGAGAAGCTCGTACGAGCGGAGCCGCGCAGCGTGATCGTGGATCGCAGCCGCGACGATCAGCTCATTCGCGCCCGTCTCCTCGACGAAGAGGTCGAGTCCGCCCCACACGGTCTGCGGCGAACCGATGAACGAGCGGCTCAGCATGCGGGACACGTGGACCTTCTCCTCCGGCGTCCAGTGCGTCTCGATGTCGCCGATCGGAGGCGGCAGCTGCCCCCGGCGACCGCGCAACACGTTGGTGAACGACTGTTGCGCAGACGTGAAGAGGCGGTGTGCTTCCGCATCGTCGTCAGCGGCGATCACGTTCGCGGCGACCATCGCGTACGGCTGCTGCAGCTGCGCCGACGGCTGGAACCGGTCGCGATAGATCTCGAGTGCCGGCAGCAGCGCGTCGGGCGCGAAATGCGATGCGAACGCGTACGGCAGGCCCAGCGCGGCCGCGAGCTGTGCGCCGTAGAGGCTCGAGCCGAGGATCCAGAGCGGCACGTGCGACCCCATGCCGGGGATCGCCCGAACCGCCTGTCCCGGCTGCGGGTCGCCGAGCAGCGCCTGCAGCTCGAGGACGTCTCGAGGGAACGTGTCGGAGCTCGTATGGTCGCGGCGCAGCGCGAGCATCGTCAACTGGTCGGTGCCGGGCGCACGACCCAGGCCGAGGTCGATCCGCCCCGGATGCAGCCCCGCCAGCGTCCCGAACTGCTCCGCGATCACGAGCGGCGCGTGGTTCGGGAGCATGATCCCGCCGGCCCCGACGCGGATCGTGCGCGTTCCACCGGCCACGTGCGCGATCACGACGGCCGTGGCAGCGCTCGCGATGCCGGTCGCGTTGTGATGCTCCGCGAGCCAGAAACGGTTGTAGCGCCAGCGCTCCGCATGCTGCGCGATGTCGAGCGAGTTGCGCAACGCGCCCGCAACGGACCCACCCTCGACGATCGGCGCGAGATCGAGGATCGAAACCGGTGGCAGGCGTGAGTCAGGCAACCGCCGCCGACGATAGCGGCGACCAAGGCTGCTCAAACGCCTGAAACCGGATCATGCTCCTCCGGCGCTTGCGTGGGCGTGCGGGAAGCGGGACGATCGAGTCACGACCCGCTTGAATTCGATACCGGCGCCGGCCGACGCGGAGCTGACCGAGCTGGCGGCGCGGCTCGTCTCGGTCGACTCCGTCAACCCTGAGTTGATTCCCGGGGGGAAGGGGGAGCGCGAGCTTGCCGCTTACGTCGCTTGTTGGTGCGCGGATCACGGGCTCGATGTCGAGGTCGTCGGGGAGGAGCGGCCGAGCGTGATCGCGACGAGGCGCGGCTCCGGCGGCGGTCGTTCGCTGCTCTTGAACGGGCATCTCGACACGGTCGGGGTTGCGGGGATGGAGGCGCCGCACGAGCCGCGGGTCGAGGGCGGCCGCCTGTACGGCCGCGGCGCCTACGACATGAAGGGCGCCGTCGCGGCGATCCTGCTCGCCGCCGCGGGAGCGACCGGCCTGCGCGGGGACGTGATCGTGACCGCCGTGGCGGACGAGGAGCTCGCGTCGATCGGCACCGAGGCGGTGCTCGGGCGCATGCGCGCGGACGCGGCGATCGTCGTCGAGCCGACCGAGCTGCGGCTCGCGGTAGCCCACCGCGGTTTCGTCGGTTTCGAGCTCGAGACGGCGGGCGTTGCCGCGCACGGCTCGCGTCCGGATCTCGGCGTCGATGCGATCGTCAAGATCGGCCCGGTTCTCGTCGCGCTCGAGCAACTCGACCAGCGGCTGCAAGCAGGCCCACGTCACGCGCTGGTTGGGCCCGCATCTCTGCACGCGTCGCTGATCGAGGGCGGTCAGGAGTTCTCGAGCTACCCCGCGCGCTGCCTCCTCACCGGCGAGCGGCGCACGATTCCGGGCGAGACGGTCGAGCAGGTCGAGCGGGAGCTGCGCGGGATCGCCGGTGCTGCGGCGTTGCGGATCGGCGTGTGCCGCGAGCCGTTCGAGTCGCCGCGCGACCACTCGTTCGTCGAGCTCGTCGGCCGCGCGGCAGGGACAGGCGAGCAGGTCGGGGTGCCGTTCTGGACCGACGCCGCGCTGATCGCAGCGGCGGGCGTCCCGACCGTGCTCTACGGGCCTGCCGGCGAGGGAGCCCACGCAGCCGTCGAGTGGGTCGACCTCGCCTCGCTCCAGCGCGTGCACGATGTCGTATTGCAGACAGCCGTCGAATGGTGCGGCTGATGGGCGGCGTGTTACCGCGCGCACACGGCCGCGACGCGGCGATCACGTGCGGTAGTACGGCCAGCCGGAGAGCCATGCGCGCAGCGCATGGCCGTCGATCACCGTGTCGAAGCGGAGGTGTTCCGGATTACCCGGGTCCGTGCCGACGCGGAACAGCTTGTCGTCCATCGGCGTCAGCGGCTGCTGGTCGTCGAACCCGTCGGGCGCCGCCGCGAACACGAGCCACGGCTGGTCGCCGCGCAGCACGACCTGAAAGTTCGTCGTCCACGGGTTGTGCGAGCGGTAACGGCCCTCGATCACCCGCAAGTCTTCCGAAGGCTCCCGCAACGGCGGAACGGTGGCACCGGCGCGGACGTAGCGCCGACCGCCGTGCCACAACTCGGCGCCCTGCACGTGGAGCGGGAACTCGTCGAACTCCGGGTCGCGCGCGACGAACAGGTCGTCGCCGATCTCGTCGAGCGGCACCTCGCTGCCTCCGGCATGGAGCAGCAATCCGTCGCTGCCCGCGACGATCTCGAGCTTCTCGTACACGCCGACGACACCGTCGGGAGGTGCGTCCGGCGCTGCGCGCGGTGCAGCCGTGCCGTCGCGCAGGATGTCGAGCACCGTTCGCCCGAGCGCCATCGGGTGGACGCACGGGCCATTCTGCAGCACGACGACTGCGAACCCTGCCTCCGGGTCCGCCTGCAGCGAAGCCAGATAGCCGACCATCCCGCCGCCGTGACCGACGATCCGGCGTCCGTCGACGTCACGGACGAACAGCCCGTAACCGTACGTCGCCGTCTCGTTCATGCGCGCTCGCGGAAGGCTCATCTCCGGGACCGGGTCACCACCACGGAGAATCATTCGAGCGAAGGTGCACATGTCGTCCGCCGTCGACGCGATCGACCCGTCCGCCGTGGCCGTCTCGAGCCACGTGGCGGGCGCGAGCGGCGCTTCTGGATAGCTGAACCGGTCGTCACGCAGGTACTCGTAGCCGACCGCCATGCGTGCGCGGATCTCATGCGTGATCGCCGGCTCGGTCGAGGACATGCCGAGCGGGTCGAGGATCCGGGTTCGGATCACGTCGGGGTAGGGGCGTCCCTCCAGCGCCCCGAGCACGAGCCCTAGCGCCTTGTAGCCGACGTTCGAGTAGTGGAAGCGCGTGCCCGGCGCAGACCCGGGTACGAGGTCGCGCAGCGACCAGACCTGGAACGCCGCCTCCGGCGTCCCGTCGATTCCGGCGACGACGCCGGCCGTATGGGACAGAAGGTGCGCGACGGTGATCGGCGGCTGTTCCGCCACCCGCGGAACCTCGAACCACGGCAGGTAGTGAGCGACCGGCGCCTCGAGGTCGATGCGGCCCTCGTCGCGGAGCTGCAGCACTGCGATCGCGGTGAAGGTCTTGCCGATGGAGCCGATCTCGAAGAGCGTCTCCGGCGTCACGGGCCGGTGCGAGGCGAGCTCCGCGAAGCCGTACGTCCTGACCGCCAGCGTTCCGTCGCGATCGGTGACGCCGAGCGTCAGCCCCGGCTGCCGCGTCCGCTGCAGCTCTGCCACGACCGTTTCGTCGACGGCCGCCAGCGCTGCCGCATCCAAGCCCGCGGGGGTCATCCGGAGATATTCCCAGGCCCGCGACACCGGCTCCGGCCGACCTCGTGCCCGCGTTGGCCCGCACCGGCCCTGAAGCGCGGAGCGGCGACAAGCTCGCCGGGATCCGCAGCTCATGGCAAATCGGCAGCGGCGCCCGGCCACGGCAAGACGACGGCCCCGGGGCGCTCGGGGTCTGCGCCCGGCCACACTGCGGACCTCGCCTACGGGTGGGCGTTCGGGCTCCGCGCCGGGGCGCGTGAAGCGCACGACGACGACCGCACCGACGACGACCGTGCCCGGCCGGGGCGGCGGGCACCGGAAGACGCCCTGAGCGCATTTCGCCGGCGGCGGCTCTGGCGACCGCCCGCTCACTGGCGGCTGCTCGGGTTCTGCCTGATCGTCCTCTCGGCGCTCATCCTCTTCGAGGGGTTTGCGACGCACACTGGACACCGCAGATCGCAGCGGTGCTGCGTGCCGCGCATGTCCCGGCCACATTCTTCGTCGTCGGCAGCGAGGTCGCGAGGCATCCGGACATCGTTCAGCAGCTCGTGAGAGACGGCGACGAGCTCGGCAACCACACCTTCACCCACGTCGCGCTCTCCAACGGACCCGAGTGGCAGCGGCGGCTGCAGCTCGAGCTCTCGAAGCGGCGGTCGTAGGCGTCACCGGCCGCTACACGCGCCTGAACTTCGACTCGGAGGACTGGAAACGCGGCCCGATCGCGACGATCGTCCGCAAGGCGAGCCCACCCGGAACGACCGGCGGCATCGTGATGTTTCACGACGGCGGCGGCAACCGCGCGCACACCGTTGCCGCCGTGCGCGAGTTGATCCCCCGTCTGCGCTCGCGCGGCTTCCGCTTCGTCACGATCTCGGAGCTCGCAGGGTTGCCTCGCTCGTTCGTCGAGCCCGCCGCGTCCACCTGGGAGCGCCGCCGGGGAGAGACCTTCGGCTGGGCGGTGCGGCTCGCGTTCCACTTGGTGTGGATGCTCGGGCTTCTGATCGGAGTCGTGGGGCTCCTCGTCGCAGCCCGCGTCGTCCTCGTCGTCGGGCTCGCAAGCTGGCATCGGCGGCGGAACCGCCACGTCGAACTGACGGGCTACCTGCCGGCCGTCGCGGTCGTCGTGCCCGCCTACAACGAGATCATGGGGATCGAGGCGGCGGTCCGCTCGCTGGCGAGCAGCGACTACCCCGAGCTCGAGATCGCCGTGGTCGATGACGGCTCCGACGACGGGACGCCGGAGGCTGTCGAGCGCCTGGCGCTGCCGCGGGTCCGGGTCTTCCGCAAGGAGAACGGCGGCAAGGCGTCGGCGCTGAACGTCGGCATCGCGTCCACTATGCGCCTGTCGTCGCGATGGTGGACGGCGACACGTTGGTCGAGCCCGACACAATCCGGCGGCTTGTGCAACCGCTCGCGGACGTTCGCGTCGGCGCTGTCTCAGGCAACACAAAGGTGGGAAACCGGCAAGGGCTCCTCGGGCGCTGGCAGCACATCGAAATACGTCACCGGCTTCAATCTCGATCGCCGCATGTACGAAATGCTTCAGTGCACCCGACTGTGCCGGGCGCGATCGGCGCGTACCGCCGCGACGTTCTGCTGGAGGTCGGCGGCGTTTCCGACGACACCGTCGCCGAGGACGCCGATCTGACGCTCGCCATCGGCCGCACCGGTCGCCGCGTCGTGTACGCCGAAGACGCCCGCGCCTGGACCGAGGCACCCGCAAGTCTTTCGAGCCTTTGGCGCCAACGTTATCGCTGGTCCTACTGGACGATGCAGGCGGTCTGGAAGCACAAGCGCGCAGTCCTCACGCGCGACCCACGCCAACGACGGATCGGCAGGCGCGCGCTCCCTTACATGTTCCTCTTCCAGATTCTGCTTCCGATGGTCGCACCGCTCATCGACCTGTTCGCGCTCTACGGTCTCCTGTTCACGAATCCCGCTCGGGTGATCGGCTACTGGCTCGCGTTCAATGCGGTTCAGATTGGGCTGGCAGCATTCGCGTTCCGCATGGACGGCGAGTCTCTCCGTCCGCTTTGGGCACTGAGCTCCTACCCCTGGCCGACGAGGGCGAAAGAATGACCGGCGTGCAACGCGCTGTCGCGGCGGTCCCGCTCGTTCTCGTGCCGGCACTCGGCGTCGTGCAGGGAGGCTTCTCGCCGGACGCCTGGGTCTGGGCGGGCGCGCTCGCGGCCTGGGCGTGCGCCGTGGCCCTCGTCGTGACCGCCGACGCGGGTGCGCTGCGATGCGCGTGGTCGTGGGCGCTCGCCGCGGGCGCGCTCTTGCTCTGGACCATCCTCTCGGCACTCTGGTCGGCGGATGCGGCGCAGTCCGTGCTCGAAGCGCGGCGGACGCTGCTCTACGCCGCGGTCGTACTCGCGCTCCTCTTACTTGCGCGGCGCAACGCGCAGCGGCTACTCGTGCCTGCAACGCACATCGCGATCTCGGTGCTGCTCTTGTATGGACTCGTCCGCTATCTCCTCGGCGCGCGACACAGCGACGAGTTCGAGGGGTACCTCCTACACCAGCCGCTCGGCTACGCGAACGCAGTCGGGATCCTTGCCGCGCTCGGGCTGCTGCTCGCTCTCGGCCTCGTCGCCTGCACGGAGTCGAGTGCTCGTCGGGCCGCCGTCGCGGCGACCGTGCCCCCTCTCACCCTCGCGCTCCTCCTCAGCCAGAGCACCGCGTCGATGCTCGCGCTGGGCGTCGGCCTCGCCGTCGTCGCGCTGCTGACTCCGGCGACGGTCCGTCTCCTTGCAGCGTTGGCGGCGATTGGCCCTGCCGCCGCGATCGCCGCCGCGATCGGCGCATACAGCCGCCTCGCCGACAACGTACCCGAGCCCCGCGTCTCCGGCGCAGCCGTGGCAGCGGCGACCGTGGGCTGTGCAGCGCTCACGGCGGTGACGATCGGGCGAGTCCATTTGCCCGTTGCCCGGACGGCCGGGCGCCGCGCCCGGCTGGTCGTCCTCGCCGCCCTTGTCGTCGTCGCGCTCGGCGGCGCAATCGCCGTCGCGCGCTCCGGCGCTGCGGAGCCCCGTGCGTCGTACTACCACGTCGCCTGGCGCGACGAGGTCCTCGTGCACCCCCTCCTCGGTACGGGCGCAGGTACGTTCGCGCTCTACTGGGCCCGCTCCGGCAAGGCCCTCGAGCTCGGCGGCGCGCTCGACGCCCACTCGCTCTATCTCGAGACGCTTGCTGAGCTCGGACCGCTCGGGCTCGTGCTCCTCGCCGCCATGCTCCTCGCGCCCCTGCACCGCGCGCTCGCGCTGCGGCGCGTCCCGCACGTAGCGACTGCCGCCGGTGCCTACGTGGCCTTCCTCGTCCACGCAGGGCTCGACTGGGACTGGGAGATGCCCGCAGTCGTCGTCGCGGCGCTCTGCTGCGCCGCGGCCGTTGCAACGGCGGAGCTCCGCCCCTGCCGTCCGCTCGGACGGGCGGCACGCGCGACACTCCTCGCCGTCGGCCTCACGCTCGGTGCTTGCGCGATCGCCGGCGCCGGTAGCCACATCGTTCCCGCGGCCGCCCCGGAAACGGAGAGGGCCCCGCGAAGCGGGGCCCTCTCGCAGACACGAGCCTGACGGTTGCGGCTACTTGCCGTGGCCCTTACCGTTGCCGTTGCCGTGGTCGCCACTCTGGCCGTGGTCGCCACTCTGGCCGTGGTCGCCACTCTGGCCATGGTCGCCACTCTGGCCATGGTCGCCACTCTGGCCATGGTCGTCACCCTTGCCATGGTCGTCACCCTTGCCATGGTCGCCACTCTGGCCGTGGTCGCCACCGGTGGTCGTGGTCACCGGAGCCGGCGGAGACGGGCAGGAGCCCAGTTGGTCGCCGTGGTGCCGCCGGAGATGTGCTTTCGCGGCCGGCGCACCCACCGAGATCTGCACCCACGAATGCTTCTTCGAGTGGGTGTGGTGGCAGATCCTGACCTTGTACTGGTACTGGGACGAACCCGAGTACTCGTACTGGGATGCGGACGCAGCGCTCCTGGCGAGCGCCGGGGCGCCGTAGAGACCCAGCGGGACGAAGAACGCGGCGGTGACAGCCGCGGCCGTCCAAGCCTTGAGATTCGAGCGTTTGAAGAAATCGCGTTTCACTACTGCCTCCAAGCCGTGTCTGATTGCCTCCCAGAGACTGAGATGCCTCGGCCACGGAAAACTTGCGAAGGTATACCCATTCGAGGCTCCGCCGGCCTCGACGAGCGCCGATATCGTCTCCATGCGCGGGCGGCTTCTCCTCTTTGCAGCGGTGGCGATCAGTGCAGCGATCCCGGCTGCCACGCCGGCCGTAGCCGCGCCGACGTCCACCTCGCAGCAAAGCGCGTGGGCGGTTCAGGCGAACAAGGTCTGCGTGGTCTGGCTCGCGAAGGCCAAGAAGGCCTTCGGCTCGCCGGTCACGGCCGCCCAGTTGTACGGCTTCGCCGTCAAGGCGAAGACGCTCGAGAGCCAGGAGCAGGCCGTTCTCAAGCAGATCCCTGGAAGGACCGCCGCCGGCACGGCCGCGCTCGCGGCCGTGAGCTTGGACATCGCCGAGGTCGGCTCTGCCATCACCGCATGGAATCAGGGCAAGCCCGCGCTCTTCGTGAAGATTCTCAAGCGCTACCTGAGTGACGGGCGCGCGAAATCCGCGTTCGCCGTCGCCGGCGCGAACAAGTGCGGCTGACCACCGTCGGCTGACCGCTGATCAGCTGTGGTCTCGTCGTTCGGCCTCCACCGCGACGGCCGCGAGCGACTGTCGCACGACCTCTTCCCACTTACGCGCGACTTGCTGTCCCCACCAGCGCCCGATCGCCCAGAAATCGGTGCCGAGCTCTCCCTCCCAGGTGATTTCCGTGCCTCCTTCTTCGTGCCGGAGCGCGAACGACTCGGCCAGGTGTGGGACGGGGCCGCGCACGAGCCGGAACTCGACGCGTGCCGGACGCTCGAAGCGGACTGTCTCGACGGTCGTGGCGATCGCCTGACGCACCGGCGTGTGGTGGGCGGCCAGGACCATGTCCGTTCCGCGCACCCAGACCTCCAGCTTCGGCTGGAGCGCACGTGGCGTTCGCCCCAGATAGGGCGCTGCGATGAGATCGAAGACTGCCTCCGGCGAGGCTGCGATGTGGCGGCTCACCGGACCGAGCGGCTGGATCGAGCGTCCAAGCCCCAGATCGAGTGTCAGGCCGCCACGGACGAGCAGCCGGTATGCAGTCGCCGCACCACCGAGCACGACCGCCGACGAGAGCAGACGACGCATCCCCCGAATCTACGGCAGCTGCTGGCGGCGCGCGCGGGCCAGCGTCAAGCCGAAGGTTGTGAGCCCACCGATCGAGCCCGCAACGACGAGTGCGCTCGCGCCGGGGAGATGCAGACAGGCGAGCACGAGCCCGGCAAAGAGAACGGCTCCGGGCGCCTTCCCCGCGACGACACGCTGCCGCTCCGGTAGCACGGCGATCGTGAACAAAGCCGTGGCCACGACGGCCCACTGCAACGTGTGCCGTGCGAGCACGATCGCGACCGTCCACCACGGCAACAGGCCGAGCCCTCCCGCGCCGACGGCGGCGGCGCCCAGCACGAATCCGTCAACGCCTCCGTCGAGCCAGGCGCCGAGTCGCGTCTCCTGACCCAACGCGCGTGCAATCGCACCGTCGAGAACATCGGCGATTCCGCTCACGAGCAGGGCAACGAGCAGGAGCGCCGGCGGCAGCACAGGCAGCGCAGGCACGAGTGCTGTGCGCAGCAGCGTCAGCAGATTCGGCACTCCCAAACGGGCCAACGGCCTGCCGGCTCCGTCCTCCAACATCCCGAGGTGCCAGTCGACCAGCAAGAGGATCAGCGCCCACCACGCCGCCCCCGCGAGCGCAAGCCACGGACGCCCGAGGAGAGCGAGCACAAGCCAGGCAGCGAGTCCAAGCGCGGCGAGAACGAGGATCTCGCGGTGGGCAACGGGTCGGTGCCGGCGGGCATCGCGCGCCCGCGCCAGCGAACGCGCGATGAACCACTTCCAAGCGCGCGGACCGTAGCCCGACGCCCGCAGCTCGCCGACAACCTCCCGAGTCCAGAGCTCGCTCTCAGTCATCTTCACTCGCCTTGCCGCAGCCGGCTCAGCGATGACGCGCTTCGGCGTAGGCGACGAGCAGCCCCGACCCCACGGCGATCACGCCAAGTGTTGCGACCCAAACGCCGCCATGGCGGCGCCGCGCAACATCGCTCGTCACGAAGCCAAACCAACTACGCGAGCGGGCGCTGTGCATCCACAGCGCCATCAACGGAGCGATCGTGATCAAGATCGCAGTCGGCACAGCGGACCAGTAGAACCCCCGGCCGATGTCGCGGGCAGTCCCGTAGATGGACGCAACGCCCAACACTGTGAGAGCGAGCCCGAGACCGACGACGAGCCGCCGACTCCATCCCACGCCTCGTCGCACGAGCTCACCGAACACGAGCACAACCAACGCGGCCGCAAACGCACCCACCGCCGAGAGCGCACGCCCTCCACCGCCGGACGCAAACACCCCGCCGCCGGCAAGCCGCGAAGAGCCCTGAGCGACCAGCTGCACCGAGACGCCCCACAGCAGCCCCACCGACAGCCCCACACCCCTCGGTCCCATGCGAGTCGCGCTACACCGGCGCAATCTCGGCGCCGAGACCGAGCAGGAGACCGTCGGCGCCGACGGCGGGGCTCGTCGTCAGGAAGAGCACGACGCCGTCCTCCGGAGCCACGATGCGCTCGGTAACGTCACCGAAGAGCGTCCGCACAGTCCCGAGGCTCGAGCCCGCGCGAACCTCGTCGCCGGCGCGGACGTCCGGCTCCCACCAGCCCTCGGCTCCGCAGCGGAGCCAGACGAAGCGGCCGACGCTTCGCATATCCGTGCGCGGCGGCGTCACGTCGCCCGGCAACATCCGGAGGTGTCGCAGCGCGTTCCCGATCCCGTCGAGGTGCATCCGAACCGCGTCCTCCTCCAGCAGCCCGCAACCGCCCACCTCCGCGATCACCGCCGGCACACCTGCGGCTGCGGCTGCGCTCGTGGTCGTCCCGCTGATCGCCGCGTTGGCGGGAGCGGAGCGGACGAGATACCGCAGGCCGAACGCGATCGCGAGGCCACGGGCCTGCTCTTCGACCGGTGACGCCTCGTAGAGCGAGAACGGCTCGAGCGCCTCGACCATGTCGCCGCCGTGAAGGTCGAGCAGGAAGTCGCTGGGGGCGATCAGCTCGTCGAACACGTGGCGCGCGAGCACATCGCTGAAGGTCCCGTCCTGCGACCCCGGAAAACAGCGGTTGAGGTTCTTGCCGTCCTGCGGCATCACGAACGCGGTGCGAGCGCGGAACGACGGCATGCTCACGATCGGGACCGCCGTGATCCGACCGGACAGCTCGCTCGTATCGAGCGCGTTCATGAACCGAACGACCCCCGAGATCGACGAGTACTCGCCGCCGTGAATCCCGGCGAGCAGGCAGAGATGCGGGCCGCCGCTCTCGCCTGTGGCCTCGAAGCACGGGAGCTCGAGCTCCGCGAGCAGCTCGTGGTCGAAGCGGATCGTGCGGCGTTCGATCATCGGGCTTCCCGCACTCCGCGTTCGACGTCCGGGATGTGCGTCACGGGCTTCGCGGTCCAGGCGAAGTGACATGCGGCGACGTGCTCGGCGAGGCCGGGACCTGCGCCGAGCGCGGGATCTGCGTCGACACAGAGCGGGGCCTGCGCGACCGGGCAGCGCGGATGAAAGCGGCAGCCGCTCGGCAGCCGGATCGGGCTCGGCGGGTCGCCGACGACCGCGGCCGCCGTCGATTCCCGGCCGGGGACGAGCCTCGGGACGGCGCGGAGCAGGCCCTGGGTGTACGGGTGCCGTGCATTTGCGAACAGCTCGTCCGTCGGCGCCGCCTCGACGATCCGGCCGAGATACATGACGGCGACCCGATCGCAAACATGCCGCACGACCGCCATGTTGTGCGCGATCAGGAGCAGCGTCAACCCGAGCTTCTGCCGGAGCTCCTCGAGCAGGTTCAGCACCGTCGCCTGCACCGAGACATCGAGCGCCGAGACCGGCTCGTCGGCGACGAGCAGCTCGGGCTCGAGCGCGAGCGCACGCGCGATGCTCACACGCTGGCGCTGGCCCCCGGAGAACTGCCGCGGATAGGCATCGAGCGACCGTGCGCCGAGACCGACGAGATCGAGGAGCTCGCTGCAGCGCGCGTCGATCTGCGCCTTCGGAACCATATCGTGCGCGCGAAGCAGCTCGCTCAACATCTGCTTGACGGTCATCCGAGGATTGAGCGACGAGTACGGGTCCTGAAACACCATCTGGATCCGCCGGCGCGTCGCGCGGTCGCGCTTCTCCTGGAGCTCGGCTCCCTCGTACCGGATCTCGCCACCGGTGGGCGTGTAGAGGCCGACGATGCAGCGGCCGAGCGTCGACTTGCCGCAGCCCGATTCGCCGACGAGCCCGAGCGCCTCGCCCCGTGCGAGCTCGAGATCGACGCCGTCGACGGCGCGCAGGACGGCGTTCGGCTGCCTTCGCAGGCGCCGGGCGAGCCCGCCCCGGAGCTCGAAGTGCATCGAGAGGTCGCGCACTTCGAGCAGCGGCTCAGCCACCGGCGATCACCGGCTCCCTACGGGCGTCTTCGGCTGCGAGCTCATGATGGATGCACGCGGTCGAGCGCCCGCCGCCTAGCGGCCGGAGCGGGAACGCGCCATCGACGCAGTCGACTTGCACGAACGGGCAGCGCGGATGAAAGCGACAACCGGGAGGGAGGTCCGCAAGGTCCGGCGGTGCCCCTGGAATCGTCGAGAGCAGCTCCCGCACGTCGTCGACGTCGGGCACCGAGCGCAGAAGGCTCAGCGTGTACGGATGGCGCGGCTCGCGGAACACCGTCTCGACGGAGCCGGTCTCGATCACCTGGCCGGCGTACATCACGGCGACGCCCTGGCAGGTCTGCGCGATCACGGCGAGGTCATGCGAAACGAAGACGATGCTGACTCCGAGCCGCTCGCGGAGCGATGCCAGCAGCTTGAGGATCTGGTCCTGGATCGTAACGTCGAGCGCCGTTGTCGGCTCGTCGCAGAGGATCAGCTTCGGCTCCATCGAGAGGGCGATCGCAATCATCACGCGCTGTCGCATCCCGCCCGACAGCTCGTGCGCGTACGCCCCGGCTCGCTGCTCGGGGTCGGGGATGCCGACCAGGCGCATGAGCTCGAGCGCACGCTCGCGTGCCCGGCGCCGGCCGTATCCCAGCCGGACGAGCGGTCCTTCACCGATCTGCTCGCCGACACGCATAACCGGGTTCAGCGCCGTCATCGGCTCCTGAAAGATCATCGCGATCGAGCGGCCGCGCAGCGCCCGCCGCTCGTCCTCGGCGATCCGCAGCACATCGACGCCGTCGAACTCGACCGAGCCGCCGGCGATGCGAGCTGTCCGCGGCAGAAGGCCGACGAGTGCGCGCAGCGCCATCGTCTTTCCGGAGCCGGACTCGCCGACGAGCCCGAGCGCCTCGCCCGCGTCCACGTCGAATGACGCGCCGTCGACCGCATGCAGCACGCCGCGCGCGAGGGGGAACTCGACGCGCAGGTCGGTGACGCGGAGCAGCGGCGCGCTCATTCCGGCCTCAGCAGGTCGGCGAGGCCGTCGGCGAGCAGCGACAGGCCGAGCGCGGTGACCACGACCGCGATCCCCGGAAACGTCGCGAGCTGCCAGTTCGTCGTCAGATACCCCTGCCCGTCGGCGATCATCCGACCCCAGTCCGGCGTCGGCGGTTGCACGCCGAGCCCGAGATAGCCGAGCGTGACGATCGCCAGGATGTCGAGCACGATGTCCGACATCGCGAAGACGATCGCCTGCGTGATCACGTTCGGAAGCAGGTGGCGCACGAGGATGCGGGCGTCCGACAGCCCTCCCGCGCGCGCTGCCAGCACGTACTCGCGCCGCTTCGCGACAAGCACCTCGCCGCGCACGATGCGCGTGTACGACACCCAGCCGACGATCGTGATCGCGATGTAGATGTTCCGCGTGCCGGAACCGAGCACGAAGACGAGCGCGATGATCAGGACGTAGAAGGGGAACGCGACGACGACGTTGACGAGCCAGCTCGTCAGCGTGTCGACGACACGGCCGTAGTAGCCCGAGAGCAGACCGATGGTCGTCCCGATCACGAACGGGAACAGCACCGCAAGGAACGCGACGCGGAGATCGGTGCGCGCGCCGTATACGAGCCGCGACCAGACGTCGCGGCCGAGATCGTCGGTGCCGAGCCAGTGGGTCGAGGACGGACCGGCGAGCGTGTTGACGAGGTCCTGCTGGGTCGGGTCGTGGGTCGTGACGAGCGGTGCCAGAGCAGCGAGCAGCAGGATCGTCCCGAGGACCGAGACCCCGGCGACGAAGCTCGGCGTGCGGTACCAACGGCGACGGAAGCCGTGCCGGTGCTCGGCCAGCGTCGCCTCCGCGATGGTCTCCGCAGCGACGGCCATCACTCGAAGCGAACCCGCGGATCGAGGAGCGCATGCGCGATGTCGGTCAGCAGGTAGACGAGCACCACCAGCAGCGAGAACACGAGCGTCACGGCCTGCACCACCGGGAAGTCGCGCTCGAAGATCGAGTTGATCATCAGCAGGCCGACGCCCGGCAAGGCGTAGACCCGCTCGACTATCAGCGTGCCGCCGACGAGGAAGCCGATGTTGACGCCGAGCACGGACACGGTCGAGACGGCGGCGTTCCGGAGCGCATGGCGGACGAGCACGCGCCGCTCCGACAGTCCCTTCGAGCGCGCCGTCGTCACGTAGTCGGACTCGAGCACCTCGAGCAGGCCCGCACGCAGGCTGCGGACGAGGATCGGCGAGATGCCGAGCGCGACGGTCAGCGCCGGCAGGAGCATCGAATGCAGGTGGCCGAAGAACCCCTCGCCGTACCCGCCGACCGGAAACAGCCGGCCGAGGTTCAGCCCGAAGACGAGCAGCAGCATGATCCCGAGCCAGAAGGCCGGGAAGCCGAGGCCGACGAGCGGCACGACGCGGACGACGTGGTCCGCGAGCCTGTCGCGATGCGTTGCGGCGATCACCGCGAGCGGCACGGCGAGCAGCAACGAGAACAACGCCCCGAGGCCGATCAGCCAGAGCGTGACCGGCAACCGCTGCAGCACGAGGTGCCCCGCGTTGACACCGTAGAAGAGCGACGAGCCGAGGTCGCCGTGCACAAGCCGGCCCATGAACTTCTCGTACTGCACTGGAAGCGGGCGGTCGAGCCCCCACTCGTGGCGGAGCAACGCGACGCGCGGGGCCGTCGCCTGGTTCCCGAGGATCGTCCGTGCCGGATCGCCCGGCACGAGATGGATCAGCAAGAAGACCAGGATCGTTACCCCGAGCGCCACCGGCACCGCCTGCAGCAGCCGGCGGACGACGTAGCCCGAGAGGCTCATGCTCCGCTCCCCGTATGACCTACGCTGCTAGCCGAGCCAGGCGTCCTCCAGGTGGTAGTTGCCGAGCGGCTGGACGAGGAAGCCGTGCAGCTTGCTCGTGTACGCCCACCGGTACGGCGAGTAGTAGAGGAAGCCCTGGAATGCATCCTGCGCCGCGAGCTTCTGGATCTTCGAGTACAGCTGCGCCCGCTTCTCGGGATCGGACTGCCGCTGCGCCTGGTGCGAGAGGCTGATCACCGTCGGGTTGTTGTAGCCCGTGTAGAACGAGCTGGCGCCGCCGGCCGGGTCGACGGAGAAGGTCACGAGCTCGTCCGGGTCGGCGATGTCCATCGTCCAGTAGCTGAAGGCGAGCTGGTACTTGCGCGTCTGGATGCTCTGGAACGCGGTGCTCGTGTCCTCGGTCTTGAAGGTCACGTCGATGCCGATCTGCTTCAGCGACGCCTGCAGGACTTGTCCCGTGGCGTTGTCGACCTGCGCGCCGGCACCGACGAGCAGCGTCACCTTGAAGCCCTTCTTGAACTTCGACTTCGCGAGCTCGGCCTTCGCCTTCGCGATGTCGTACTGCAGGCCGGGCGTACTCGCGTCGTAGAACGGCACCTGCGGCGGCAGGAACGAGTTCGCCGGCTGGCCGTGACCGAACAGCACCGACTTGATGATCGCCTTGCGGTCGATCGCGTACGAGATCGCGCGGCGCACGTGCACGTCGGCGAGCGGCGGGTAGGACTCGTTGATGTCGAGGTAGTCCGTCCGCGTGGACGGGAACAGCGACATCGTCACGCCGCCCGTGTTCTGGAGCTTCGTGATCGAGTTGAACGGCGGGAACTCGTCGATCTGGATCTGCCCGCCGCGCAGCTGCAGCTCTCGCGTGTTCTCGTCGGTCACGTACGTCCAGGTGACGGAGTCGAGGTAGGGCTTCCCCTTCTGCCAATAGAACGGATTGCGCTTCAACGTCACCGACTGGCCGACAACGCGCTTGTCCCACATGAAGGGGCCGGTGCCGATCGGGTGTTTGTAGAACGCTGTCCGGGACTGCCCGGCGAAGTCCTTCGGGATGATCCCGTTCGCGAACAGGCCGATGTCGGCAAGGAACGGCGCCCACTGGAACTTGAGGTGGAAGACGACCGTGCTCGGGTTGGGTGCGTCGATGCTCTTGATCGCCGCGTCGAGGTAGCCCCAGCCCTTCTTCTGGGCCTGCGCGTCCTCGATCGAGAACTTGACGTCAGCGGACGTCATCGCCTTGCCGTTCGAGAACTTGACGCCGGGGCGGAGCTTGAAGGTGTAGGTCTTTCCGTCCTTCGAGGCGGTGTAGCCGGTCGCGAGCCACGGCCTGAGCGTCTTCCCGTCGTTCCCGGCAAGGTAGAGCGGCTCGTTGATCTGCTCGGCGATCCAGATCGACTCGTTCTGGAACACGTTGGTCTTGTCGAAGGAAATCGAGTCCTCGATGCGTGCGATCGTGATGTGACCGCCCCGCTTCGGCGTGGCCGCACTCGAGCTGTGGCCCGTTCCCGCGGCGAGTGCCGCGACGGTACCGGTGGCTGCGACGGCGGCTGCCGTCACGAGAAATGCGATAGCTCTACGGCGAGAATGCACAGAGGACTCCTTTGAGGGAGATGACCGTCGCGACCGAACGACGGTCGTGGGACGACTATCCCAAAGAAAGCAGGGTCTCGTCCAGCGCCAGCAGCCGCCAGAGCTCGGCCCAGGCGCGCATGCCCTCCTCGAGACGGCGCAGGCGGAAGAACTCGTTGGGCGCGTGAAGCTGCTCGTCGCTGGTCGAGAACGAGAAGAGAAGCGTCTTCAGGCCCAGAATCTCCTGGAAGAGCGATGCGGCGGGGAGCGTGCCGCCGATCCGCACGAGCAGCGTCTCCCGGTCCGGATACACCGTCCGCAGGGCGCTCGTTGCGGCCCGGACAGCCGCGTGGTCGGCCGCGATCGCGTAGGCCGGGACGGCCCCCGGCAGGGCCTCGACGGCAACCTCGACTCCTGCCGGCAGATGCTCGAGCACGTGGCTTGCGACGGCGTCGAAGATCGCGCCGGGCTCCTGGTCCGGCACGAGCCGGCAGGTGACGTGTGCGCGGGCACGGCCGGGAATCACTGTGAACCGGCCGCCGCCCTCGACGCCGTTCACCTCGAGCGTCGGCCGTGTCCAGAGCCGCTCGAGCGTCGTGAAGCCCGGCTCGCCGTGCAGTGCCGGCACCCCGACCTCGGCGCGGTAGGCCTCCTCGTCGAAGGGTACGAGGGCGAGCGCCGTACGGTCGGCGGCGGAGAGCGGCAGGACGTCGGTGTAGAAGCCGGCCACGGCCACGGTGCCGTCCGGTTCGTGGAGGGCGGCGAGGATCTGCACCAGGGCGTGGAGCGGATTCTGGACCGCCCCACCGTGCCGGCCCGAGTGAAGGTCGGCGGCCGGACCGGTGACGGCGAGGTCGAGCGCCAGCACGCCCTTCGCCGCGATCGCGATCGAAGGCTCGGACGAGCGCCACATCGCACCGTCGGCCGAGACCACGAGGTCGGCTGCAAGCTCGTCGCGGTGCTCGCGCAGGACACCGGCGAGGCTGGGGCTGCCGATCTCCTCCTCGCCCTCGAACAGGAAGCGGACGTTCAGCGGCAGCGCGCCGCCCGCCGCGAGGAACGCCTCCGCAACCTTGAGCGGCACCAGCATCGGGCCCTTGTCGTCGGTCGCACCGCGGGCGTAGATGCGGCCGCCGCGCACGGTCGGCGAGAACGGCGGTGTCTCCCAGTCGGTCTCGTCGCCGGGCGGCTGCACGTCGTAGTGGCCGTAGACGAGGATCGTCGG
Source organism: Gaiellaceae bacterium (assembly GCA_041499745.1). Classification (GTDB taxonomy): domain Bacteria; phylum Actinomycetota; class Thermoleophilia; order Gaiellales; family Gaiellaceae; genus Palsa-739. Next base: position 23,569 of record JBGQKY010000008.1, read on the forward strand.
CGCGCCGCGCGCCCCGAGCCACTCGCCGAGGACGACGGGATGGCCCTCGGTCACGACGACGCGGCCGCGCGCAAACCCGAGCTGCGACGCAACCCACTCTGCCGCCTGCCGGATCGCAGGCACCTGCGCCGGGTCGCCGCTGACACTCGGGATGCTCAGGAACTCCGTCAGCTCGCGCAGATAGCGCGGCCCGTCGTCAAAAGATGGAGTGGCCGCCATCGATCGAGATCACCTGCCCCGTCACCCACGAGGCCTCCTCAGCGACGAAGAAGAGGACGCCGTTCGCGATGTCCTCGGGCTCGCCGAGGCGCCTCGTCGCGATCTTCCCGAGGATGGCTTGCTGCCCGTCCTCGCCGTAGCTCTCCCACTGGCGGATGCTCGTCGGATTCGAGAGCACGAAGCCGGGCGCAATGCTGTTCACCGTGATCCCGAACGGCCCCAGCTCGTGCGCGGTCTGGCGCGTGAAGCCGATCTGACCCGCCTTCGCGCTCGCGTACGCCTGGATCCCAGTGAGGCTGACGCTGCGACCTGCGCCCGACGAGATGTTGACGATGCGTCCGTAGCCGGCGGACTTCATGCCCGGAACGACCGCACGGGTACACACAAAGGTGCTCTTCAGATTCGCATCGACGACAGCCAGCCAGTCGTCGTCCGAGACCTCCTCGAGCGGGCGGCCGACCTGGCCGACAACACCGCCGGCGTTGTTGACCAAGATGTCGACCGGGCCGATCCGCTCGACGAGCGCCGCGACCTGGTCGCGGTCCGTGACGTCGACCGTGTCCTTGTCGACCCCGTGCACGGTCGCGCCGTGCTGCACGAGCGCCGCGACGATCGCCGAGCCGATCCCGTGCGCCGTTCCGGTGACGAGCGCCGTCCTGCCGCGTAGGTCAGGACCCGGCACCCGACCAGCCGTTCTCGATCAGGTCGCGCACTTCGGCGACGCCCGCTTGCCAGACGCGCAGCACGTCGTCGTCGGAACGTTCGTAGAGTCCGCCGAGCGAGCCGTCGCCGAGCAGCTCGCGCACGTCCGCCGGATCCAGCGTGCGCATCGTCGAGATGTCGGCCATCGGCTTGCGCTCGGACGGCTGGACGACGGCCGCGAGTCGCGTCCACGGGAAGTTCTCCAGCCAGGAGGCGTGGCTCGCGTCGCCGTCGATCGACTGGACGACCTCCCACGTGCGCGGGCCGTTCCACCAGTTGTGCCAGACGACCTGAGCGTCCGGATGCTCACCGTTCCACTCCGCTCCTGCGGTGCCGCCCGGGTCGTTTCCCCCGTGGCCGTTGACGAGCAGGAAGCGACGAAAGCCCTGATCGTGCAGCGAGTCGAGCAGCTCGCAGACGACCGCCTGGTAGGTCTCGACGCTCAGCGACGGGCTGCCGGGATAGGCGGCGAAATACGGCGTGATCCCAAAGGGAAGCGACGGCATCACCGGCACGCCGAGCGGCTCGGCCGCCTCGACCGAGACGCGCTCGGAGAGGATCATGTCCACCCCGAGCGAGAGGTAGGCGTGCTGCTCGATCGAGCCGAGCGGCAGCACGATCCGGTCGTCCCCGCGCAGGTACTCCTCGAGCTGCATCCAGTTGCAGTCCTGCACCCTCATGCGCCAACCTCCTCGTAGACGCGCGCCGCCGAAAGCAGAAGCTCGTCGTCGCCGACCGCGGCGGCGAGTTGCAGCCCGGCGGGCAGGTTCCCCTCCACGAGCCCGCACGGCAACGACACCGCGGGGTTTCGCACAAGGTTGTACGGACCGGTGTAGCGGCCCTCGACGTCCCCCTCCGGCGTCCCGAACGGCGGATCCTCCCTCGGCGCCGGATACGCGACCGTCGGCCCCGCGAGCAAGTCGACCTGCTCGAAGACCGCGGCGAAACCGGCGGCGATCCGCTCCCGCACGGCGAGCGCCCCGCGATACGTGTCGTCGTCGATCCCCGCTCCGAGCTCGAGCAATGCACGCGTACCGGGGCCGTACTCGCCCGACTGCCGCTCGAACAGGTCCCGGTGGACGTCCCACGCCTCCCTCAGCACGATCGCGCCGAGCGTCTCGTCGACGAGGTCGAGCACCGGGATCTCCACGTCGACGACCTCGAAGCCCGCCGCGCCGAGCCGTTCGATTGCGTCGTGCACGCTGTCGCACACCGACGGCACGAGGTCGGGGTCGTCCAGCTGGCGCCGCAGTACGCCGAGTCGCAGCCCGGTGACCGGGCGGAGCTCGTACCGCCGGCCGGCGAGCACGCCGAGGAGCGCCGCCGTCTGCGCGACCGTGCGCGTGAGCGTGCCGACGTGGTCGCACGATTTCGAGAGCGGGAACACGCCCTCCACCGGGACGAGGCCGAAGGTCGGCTTGAAGCCGACGATTCCGCAGTACGCCGCAGGGATCCGGATCGAGCCGCCCGTGTCGGTGCCGAGCGCGAGATCGCACACGCCCGCGGCCACGAGCGCGGCCGAACCGCTGCTCGACCCTCCCGACGTGCGGCTTTCGTCGCGCGGGTTGGACGTCATCCCGTATGCCGCGTTGATGCTGCCGGCTGCGTACTCCAGCAGGTTCGTCTTGCACAGGAGCTCGGCACCCGCGTCCCGGAGGCGTTCGACAACCGGTGCGTCACGCGTCGCCGGTGGCGGCACTCCGACGGTGGAGGCATTCGTCGTCACGACTCCGCGCATGTCGATGTTGTCCTTCACCGCTATCGGCACACCGTGCAGCGGCCCGTCGGCGGAGCGCCCGGTCGGGGGCAGGACGGTAATCACCGCGTTCAGGCGCGGCCCCCATTCTTCGAGGCGCGCATAGGCGGCCAGCAGCTCGAGATTCGACACCTCGCAGCTGCGGCCACCGTCCTCGATCTGGTGGATCAGCTCGAGCGTGCGGTCGAGGAGGGGCCCTTCCAGGTCCTCGAGGATCGCCGTCTCGGCTTTCCGCTTGCGCACCGCAAGGTCCCGGTAGATGCCGGAGTGCGTTTTCGCGGAGCGCCGGTTGAACTCGACGAGGCGGTCGACGGACCCGTCGAGGTCGTCGGGGTCGAAGCCGTCGAACGGCTCGGGCGCGACCGGCGCGACGGCGAGAACCTCCTGCGCCAGGCGCACGAAGAGCGTGCGGTAGCGCGGCTCCGCGAGCGCGTCCGCGATCGAGAGATCGGAGACGGCGGTCGCGAACAACATCGCACCGTAAGCCTCCTTCGCCCAGAGGTAGCCGAGGATGTTGCCGGTGCTCTTCGCGTCGGGAAGGTCGCGCACGAGCCGCGCAACCCGCTCGCTGTCGTGGCCGTCGAGCTCGCCGACGTAGAGCGCGCCCTTGCCGCCGACGAAGATCCGGCCCGGGGCGAGGTAGTCGGCGCCAAAGTTCACGAACGCGCCCACGGTCCGCTCCTCGCCGACCCGGGCGGCGATCGCGGGCTCGTTGACGCCGTTCTGGAGGGAGACGACGAAGCCGTCCGGTGCGAGACGGGGAGCGATCGCAGCAAGCGCCGCGTCGGTGTGCTGGGACTTCACTGCGAGGAGTACGGCGCCGAGACCGTCCGGAAGCTCGCTCGACGAGACCGCCGGAACGCGGGCCGTGAACTGCTCGACGGGCCCCTCGATCGTAAGGCCGTGCTCGTTGACGGCGGCGACGTGCTCGGGATCCGCGTCGCACAGCAGCACGTCGTGCCCGTCGCGGGCGAGCCGCGCACCGACCGTCCCGCCGATCGCCCCGGCTCCCACGACGACGTACTCCACCGGCCGACCCTAATCGTCCTCGTGTTCGGGTGATGCGAATAACCCGTCAGGGTGACGCCACCCGGCGCTCCCGGCGACGATGCCATATGGGTGATCTCTACCGCAGCTGCCTCGCCGCTGGCCGACCTCCCTGTGGGCGGCCCCGCCGCGCTCGACTCGAGCGAGGCGATCTTCCGGGCACTGGCCGCGCACACGCCCCTCGGGATCTTCGTGTCGGACGCCGGCGGGAGCTGTATCTATGTCAACGAGCGCTGGTGCGAGCTTGCGGGGCTGACGCCGGCACAGGCGCTCGGCGAGGGCTGGTCCGCCGCGATCCACCCCGAAGACGCGGACCGCGCGCTCGGCGAGTGGGCCGATGCGTCCCGAAAGGGCCGCGACTCGATCGTGGAGTACCGGTTCCTCCGTCCCGACGGGGCCGTTTCCTGGATCCAGGGCTTCGCCTCGGCCCTGCGCGACGACGGCGGGCGGGTGACTGGCTGGGTCGGGTCGTGTCTCGACCAGACGATCCACAAGCGGGCCGAGGAGGCTGCCGCGCTGTCGAGCGCGCGCTTCCAGGCCGCGTTCGACAGCGCCCCGATCGGCGTCGCGCTGACCGCGCAGGACGGCCGCTGGCTCGACGTCAACGACGCGCTCTGCGAGCTGACCGGCTACAGCAAGGACGAGCTGCTCGCGCGCACGTTCGCGGAGATCACGCATCCCGATGACCGGGCCACGAGCCACGAGAACTGGGTCCGGCACAACGCCGGCGGAGACGACTCGAGCCGGATCGAGAAGCGCTACGTACGGGCCGACGGACAGATCGTCTGGGTCGCCATCAGCAGGACGCTCGTGCACGACGCCGACGGGCTGGCGCTCTACACCGTCTCGCACATCGAGAACATCACCGGGCGCAGGGATGCGCAGCGATCGCTCGAGGAGGCCGAGGAACGCTTCCGGCGCGCCTTCGACGACGCGCCGATCGGCATGGCGCTCGTGGGGCTCGACGGGAGCTGGCTGCGGGTGAACGCCTCGCTCTGCCAGATCCTTGGCTACAGCGAGCCGGACCTGCTCGAGCTGAAGTTCCAGGACCTGGCCCATCTCGACGAGCTGGAGGCCAGCATCGACCGGGCGCGCGACCTTCTCGAGGGGAAGTGCCGCTCGTACAAGCACGAGAAGCGTTATCTGCGCGGGGACGGCACCTACCTGTGGGCGATGCTGTCGATCTCGCTCGTCCGCGACGCGGGTGACGTCCCGCTCTACTTCGTCGCGCAGATTGAGGACGTCAACGACCGGAAGCTCGCCGAGGCGGAAACGGCGCGCCTGCTCGAGCGCGAGCGCGAGCACGTCGAGCGGCTGCGGGCGGTCGATGCCATGAAGGACGAGTTCGTCGCGTCGGTGTCGCACGAGCTGCGGACGCCTCTGACCTCGATCAAGGGGTATCTCGAGCTCGTGCTCGACGGCGACGCTGGCGAGCTGAACGAGGAGCAGCGTGGATATCTCGCGACGGTCGACCGCAACAGCGAGCGGCTGCTCGGCCTCGTCGGCGACCTCCTGTTCGTGGCGCAGTCCGATGCCGGGAGGCTCGAGCTGATCTTCGACGACGTCGACCTGGCCACGGTCGTGCACGAGAGCGTCGAGTCGGCACGCCCGTCGGCCGCGGCCAAGCGGATCCGGCTCGAGCTCTCTGCCGACGAGCTCCCGCTGCTCCGCGGCGATCGCGCCCGGCTCGCCCAGCTCCTCGACAACCTCGTGTCGAACGCCCTCAAGTTCACGCCCGAGGGCGGCACCGTCACGGTGTCGCTCGCGCATGGCGACGGCCGTGCAGTACTCGAGGTGCGCGACACCGGGATCGGCATCCCCGCGGCCGAGCAGGAACAGCTCTTCGAGCGCTTCTTTCGCGCCCGCGGCGCGACGGACCGCGCGATCCAGGGCACCGGGCTCGGGCTGTCGATCGCGAGGACGATCGCCGAGGGCCACGGCGGGACGATCGGTTTCGAGAGCGTCGTGGGGGTCGGTACGGCATTCCGGGTCGAGCTCCCGCTCGACGCGTCAGCCGTCGACTAAGTCGCGGCGAGCACCGACTCGAGCAGCTCGTCGAGCCGGGCGGTCGCGAGGCAGATCGACGTGTCCGCGGCTCCGTAATACATCCGAAGCTCGCCCGTGGAGCTGTCGTGCAGCAGCCCGCAAGGGAAGACCGCGTTCACCACGTCGCCCTGCCGCTCGTACCCCGCCTGTGGGCCGAAGATCCAATCCGGAGCGCGGCGCAGCACACGCGTCGGATCCTCCAGATCGAGGAGCGCGAGCCCAACGCGGTAGATTCCACCGCCGACGGTTTCCTTGACCCCGTGGTAGACGAGCAGCCAGCCGTGCTCGGTCTTCAGCAGCGGGGGCCCGAGCCCGATCCGGAGGGAATCCCACCAGGCACCGGCGCGCGGCCTCAGTACGACCTCCGGAGGGCTCCAGCTGACGAGATCGTGCGACCGCGAGAGCGCGATGCCCGGATGCTTGACGCCGAAGCCGGTTGTCGGCCGGTGAAACAGGATCCATCTGCCGTCGACCCGCTCGGGCAGCAGCACCGCGTTCTTGTCGTCGGGGCTCATGACGATCCCGTGCCGTTCGACGGACACGAAGTCCTTCGTCGTCGCGAGATACACCGCCGGGCCTGCAGGTCCATACGCCGTGCAAGTGATCGCGAAGCGGTCGAGCTCGTCGACCCAGACGGCACGCGCGTCCTCGAAGCCCCACTGCTCGCTCTCTACCCCTGCGGCTGCCGCCAGAAGCGGCTCTGCCGCGATGCGCCAGCCGTCCACTCCGTTTGCGGAGTGCGCAGCGGTGAGGTGCGAGATTCCCGTCAGCCCTTCGACCCGGGCAAGCAGTACCGTCTCGCCGTCGACAACCGCCGCGGCGGGATTGAAGACGGTATTCACCGGCGTCGGCCAGTCGTCCGCCGTGAGCAGAGGATTCCCGGGATGCCGCGTGAAGAGCTCGCGCCGAGCCCTGGTCATGCGGCGGTCTTCACGGCCACCCCGCGGCGCAGAACGCGTGGCAGGCCCGCGGCGTCGAGTACGAGCTGAGCGCGATGGAACGCGAGCGTCGACTCGGCACCTTCGTTCGCGTTCACGTCCAGCTCGCCCAGACCGTCGGAGCAGCCGCCCGTTGCAAAGTCGTAGAGCGGCCGGCCGAGCCGGTTGCGTCCGAGAAACCATTCGAAGGCGCGCTGCGCACGGGCGCCGTGTTCGGGATCGCCGGTGACGGCGAACGCAGCGAGCTCGGCCTCGACGAAGGCCGATGCGTCGAGCGGCTGCTCGTCGCCGGCACCAGGGGCGGGTTCGTGTCGCCCGCGCCCTTCGTTTCCGGGGAGCCGCAGGAGGCCCTCCGCCAGGCCGCATTCGTCACCGAGCCAGGCGAGCGACTCCAACCCGGCGTTGACCGGGTCCTTACGGCCGAGCGCCGTCCCCCCGATGATCAGCGCGTGCGGCAAGCGAGCGTTGTCGTAGGTGAGAGCGTCCTCGAACCAGCGCCACCCGTCTTCCGAGCTCGTCTCGTAGGCAGCCTCGAGCTGTGTCACGCAGCGCTCGAGCAGGTGTCGCGCATCGTCGTCGAGGCGGTCGGCGTCGAGACGCGCGAGACCAAGGGTCGCGTAGGCCGCTGTGCGGATCGACAGCTCGCCTCGAAGCGACCGTACGAGCGTCGCGAGGAGCCGCTGCGACGGACCCACGATCGCGGGCAACCACGCGGTCGAGAGGACGTCTCCGAGCGCCCAGATCGACCGGCCGACGTGGTCGCCGACATGCGGCTCGTCGAGCCAGCGGCGGTCGTAGCTCATGAAGTTGCGCATGCCCGCGCCGTTCTCGTCACTTGCGTCGTAGAGAAATGCGAGCGATCGATAGAGGACCGGCGTCCACACCGTGTCGCCGGTCCGGCTCTCGAGCTCGAGTGCGACGACCACGAGCCGGGCAAGGTCGTCGACGCAATAGCCGGTGTAGCGGTTCGGAATGGCTCCACGTGCATGCTGAACGATGCCGCAGTCGTCGACGAGTGTCAGCAGATGATCCGTACGCGCCTCGGCCAGCTCCAATCGGGCGTCGGGGATCGGTGTGCGTCGAGGGGCGGCCACTGCGGCCTCGACGAGCACGGCCGCGGTGGCCTGCGCGACGGAG